>NZ_JAZDCU010000020.1:0-117410 GCF_036324085.1 Pseudomonas auratipiscis
GTCCAGATGTGGCGAGTGAAGTGCTCGCCAGTGACCTGATACTCATGAAAGGTTTGCTCGACGCTGTCCCACACATATAACCAGCCGTCACGCAGTTGGCGCAGGGTGTAGCTGCGGGTTTTCAGCGTGGGCAGTTGCCCCTGCCAGTTCGGTGGCAGCGGGTTCGGTCCTTGGTTGCTGGCTTTGCTGTGCGGGGACTCATCCAGTGCATAGCGCACCGGAAAGATGCTCACTTGCGGCTGCCTGAACGCGCACTGGGCTACATCGAAGGGTGTGTTGGTGAATTCCTGGTTGCGCCTGGCACGGTGCAGTTCGGCTTCAGAGGCGGGCTTGTGCATCACACGTCCTTGTTCGATTCGAGCTGATGGCGAACAGAGAAAGTGTGTCGTTCGTTGAGCGCGGCATTTACCGGTACGAACGTAGGCTTGCCCTGAACCTGAGAAAAGGAGAGGGCACGCTAACAAGGGTTAAAAAAAATTGATGTAGGACGCTTCCTTAAGTGCTTATAAATGAGTCCTGTTGTCGATTGCCCAGGCGAGCATCAAGGCCCGATCACCTTGTTGCTGCCTGGGGGACTAATGACTCAGACCACGACTTCTGCCGGCGATACGATATTGGTCTTGCCACCGCGCGAGCGTCCCGAGCTCAAGTAGGCGGCGATCGATTCCTGGGTCACTTCGCCAAGAAACACTTGCTCGGCATCGAGCACTGGCAGCCACGAGCGGTTGAACTCGTACATTCGCGACAGCAGGATTCGCAGGTGTTCATCGTGGGCGGCCGTGGCATTGAAGGTACGCAGGAAGTCGCTGCAGCTGCCTTGCTGGCGATGCAGGTCACGTCGGCGCACGTAGCCCATGGCCTTGTTCTGCGCATCGGTAACAACGAGGTAGCGGCGGTCATGTTCGTCCATCAGCTCCAGCGCGTCACTCACCGGCGTCTCGGGGCTTACCGACGGCGCATTGTCGGCAGCGTCTTCGGCGCGTACCAGCAGCAGGCGCTTGAGTGTGCTGTCCTGGCCCACGAAATTGCTGACGAAGTCATCGGCTGGGTGCGCCAACAGGGTGTCGGGATGGTCGATCTGGATCAGTTTGCCCGCGCGGAAAATGGCAATTTTGTCGCCCAACTTGATGGCTTCATCAATGTCATGACTGACCATGATCACGGTTTTGTTCAATGCCCGCTGCATCTCGAAAAACTCGTTCTGAATCATCTCGCGGTTGATCGGGTCGACCGCGCCGAACGGTTCGTCCATCAGCAGCAGGGGCGCTTCAGCGGCCAAGGCGCGGATCACACCGATACGTTGTTGCTGTCCACCGGACAACTCCCGCGGGTAGCGCTGCAGATATTGCTTGGGCTCAAGCTTGATCATGCTCATCAGCTCGCGAGCACGCTCGTGGCATTTTTGTTTGTCCCATCCAAGCAGGCGCGGGACCACGGTGATGTTTTCCTCGATGGTCATGTTGGGGAACAGACCGATCTGCTGAATCACATAGCCAATGCGTCGACGCAGGGTTACTTCGTCAAGGCCGGTAGTGTCTTCGCCATTGATCAGGACCTTGCCGGAGGTGGGTGTGATCAGGCGATTGATCATTTTCAGCGTGGTGCTCTTGCCGCACCCGGACGGGCCGAGGAATACGCAGATCTCGCCTTCGTTGACGGTCAGGCTGACAGCATCGACGGCTTTGACGTCTTTACCGTTGGCGTGAAAGGTCTTGCTCAGGTTCTGAAGTTCGATCATTTGCGCAGTCCTTCTGGAGTCAGGGCACGTTGCAGGGTTTGCAGCAGCAGGTCGGCGAAGATGGCCAGAAGGCTCACCAGCAAAGCACCGACCAGCAGCATCGACATGTCGCTACGGCTGATAGAGGTAAGGATAAGTACACCCAGGCCACCGGCACCGATGGTGGCGGCAATGGTCATGACGCCGATGTTCATCACCACGGCAGTACGCACCCCAGCGAGGATCACCGGCACGGCGATGGGCAGTTCGACCATGCGCAGGCGCTGGCCGAAGGTCATGCCGATACCGCGTGCGGCTTCTCGAATACCGGGCTCGACGTTGGTCAGCGCCAGGTAGGTGTTACGCAGGATCGGCAGCAGTGAATAAAGGAACACGGCGGTGATTGCCGGCAATGGCCCCAGGCCCTGGCCGAATTTGGAGTAGAACGGCAGCAGCAGGCCAAACAACGCGATCGACGGAATGGTCAACAGCACCGTGGCGCACGCCTGCAGGGGGCCGGCCAGGGAAGGGAAGCGTGTCATCAGGATGCCCAGTGGCACGCCGATCAGAATCGCCAGGCTTACGGCAATGCCGACCAGGGCAATGTGTTGCCAGGTCAGATGCAGAACCTCGGCCCAGTCCAGGTGAGTAAAGGTATCGAGCATGATTATGGCTGCTCCTGTGCAGGTGGATGCTGGCGCAGGTATTCGGCGGCGACCTTGCTCGGGCTCTGGTGCTCGACGTCGACTTTGGCGTTGAGCTCGCGCATGGTCTGGTCATCCAGTTGCTCGGCCAGCGGTTTGAGCAGGGTTGCCAGTTGCGGGTGAGCGTCGAGGATTTCCTTGCGCACCACGGGAGCCGCGGTGTAATCGGGGAAGTAGTGTTTGTCGTCTTCGAGCAGCTTGAGGTCGAAGGCGCTCAGGCGTCCGTCCGTGGTGTAGACCAGTCCGCTGAATACCTGGCCATTGCGCAGGGCGGTGTAGACCAGTCCTGCATCCATTTGCCGGATGTTGCGGCGGGTCAGTTGCAGGTCGTAGGTTTCGGTCAGGCCGACAAGGCCGTCGGGACGATTGGCAAACTCGGTATCGAGCGCCACTACATGGTCGCGATCCTTTTCTTCACGCAACACCTGATTCAACTGGCTGATGCTGTTTACTTGTGGATACTGCTCGGCAATCTTGCGCGGCAGTGCCAGGGCGTAGGTGTTGCTGAATTTCGAGGGTGTGAGCCAGATCAGGTTTTTCTTCGCATCCAGCTCCTTGACCTTGGCGTAGGTTGCAGCTGCGCTGGGCATACGCTCATCGATATGGTTGTAGGACACCAGCGACACGCCGGTGTATTCCCAGACCATGTCCAGCTGACCGGTTTCATGGGCGCTACGGGCCAGGCTGCTGCCCAATCCGCCAGTGATGCGCACATCAAAACCATTCTGGTTGAGGTAGCGGGCAGTAATTTCGGCCAGCACAGTCTGTTCCGTGAACACCCGCGCGCCGAGGCGAATTACAGGCTTTGTCGCGGCTTGGGCAAATCCGGAGAACAGCAGGGCCGCGCCCAGAAACAAGGCGATTCTTTTCATTGGAGTTCCTTCGCTTAGTGGGCCAGGCCGCGTTCAAGCCAACGCCGGCTGCCTTGCGCCACCAGGGCGTCGAGCAAGAGGGCGAGCAAAGCGGTGCAGGCCGCGCCGAGCAGCAGTTGCGGCTGATTGTTCAGGGCAATGCCAGGGAAAATCAGACTGCCCAGGCTGTTGGCGCCAATCAGGAACGACAGCGGTGCGGTGCCGACGTTGATTGCCAGGGCGACGCGCACACCGCCGACGATGATTGGCACGGCATTGGGCAGCTCGACACGCCATAAGCTTTGACGAGGCGTCATGCCGATACCGGTGGCGGCTTCCTTGAGCGAGGCGGGAACGTTTTTCAGGCCCTCGTAGGTGTTACGCACGATGGGCAAGAGAGAGGCGAGGAACAATGCAAAGATCGCGGGGCCTGCGCCGATGCCCAGGAAACTCAGGGCAATGGCCAGAACGGCCAAGGGGGGGATGGTGTTGCCAATGTTGAAGAACTGCATGAAGCGTTCGGCGCGGTCGACTCTATGAGGTCGACTCAAGGCAATTCCAGCGGGTATGCCCACGGCTAACGCCGCCACCATCGACAGCAGCACCAACACCAGGTGTGCTTGCAGGTAGAACCATAGATCGGCGCGGTAATGCGCGATCGTATCAATGCCGATCCAGTGGATCAGCAGGGCCAGGATGACGAGCGCGAAGGCACATCCCATCAGCCCCTTGCCATAGCTTTTAGCCACAGGCGGACTCCTTTTGTTGTCGGCGAACACACTCCCGTGGCGGCCACCATTCCAGGCGGCAGGCAGTGTGATCGCGATAAGCAGCGTGTGGCCCGGATCGGAGCCAAACACGCCATAAGCGAAGCCTCGTCAGGCTCGTGTTGCCAGTGAAATCGGCCCTGACGAATGGTTAAAACCAATTGCGAATCAGGGCAGTGGACGCCTCCACAGCCCTAAAGGTTCCCATCTGAAGCGGCATTTGGCCAGCGTTAATCGACCCAACGGTTCAGTTCGCAAGTTAAATTGGGCTATAATCTGCGCCCTTTTTTTGAATCACCTGCCAGGCGATTTCCCATGACCAACCAGGCCGCCGAAGTCGCGAAACGCCGCACCTTCGCTATTATTTCCCACCCCGATGCGGGTAAGACCACCATCACCGAGAAGCTGTTGCTGATGGGCAAGGCGATTGCCGTTGCCGGTACGGTGAAATCGCGAAAGTCCGACCGCCATGCCACCTCCGACTGGATGGAAATGGAGAAGCAACGGGGTATCTCCATCACCACCTCGGTGATGCAGTTCCCGTACCGCGAGCACATGATCAACCTGCTCGACACCCCCGGTCACGAAGACTTCTCCGAAGATACCTACCGCACGCTCACGGCGGTGGACTCGGCGCTGATGGTGCTCGACGGCGGTAAAGGTGTTGAGCCGCGTACCATCGCCCTGATGGATGTCTGCCGTCTGCGTGACACGCCGATTGTCAGCTTCATCAACAAACTCGATCGTGATATCCGTGATCCAATCGAACTGCTCGACGAGATCGAGGCAGTATTGAAGATCAAGGCTGCGCCGATCACCTGGCCGATTGGTTGCTACCGCGATTTCAAGGGCGTGTACCACCTGGCGGGTGACTACATCATTGTCTACACCCCGGGCCACGGCCACGAGCGTACCGAGGTGAAGATCATCGAGAAGCTCGACTCCGACGAAGCCCGCGCCCACCTGGGTGACGAGTACGAGCGCTTCATCGAACAACTGGAACTGGTTCAAGGTGCATGCCACGAATTCGACCAAGGCGAATTCATGCGTGGTGAGCTGACCCCGGTGTTCTTCGGTACCGCACTAGGCAACTTCGGTGTCGATCATGTACTCGACGCCGTCGTCGACTGGGCGCCACGTCCGTTGCCACGTGCTGCCAACGAGCGTAGCGTCGAGCCGACCGAAGAGAAGTTCAGCGGTTTCGTGTTCAAGATTCAGGCGAACATGGACCCCAAGCACCGCGACCGTATCGCGTTCATGCGTATCTGCTCCGGACGCTACGAGAAAGGCATGAAAATGCGCCATGTGCGCACCGGCAAGGACCTGCGCATCGGCGATGCACTGACGTTCTTCTCCTCCGAGCGTGAGCAACTGGAAGAAGCCTGGGCGGGCGACATCATTGGTTTGCACAACCATGGCACCATCCAGATCGGCGACACCTTCACTGAAGGCGAAGCGCTGGGCTTCACTGGTATTCCGCACTTCGCCCCGGAGCTGTTCCGTCGCGTTCGCCTGAAAGATCCACTCAAGTCCAAGCAGTTGCGCCAGGGCTTGCAGCAACTGGCTGAAGAGGGTGCTACCCAGGTGTTCTTCCCTGAACGCAGCAACGACATCATTCTCGGCGCCGTGGGTGTGCTGCAGTTCGATGTGGTCGCCAGCCGCCTGAAGGAAGAGTACAAGGTCGAATGCGCCTACGAGCCAATCACCGTCTGGTCCGCGCGCTGGATCAGCTGTGAGGACAAGAAGAAGCTTGAGGAATTCAAGACCAAGGCAGTGGAGAACCTGGCGATCGACGGCGGTGGTCACCTGACCTACCTGGCCCCGACGCGTGTCAACCTGGCGCTGATGGAAGAGCGCTGGCCAGACGTCAAGTTCCGCGCAACCCGCGAGCATCACTAAAAGCCACAGGCTTTAAGCTACAAGCTGCAAGAGGACAGCAGGCCGGACACCCGCCTGCTTTTTCTTGCAGCTTGAAGCTTGAAGCTTGAAGCTTGAAGCTTGAAGCTTAAAGCTGGCCGAAGGCCGTCAATTCCCCGCTTTGATGCTGGTCCAGATTCGTGTGCGGATGCGGTCGATTTTGGCCGGCATGGCTTCCAGGGCGAACAGCTTGCCGAGCATTTCTTCGCTCGGATAGATCATGGTGTTGGCCTTCATGGTCGGGTCGACCAGGGCGTCCGCCTTGAGGTTGCCGTTGGCGTATTGCACGTGCTCGCTGATGTTGGCCATGACCTCGGGTTGCAGCAGGTAGTTCATGTAGGCATAGCCGGCTTTTTCGTTGGGTGCGTCGACCGGCATGGCAACCATGTCGAACCACATCGGTGCGCCTTCCTTGGGAATCGAATAGCCCACCTTCACACCATTCTTCGCTTCCTCTGCACGGTTCTTGGCCTGCAGCACGTCACCCGAGAATCCCACGACGACGCAGATGTCGCCATTGGCCAGGTCGCCGGTGTATTTCGACGAGTGGAAGTAGTTGATGTAAGGACGTGCCTTCATCAGCAATTCCTTGGCCTTTTCATAATCTTTGGGGTCTTGGCTGTGATGCGGCAAGCCCAGATAGTTGAGGGCAATTGGCAGCAGTTCGGGACCGTTGTCCAGCACCGCTACCCCGCAACTTTTCAGCTTGCTGATGTACTCGGGTTTGAAGATCAGGTCCCAGGAGTCCACCGGGGCGTTGTCGCCCAGAACCGCCTTGACCTTGTCGATGTTGTAGCCAATGCCGGTACTGCCCCACAGGTAGGGGAAACCGTACTGGTTACCAGGGTCGTTGACTTCCAGGGCCTTGAGCAGCACGGGGTTGAGGTTCTGCCAGTTTGGCAGTTGGCTCTTGTCGAGCTTTTTCAGGGCCTTGCCCTGGATCTGCCGGGCCATGAAGTGGTTGGACGGAAATACGACGTCGTAGCCGGAATTGCCAGTCATCAACTTGCCATCGAGGGTTTCGTTGCTGTCGAACACGTCGTAGGTCGGCACGATACCGCTGGCTTGTTGGAAGTTCTTCAGCGTATCGGGGGCAATATAGCTGGACCAGTTGTAGATTTTTACCGAGTCGGCTGCCTGGGCAGCGGCGGTGGCCAACAACAGCGGTGCGATGAGCAATGGGCGCATGTCTGGATTCCTTGCTTTGTCTGTTTTTATCGAAGGAGGCAGGCGATCAAACGATCAGAAAATCAATACATAGGTTTTGCGCACGGTTTCCTGGATATCCCAGATTCCAGTGCTATTGGCTGGCAGCATGATTGCGTCACCGGCCTCGATGGTCAGTGGTTCGCCACCATCCGGGGTAAAGGTGCAGCGGCCCTTGATGAAGTGGCAGAACTCCTGTTGCACAATCTGGCGCCGCCAGCGCCCCGGGGTGCATTCCCAGATGCCGGTTTCAACACCGTCGCTGCGCTCGACAGACGTCACCGAGGCAATTGAAACCGGCTCGCTCAGCGGCACGGCAACTGGATTGGATTCTTGCAGGACTGCAGTGTCGGTGTTCTTGAATTGGGTAATGCTCATACCGGTAAATCCTGTACAGGGGGAACGAAAAGGTCAGCGCATGAAACCTTCCATGAAATCCGCGACACCACTGGCCAAGCGACGGCGCCAAGGGGCGCTGTTCGGGTTGGCGAGGGTCTGGTCTTCATGGACAAAACTTTTGATGATGGCGTTGTAGCCCAGCCAGCGGCACGGCTCCGGCTCCCAGGCGGCGAGGCTGGACAGCGTTCTGTCCGGATGCGCCCACGGCTGCTGGGTAAGCACGCTCGAGCGCTCAAGAATCAGATCGGCCAAGGTACGCCCTGCCAGGTTGGTGGCACCGACGCCTTCGCCACCGTAGCCTCCAGCGAGGGCGATATGCTGTTTGCGGTCACAGAGCATGTGCGGCTGGAAGCGTCGGGCCATGCCCAGATTACCGCCCCAGGAATGGGTGATGGCGACGTCCTTGAGCTGTGGGAACAGCTCACCAAACAAGTAGCGACGCAGTTCTATCTCGCTGGTGGTGAGGTCGAAATCTTCCCGCAGGCGTCCGGCAAAGCGGTAACCGCCACGGGCGCCGAACACCAGACGATTGTCGGCGCTGCGCTGGCCGTAGGTAACCTGACGACTGTTTTCACTGAAGGCCTGGCCACGGCTGAGGCCGATCTTTTGCCAGACCTGTTCAGGCAGCGGCTCGGTTGCCACCAGCAGGCTCTGCACCGGCATCTGGTATCGACCTAGTGGTGGCAGGTTGACCGAATAGCCTTCGACCGCTGGCACCACCCACTGGCATTTGATCCGCGCTTGGGCGGTGCGCACTTCACCGGGTTGCCAGTCGATGACCGGGCTGTTTTCGTAAAGATGAACACCCAGGCGCTCAACGGCTCGGGCCAGGCCGCGAACCAGCTTGGCCGGCTGGATCGTTGCCACATTCGGGTTGAAGATAGCGCCGTAAGGCTTGCTGATGCGCAACTGGGTCGCCAGTTCTTCCGCGTTCATCCAACGGTAATCGTCTTCGGTCAGACCCTGCTTGTAGAGCTTTTTCAGGTAGTCACGCAGCGTGGCTTCCTGCTCCGGGTAACGTGCGGCACAGTACAGTACGCCGCCTTTGCGGTAGTCGCAGTCGATGTCCTCTAGTTCCAGAACACGCTGCACTTCATCGGGTATGCCATGCAGCAAGTCGAAGGATGCCCGGCGCTGTTCGGGGGAGCTGGCAGCCAGCAAGCGATCTTCGCCGAGCAGGTTGCCCATCAGCCAGCCACCGTTGCGCCCGGAGGCTCCGAAGCCGGCAATACTGGCCTCGACAATGGCGATGTTCAGGTGCGGGGCTTGCTGCTTGAGGTAGTAGGCGGTCCACAGCCCGGTGTAGCCGGCACCGATGACGCAGACATCCACGTCCAGGTCCTTGTGCAGGGCTGGGCGGGTAGTCAGCGTCTCGTCCAGCTGGTCCATCCAAAGGCTGATTTTGCGCCATGGCTGCATTATGTTCGGCTCCACATCCGTTACGGTCTGTGGCGATCCTAGAAGCAGGCGGGGGGTGTTGTCTTAGCTGCGTGCACGCAGAGAATTTTGCTTCACCCAGGCCTTTGGCGAGAGGCCGGTATGCTGGCGGAAACACTTGTAGAAGGCCGATAGCGAATTGAACCCGGCGGCAAAGGCCAAGTCATCGATTTTCGCGCTGGACGTCGCTTGCGCCAGGCCATTGAGCAGGTGTTGCAGGCGCGCATGGTTGACGTAGCGGTAGAAGCTCTGGCCCAGCACCTGATTGAGCAGATAGGAAATCTGGTTGCGGCTGTAGCCGCTTTCCTGAGCTACGCGTTGCAGGTCCAGCTCGGGGTCGAGATAGGGTTGCTGGCGCTGGAAATACTGCTCCAGGTCTTGTGCCATGGAACTCAGTTGTCGTGGCGACAGACCGAGTCGGCTGATAGTCGGGCGCACATCGCTCTGGGCCGACTCTGGGTTGGGCTCGCGCACCAGAGATGCGTATTCGTTGACCCGCCAGACCAGGCCGTCACGTACCGTAATCGCCTCACTGGACTGGAAGGCCACCAACCCCTCGCCGCCTTGCAAGGTGACTTGGTACTGGATGAAGGCGGTACAGCCGTCGACGCGGATGCGGTCGCTGTGAACGATGTCTTCATCCACTTCACGAGGCATGCTGGCGCGTACGTACTCACGCAGCTCGGCAAGGTTCAGCACACGGTTTTGAAAGTAGTCGTTGTACTGGATTTTTGGGTGAAACAAGGCCATCACCCCGTCGAGGTCGCGATGCTTCCAGCACAGGTGATAGCGCAGCACGGTAGCGGCGGTTTCCGGGGTCTGTTCCGGGCCGTCGGGGAGGCAGTCAGGGATCATGTCGGAATAGTGATGGAGTGCTTGATCGCGGGTCAAGCCCGCTCCCGCAGGCCAGCATTGAATCCGGCCTGGGGAAGTGGGCTTGCCCCGCGAAGGGTCCTAGAGGAACTGCTCGGCGTAATGACACGCCACCTGCCGAGTCGCCACCTGCCGGAACGCTGGCTCCTCGGAGGAACAGCGCTCGGTGGCATACGGGCAACGCTTGTGAAAGGCGCAGCCAGATGGCGGATTAAGGGGGTTGGGTAGCTCACCGACGATTTTTATCTTCGGCTTGAGCGGGTCCGGGTGAATGGTCGGTGTGGCCGACAGCAGGGCCTGGGTGTAGGGGTGCAGGGGCTTGTTGTAGATGTCTTCCTTGGGCCCCATTTCCGCTGGACGCCCCAGGTACATCACCAGTACCTGATCAGCCACATGACGAACCACTGCCAGGTTATGCGAGATGAACACGTAGGCGGTGTTGAACTCTTTCTGCAGGTCCATGAACAGGTTCAACACCTGGGCTTGAATCGACACATCGAGGGCCGAGGTGGGTTCGTCGGCCACCAGTACCTTGGGTTGCAGCATCATTGCCCGGGCCAGGGCAATACGCTGGCGCTGACCGCCGGAAAACATGTGCGGGTAGCGCTGGTAGTGTTCGGGGCGCAGGCCCACCTGTTGCATCATGGCCTGGACTTTTTCCCGCCGTTCGTTCTTTGACAGCTTGGTATTGATCAGCAGCGGTTCGGCCAGTTGGTCACCGATTTTCTGACGCGGGTTGAGTGAAGCGTAAGGGCTCTGGAACACCATCTGCACGTCTTTGCGCAGTTGTTTGCGCTCGGCCTTGTTGGCCCCGGCCACTTCCTGACCGGCAATTTTCAACGAGCCGGAAGAGGGTTCCTCGATCAGCGTCAGGGCACGTGCCAGGGTTGATTTGCCACAGCCGGACTCACCGACCACGGCCAGGGTCTTGCCCGCTTCTAGTTCAAACGAGACCCCATTGAGTGCACGTACCAGGGCATGGCCTTTGAACAGACCGCGGGAAACTTCGTAGTGACGGGTCAGTTCACGGGCGGTAAGGACGACAGTCATCACGCCACCTCCTGGTTCAACGGGTAGAAACAGCGCACCTGGCTATGGGCCTGGGGATCGAGGGTCGGGCGTTGGCGACGGCAGTTTTCCTGCACGTACGGGCAGCGCGGTGAGAGCAGGCAGCCTTCAGGACGGTCGTAACGGCCGGGAACAATTCCCGGCAGGGTCGCCAGACGCTCGGCGCCTTCACTGTGCTCTGGAATAGCTGCCAGCAGGGCTTCGCTGTAGGGATGCGCAGGCACCTCGAACAGCTCCGGTACCTGACCGACCTCCACGGCTTGACCGGCATACATCACACAGACGCGTTTGGCTGTTTCGGCGACGACAGCCAGGTCGTGGGTGATCAGGATCAGGGCCATGTTCTGTTCTTGCTGCAGGTTGAGCAGCAGCTCCATGATCTGCGCCTGAATGGTGACGTCCAGGGCGGTGGTCGGCTCATCGGCAATCAACAGCTTGGGTTCGCCAGCGATGGCCATGGCGATGGCCACGCGCTGACTCATACCCCCGGACAGTTGATGAGGGTAGGCGTCGAGGCGGCTTTCGGCCGCGGGAATCTCGACTTTCTTGAGCAGTTCCAGAGCGCGTTGGCGCGCGGCCTTGCCACGCAGGCCAAGGTGCTGGCGCAGGACCTCCTCAATCTGGAATCCCACGGTGTAACTGGGGTTCAGGGCGGTCATCGGGTCCTGGAAGACCATTGCCATATCCTTGCCCACCACTTTGCGACGTTGCCGACCGCTGAGGGTGAGCATGTTGACGCCGTCAAAGCTCAGGGCATCGGCGGTGATGCGTCCTGGCGCATCGATCAAGCCCATCAGTGCCATCATGGTGACCGATTTGCCCGAGCCCGACTCGCCGACAATTGCCAGAACTTCGCCTTCGCTGACGGTAAGGTCCAGACCATCGACAACCGGCACCGCGTTGGTGTCGCCGAAGCGCACACTCAAATTCTTGATTTGCAGAAGTGACATGGCGTTCTCCTCAGGCGGCATTCTTGAGTTTTGGATCGAGCGCGTCGCGCAGTCCGTCACCCATCAGGTTGATTGCCAGCACGCTGAGCAAAATGGTCAGCCCAGGCAGGCTAACCACCCACCAGGCACGTTCTATGTAGTCACGGGCCGAGGCCAGCATGGTGCCCCACTCAGGGGTCGGTGGTTGAACACCAAGGCCAAGGAAGCCCAAAGCTGCGGCATCGAGAATCGCCGAGGAGAAACTCAAGGTGGCCTGGACGATCAGCGGCGCCATGCAGTTGGGCAGCACGGTGATGAACATCAGGCGTGGTAGGCCAGCGCCTGCCAGGCGTGCAGCGGTGACGTAGTCACGGTTCAGTTCAACCATTACCGCTGCCCGGGTAAGTCGCACGTAGGAGGGCAACGAAACGATAGCGATGGCAATGACGGTGTTGATCAGGCCAGGGCCGAGGATGGCGACAATCGCCACGGCCAACAACAACGATGGTAGGGCCAGCATCACGTCCATCAGGCGCATGATCGAGGGGCCGAGAATACGCGGGAAAAAACCCGCCAACAGGCCGAGAAAAACACCGGGGATCAGCGAGATCAGCACCGAGGACAGGCCGATCAGCAGCGACAGGCGTGAGCCCTGGATGAGGCGCGAAAGCAGATCGCGGCCCAATTCGTCAGTGCCGAAGATAAATTGCCAGTTGCCGCCCTCAAGCCAAACCGGTGGCGTCAGCAGGAAGTCGCGGTACTGCTCGCTGGGGTCGTGGGGCGCCACCCAAGGAGCGAACAGGGCACAGAACACGATAAGGCTCATGAACATCAGCCCGGCGACCGCGCCCTTGTTGCGCGAAAACGCCTGCCAGAACTCTTTGTAGGGTGACGGGTAAAGCAGGCTGGTATCGACAGCGGTGACCGGGGCGGTGTTAGGTTTGGCAATTGGGGTTGTCATGACGTGGCCCTCAGCGCTGATGACGGATGCGTGGGTTGGCCAGGCCGTAGAGGATGTCCACGACGAAGTTGACCAGGATCACCAGGCAAGCAATCAACAGAATGCCGTTCTGTACCACGGGGTAGTCACGGGCGCCGATAGCTTCGATCAACCATTTGCCGATGCCTGGCCAGGAAAAGATCGTCTCGGTCAGTACCGCACCGGCCAGCAATGTGCCGACCTGCAGGCCGAAAACCGTAAGTACGGGAATCAGCGCATTGCGCAGGCCATGGACAAATACCACCCGAGCAGGCGACAGCCCCTTGGCCCGGGCGGTGCGAATGTAATCTTCGCGCAGCACTTCAAGCATTGAGGAGCGAGTCATCCGCGCGATCACTGCCAACGGAATGGTACCGAGCACAATGGCCGGCAGAATCAGGTGCATAACGGCGTCCTTGAACGCGCCTTCCTCATCGCTGAGCAGGGTGTCGATGAGCATGAAGCCGGTTTTCGGCTCGATGTCGTAGAGCAGGTCGATGCGCCCGGAAACCGGGGTCCAACCAAGGCTTACGGAGAAGAACATGATCAGAATAAGGCCCCACCAGAAGATCGGCATCGAATAGCCAGCCAGGGAAATACCCATTACTCCGTGATCGAACAGCGAACCGCGCTTCAGTGCGGCGATTACCCCCGCCAGCAGGCCGATCACCCCGGCGAACAGCAAGGCTGCCAGGGACAGCTCCAACGTCGCCGGAAACAGGGCAAGAAACTCGGTCCACACGCTTTCACGGGTACGCAGCGATTCACCCAGGTCTCCTTGGGCAAGTTTGCTGACGTAATCCAGATATTGCTCTGGCAGGGGTTTGTTCAGGCCGAGGCGCTCCATGGCCTGGGCATGCATTTCTGGGTCAACCCGGCGTTCACCCATCATCACCTCCACCGGGTCACCGGGTATCAGGCGTATGAGTGCGAATGTAAGCAAGGTAATGCCGAAAAAAGTCGGGATCAAAAGTCCCAGGCGCCGGGCAATAAAACTAAACATCTTATGGTGTACCTCATCAGCCGGTCAGGCAGTCCCGCCAGCGCCCGGGTAGGGCACTGACGGTCGTTCTTGTTCTACTTCACCTGGGTGGTGGCGAAGTTGTTATTGGTGAGGGGGTTGATGTGGTACCCCTCCACGTTGCTACGCATGGCAGTAAACATCTTCGGATGCGCCATGCTGATCCACGGTTGATCTTCATCGTACACCGCCAGGGCCTTTACATAGAGCGCTGCGCGCTCATCTGTGTCGGACACTGTACGTGCCTTGTCGATCAATGCCTGGAATGTCTTATTGCACCAGCGTGCATAGTTCTCTCCGCTTTTGACTGCATCGCAACTGAGCAGGGGAGTCAGGAAATTGTCCGGGTCGCCGTTGTCGCCTGCCCAGCCGGTAGAGACCATATCGGCTTCACCCTTTTTCGCCCGGCGCAGCATTTCGGCCCACTCCATGATACGGATATCGACTTTCAAACCGATCCTGGCAAGGTCGGCCTGAAGCATTTCTGCACTCAGGCGGGGGTTGGGGTTGGTCGGGCCGCCGCCATTGCGGGTGAATAGGGTCAGCACTGTACCGGGCGGTACGCCGGCTTGCTTGAGCAGGTCGCGGGCCTTGTCGAGGTCGCGGGGTGGGTTGCGGTTACTGGTGTTGTAGCCCATCAGTGTTGGCGGATAGGGGTTGATCGCCACGAGCGCATTGCCTTTGCCAAACAACTGGTCGACATGGGTCTGGCGATCGAAGGCGATGTTGATCGCTTTGCGCACGCGCACGTCACTCAAGTATTTGTGTTCGGTATTGAGTGAGATGTAGCCGGTGGTCAACGCCTCCATTTCGGCAACCTTGAGTGTGGGATCTGCCTTGATGCTGTCGATGTCATCCGGCTTGGGATAAAGCGCCACCTGGCACTCATTTGCTTTGAGCTTCTGCAAGCGCACGTTGTTGTCGGTGGCGATGGCGAAGATCAGGGCATCGGCGGGTGGTTTGCCGCGAAAGTAGTCCGGATTGGCTTTATAGCGAACCTGGGCGTCCTTGTTGTAACGCTGGAAGATGAACGGACCGGTGCCAATAGGTTTGCTGTTGAGCGCTGCTGTTTGTCCGGCCTTGAGCAACTGGTCGCCGTACTCCGCCGAGTAGATCGAGGTGAAGGCCATGGCCAGATCAGGCAAGAACGGCGCTTCAGGACGATTAAGGGTAAAGACTACGGTGTGATCATCGGTTTTCTCGACGCTCTTGATCAGGGCCTTGAACCCCATGCTTTCAAAATAGGGAAAGCCGATGCTGGTCTTGTTGTGCCACGGATGGTTGGAGTCCAGCTGGCGACGGAAGCTCCACAGCACATCGTCGGCATTCAGTGGGCGAGTCGGTGTGAAGTAGGCAGTGGTGTGGAACTTCACACCTTCGCGCAAGTGAAAGGTATAGGTCATGCCGTCGGCACTGATCTCCCAGCGCTCGGCCAGGGCCGGCTGGATTTCAGTGGTGCCGGGCTTGAAGTCCACCAGGCGATTGAAAATGGTTTCAGCCGACGCATCGGCAGTCACCGCGGTGGTGTACTGGACGATATCGAAGCCTTCCGGGCTGGCTTCGGTACAGACCACCAACGGCTTGGCCGACAGGCTTGCAGCGGCGCTCAACAGGAGGGCTGTCAGGGCAGCCTGTAGCGGTAGCGATTTCATGAACTCTCCCTGCTATCAATTAAGCCAGCGTAGTCGCCACGACCGATTCAGCGAACCGGTCGTGGCTGCCGTTGCTAGAGAATGTTGAACGGAATGGTGGTCACGATGCGCAGCTCATCGAGACTGCCGTCCGCCTGGGCCTTGCTCGCCCGGTGGGCGGTGTAGGTCGCGCGGACAGTGGTGTCCTTGAGCGCACCGCTCTGCACGGCATAGCTGGTACCGATACCCCACTCATAATGGTTCTCGCCGTCCTGGTTCTGCACGTCATAGCCAGTGCCCTTGTAGTGTGTGCCATCGATGCCCCAGCCGCGTGCGTTGTATAGGTTGAATTTCAAACCTGGTACGCCGTACTGGGCCATGTTCAACACATAAGCTATCTGCATCGATTTTTCGTTCGGACCGTTGAAGTCCGAAAGCAGGGAGTTGGCCAGGAAGATGGCGTTGGTTTCATGCAGGTAGTCGAAGTACTCGTTACCGTTGACCTGCTGGTAGGAGAACGTCAGGTTGTGCGCCTGATGCGTGAGCCCCAGCGACAGGCTGTAGGTATCGTTGTCGATTTCACCAAGTTTGCTGCGTCCCTCGTCCTTGGTCTTGTAGTAGTTCAGCCCGGTGTTCAGGCTCACTACCGAACTGTCGCCCAGCTCATGGTTGGCACTGAAGTAGTACTGGTTCCAGAAATCCTCGACCTTGGAAGCATACAGGCTGGTCCTCAGGCTTTGCAGTGGCTGGTAGGTGATGCCGGCCATGCTGATGCGATCAGTTTCTACACCATTGGCCGCGTACTCGGAGCGGAATTTGCTCAAGCTCTGCTCCGTGCGTGGCGAGACGCGATCAAAGGAGCCGACGTCGAACGACAGGTTGTTGAACTCTTCGCTATGAATGCTCACACCCTGGAAACTTGAGGGCAGGGCGCGGTTGCCGATGTACGCAATCACCGGTGTATCCACCGAGTGGCGGCCGGCGGTCAGGGTAGTGTTGGAGACCCGCGCCTTGACGTTGGCCAGGCCCATCTTGCTCCATTGGCCGATGACATCACCGTCACTATGGGTAAGGGTGCGATTGTTCGGTCCGGCGACGGCGGCACGGCCTTGCTCCAGGGCCACGGCGTTATAGGCTGCGACTTCTGTGGCGAAGCCTACGGTGCCTTGGGTGAAGCCGGAGCTGTAATTGAGAATGGTGCCTTGCAGCCAGTTGTCACGGCTGTGGGTATCGTGGCGAGTGCCATCACTCTTGTAATACTTCCAAAGCGGTGCGCGGGTGGCACGTTCGCGGGCATACCAGTTACGTGTCGAGCCGGACAGGCTGTGTCCCTCGATGAAACCTGTGGCTTGTTCTTGGGCACTGGTGGTTTTGACGCTGAGCGGAACATAGTCCTGGCTCGCGGGTTCGGCCTGGGCCATGGCTGACAAGCCACCAAGGGACAGGGCCAATACTGCAGTTTGGGTTCGTCTCAAGTTGAAGCTCCCTTTTCTTTTCTTTTTTTAGTTGCCGCCTGGCCTCGTGAGCTGGGCGTCTTGCCGGTTGCAGCAAGCCTTGCAAACGTTTGCTTGAGCACAAACGGTCTTATTCGGGCAACGATCGCCCGTGGGGATGGTGTTCACCCCCTTGGACGATCCCGGTTTTTATTCGGTGCTGACGCCTGAGAAGCTGTTACGTCCGAACGGACTGACCTTGAAATCCACGACCTTGGCACTGAGCGGCTGGTTGACCGTCGAGTGCGCAATCGGGGTGATAGGCAATTGCTGTCGCAGCCGTTGTTGCGCCTGTTTGTAGAGAACGGTGCGTTGCTCGCGGTCGGTAACGGTCTTGGCTTGCTTGACCAGAGCGTCATACTGCGGGTCACACCACATTGAATAGTTGTTGCTGCCAATCGCATCACAGCTGTAGAGCGTGCCCAGCCAGTTGTCTGGGTCGCCGTTGTCACCGGTCCAGCCGATCAGCGTTACATCGTGTTCACCATCCTTGGTGCGCTTGAGATATTCCCCCCACTCGTAGCTGACAATCTTCACTTTGAAGCCAATTTTGCTCCAGTCAGCCTGGAGCATTTCAGCCATCAGCTTGGCGTTGGGGTTGTAGGGGCGTTGCACAGGCATAGCCCACAGGGTGACTTCGCTGCCTTCTTTGACGCCTGCAGCCTTGAGCAGCTCGCGGGCCTTGTCCGGGTTGTAATCTGCATCCTTGATGGTGTCGTCGTAGGACCATTGCGTGGGTGGCATGCTGCCGACCGCCAGTTGTCCGGCATGTTGGTACACCGCTTTGACGATGGCCGACTTGTTCACCGCCATATCCATCGCCTGGCGTACTTCGAGCTGGTCGAACGGTTTGTGTTGAACGTTGTAGGCGATGTAGCCGAGGTTGAACCCGGGCTTTTCGATGACCTGCAGTTTTGGATCACGCTTGAGGCTGTCGAGGTCGGCAGGGCGGGGATTGAGGGTGACCTGACACTCGTCCTTGCGCAGTTTTTGGATGCGTACCGAGGGGTCGACGTTGATCGAGAAGATCAGTTGCTCGATCTTGACCTGGCTGGGGTCCCAGTAATCCTTGTTGCCGCGGTAGCGGATCTGCGAGTCCTTCTGATAGCGCTGAAATACGAACGGACCGGTGCCGATGGGTTTCTGGTTGATATCGCTGGGCCGGCCAGAGGTCATCAGCTGGTGGGCGTATTCGGCGGAAAGGATCGAAGCAAAGCTCATTGCCAGGTTCTGCACGAAAGCGGCATCGACGCTGTTGAGGGTGAATACCACTGTCATCGCGTCGGTTCTCTCGATCCGGGCAATGTTTTTGTCCAGGCTCATGCTGGTGAAATAGGGAAACTCGGTGGGATAGGCCTTGCGAAAAGGGTGTTCGCGGTCGAGCATGCGCTTGAAAGTGAATAGCACGTCGTCGGCGTCGAACTCGCGGGTCGGCGTGAATTCCTTGTTGCTGTGAAATTTGACCCCTTCGCGCAGGTGGAAGGTGTAGGTCAGGCCGTCCGGCGAAACCTCCCAGCTTTTTGCCAGCGCTGGCTTTACTGCGGTAGCTCCGCGTTCGAACTCTACCAGGCGGTTATAGATCGGCTCGGCGGCGTCGTTGTCGGTGGCGCTGGTGTATTGGGCGGTGTCGAAACCGCCTGGGCTGCCTTCGGAGCAGAACACCAGGTTCTTGGCCAGCCCCTGGGGGGCCTGGGTGAGCAGGCCGAGGCCCAGTAAAGCTGCAAAAATGGAGGTATGGCGCATGGGCAATCCCTTCTCTCTTGTTTTTTTGAGCGGTTCAAGGCGCACAGCCATGCGGATCGCACCGACTGAAGTGGAGCTTTGACGGTAAGGCCATCAGCGCACTTCAGCGAGGTACAATTCCGTATATATGTGTAGGAAGATTCCGAGAGTGCGGTACGACTTTTCCTTGTCGTTGCACGGGCGGATTGCCTGCCAAGCCTCGGGCTTCAGCCCTGGACGTCATTGCGTCGCAAGGCTGAAGAAGTTGGCGGCTATTTGCTGACGCTGACCCCATAGAAGGAGTTCAAGCCGAATGGGCTGATCTTGAAGTCCTGTACGGTGGCGCGCATAGGTTGATACACCGTCGAGTGAGCGATCGGTGTCATTGGAACCTGGTCTTTGAGGCGATGCTGGGCTTGCTTGTACAGCTCGGTACGCTTGGCTTGGTCAGAAGTGGCCTTGGCCTCTTTGATCAGCTTGTCGTATTCAGGGTCACACCATTTCGAAAAGTTGTTACCGCTGATGGCGTCGCAGCCGAACAGAGTGCCAAGCCAGTTGTCCGGGTCGCCGTTGTCACCGCTCCAACCAATCAGCATTGCGCCGTTCTCGCCGCCCTTGGAGCGCTTGATGTACTCGCCCCACTCGTAGCTGATGATCTTGGCCTTGATGCCGATCTTGCCCCAGTCGGACTGCAGCATTTCGGCCATCAATTTGGCGTTGGGGTTATAGGGGCGTTGAACCGGCATGGCCCATAGGGTGATCTCGGTGCCTTCTTTGACCCCGGCTTCCTTGAGCAACTGTTTGGCTTTTTCCGGATCGTAAGGCACATCTTTGATGGTGGTGTCGTAGGACCATTGGGTTGGCGGCATAGCGTTGACCGCCAGTTGCCCGGCACCTTGGTAGACCGAGTCGATGATCTGCTGTTTGTTCACCGCCATGTCCAGGGCCTGGCGAACCTTGAGTTGAGCCATGGGGTTGGGTTCGTTGCTGCCCTTGATCTTGTCCATCACGTTGTAGGCGATGTAGCCGAGGTTGAAACCGGCCTGGTCGGGCATCTTCAGGTTCGGGTCTGCCTTGAGTGGCTCGATGTCGGCGGGTCGTGGGAACAGCGTGACCTGGCATTCGTTTTTCTTCAGCTTCTGCATCCGCACCGAAGCGTCGGTGGTGATGGCGAAGATCAGGTTATCGATCTTCACGTCATCGGGTTGCCAGTAGTCCTTGTTGCCCTTGAAGCGGATCTGCGCATCTTTCTGGTATTTGCTGAACACGAAAGGGCCGGTGCCGATCGGCTTTTGATTGAGATCGGCGGGTTTGCCCTGCTTGAGCAATTGCTCGGCGTATTCGGCGGACTGGATCGAGGCGAAGCTCATCGCCATGTTCTGGATGAATGCTGCGTCGACACCATTGAGGGTGAACCTGACGGTGTGATCGTCGATCTTCTCGACCTTGGCGATGTTTTTGTCCATGCCCATGTCAGTGAAGTACGGGAACTCGGTTGGATAGGCCTTGCGGAACGGCATGTCCTTGTCGAGCATTCGATTGAAGGTGAACAGGACATCGTCGGCGTTGAATTCGCGGGTTGGCTTGAAGAAGTCGGTGGTATGGAATTTAACCCCTTCACGCAAGTGGAAGGTGTAGGTCAGGCCGTCGGGGGAAACGTCCCAGCTGGTTGCCAGACCTGGAATTACTGCCGTGCCGCCGCGCTCGAACTGGCTCAATCGGTTGAAGACAGTCTCGGCTGAAGCATCGAAGTCTGTTCCGGTGGTGTACTGCCCCGGGTCGAAGCCAGCGGGACTGCCTTCGGAGCAAAACACCAGATTAGTCGCCGCTAGGGCGGATGGAGCGCTGGCAAGCAAGCCGGCGCCGACTAGAAACGGAATGACCGCGTGTTTGAGCATGGTGGCCTCATTGTTGTCATTTTTAATAGAGGTGGCCTTGTGAGCCGACCTTTGGATACTTATGCAGGGCCCGTACCTAATGCAAGAGTGAATTTGATACGTGATGACAAACAGTGGAACGAACGTACAGGAATGTCGCCTCAGTATAATTTTTCTACGGAGTTAAACGTTTGCGCGGTTCAATTTATGGATGTTTCGAAGATGTTACATGTTGGCGGGCGCACCTAAGGCACCACATTGGTGCGTTGAAGTGCTGAATGTAGCGGGGTTCGCGGCAGCCTCAGCTACCGCGAACAGTACAAAAGGTAACGCTACTTAAGGCATCTGGATTTCAATGGTACCGTCGGCACTGAGGGTGACCTGGCTGGTACCCGCTTCGATTTCCGGCGCGGGTGCTGCATCTTCGGCCATGCTCGCTTTCATCATCATAGGCGCACTGCGGGCATACGGATGCGGATAACCGCTGCTATTGAGGTTCAGGTTGACGACTTTGTAGCCCTTGCCACCCAAAGCTTCAGTGGCCAACTGCGCACGGGCCTTGAAGGCGTTGACTGCATCCTTGAGCAAGTCGTCTTCGCTGATCTTGCGCGTTGCCGGGGCGATGGAGAAATCCATGCCGCCCATTTTCAGGTCTTGCAGCAAGGTACCGGTGAGCTTCGACAAGGCCGGGAAGTCGGCGCTTTCCAGGCGCAGTTCGGCACGTTCACGCCATCCAGTGATTTTCTGGCCTTTGTTGTCGTAAATCGGGTAGCTGTTGCGGCTGCCCTGACTGATCTTGATCTCCTTGACGTCGCGGGCCTGCTCCACCGCCTTGTTCATGGTCTCAGTGATCTCTTTTGCCAGCTTGCCCGGGTCGGTGTTCTGCGCTTCGCTGTACAAAGTCACAATCATCAAGTCACGTGCAACTTCTTTGCTGACTTCAGCACGCAGCGAGATCTGGTTGTAGCGTGGCTCTTCTGCCAAGGCAGGAAGGCTGGCAAGCAGGCTGGAGGCCATCACGAGAGCAGCGCTGCGACGGGAATTAAGCATGTATGACTCCTTGAAAATGAGGCGTGGACACTGTGAAATCCATTCCACGCAGGCTCATAAGACTGGCAACAGTGTAGTGAGGTTCAAAAAGGCCATCATTGTTGTGTAAAAAAGTGTGGCGCTTTGCCGCATCCCTGCAGACCACGGTGCAGCTTCGGTATACTCGCCACGATTCGCCCTGGAGCACTCATCAGGAGAGCTCATGCTCGCCCCCGTACAAATGCTTTCTGCAACTCGTCAGAACCTCTGGCGCCTGACCTTCATCCGCATTCTGGTACTGGCTGCCCAGGCAGGCTCGGTGGGCGTCGCCTACTGGACCGATTTGCTGCCGCTGCCTTGGTTGTCGCTGGTCATTACGCTCGGCCTGTCGAGCCTGTTGTGTGCCTTTACGGCCTTGCGCCTGCGTTTGTCGCTGCCGGTCACCGAACTCGAATACGCCTTCCAGCTCGCTTGCGACCTGTTGATCCACAGCGCCTTGTTGTATTACTCCGGGGGCTCGACCAACCCATTCGTTTCTTATTACCTGGTGCCTCTGGCTATTGCCGCGGTGACCTTGCCCTGGGTCTACTCATTGGTGCTCTCGGGCATCGCCCTGGCGGCCTACAGTTTGTTGCTGGTGCAGTTTTACCCGCTGGAAACCTTCCCTATGGCGCGGGAGAAAATGCAGGTCTACGGCATGTGGTTGAGTATTGCCCTGGCTGCTGCGGTGATCACATTCTTTGCGGCGAAGATGGCTGAAGAGTTACGTCGCCAGGAACAGTTGCGTGCAGAGCGGCGCGAAGAAGGGCTGCGCGACGAACAGTTGCTGGCTGTCGCCACTCAGGCCGCCGGTGCTGCCCATGAGTTGGGCACGCCGCTGGCGACCATGAGCGTCCTGATCAAGGAAATGCGCCAGGACCACCACGATCCATTGCTGCAGGAAGACCTGGCGGTGCTGCAGGATCAGGTCAAGTTGTGCAAGGAAACCCTGCAGAATCTTGTGCGCGCTGCAGAAGCCAACCGGCGTATGGCGGTGGAGCTTCAAGATGTTACTGCCTGGCTGGATGAGGCACTCAATCGCTGGCACTTGATGCGTCCCGAGGCCAGCTATCGCTTTCAGCGCCTGGGGCAAGGCAGCGTACCGCAACTGGCGCCACCGCCGGACCTGACTCAGGCGCTACTGAACCTGTTGAACAATGCAGCCGATGCCTGTCCGGATGACCTCGAAGTGCGCCTGGATTGGGACGCCCAGGATGTACTGATCAGCATCCGCGATCATGGCCCGGGCGTGCCGGCTGCCATAGCCGAATCGATCGGAAAACCTTTCTTTACTACCAAGGGCAAGGGTTTCGGCCTAGGCCTGTTCTTGAGCAAGGCCAGCGTTACCCGTGCTGGCGGCTCGGTAAAACTCTATAGTCATGAAGAGGGCGGTACGCTCACTGAGCTACGCCTGCCGCGTGACGCGCGAGGAGATGTGTGATGAGTGATGAAATCCAGGTTGAAGGCGAAGAGCTCCCGCACTTGTTGCTGGTAGACGACGACGCCACCTTTACTCGAGTCATGGCGCGGGCCATGAGTCGCCGAGGTTTTCGCGTGAGCACGGCGGGTTCCGCTGAAGAGGGGTTGTTGCTTGCCCAGCAGGATGTACCGGACTACGCCGCCCTGGATTTGAAGATGGATGGCGACTCGGGCCTGGTGTTGTTGCCCAAGCTGCTTGAACTCGATCCGGAAATGCGCGTGGTGATCCTCACCGGTTACTCGAGTATCGCTACGGCGGTGGAAGCCATCAAGCGCGGCGCCTGCAACTACCTGTGCAAACCGGCCGATGCCGACGATGTACTGGCGGCCTTGTTGTCCACCCACGCAGATCTTGACAGCCTGGTACCGGAAAACCCGATGTCGGTAGACCGTCTGCAGTGGGAACATATTCAGCGCGTGTTGACCGAGCACGAAGGTAATATCTCTGCCACGGCACGTGCCCTGGGTATGCATCGTCGTACCTTGCAGCGCAAACTGCAGAAGCGCCCGGTTCGGCGCTGAAACTTATTCTTGGGTGCCCCAATGGGCGTAGACCTGCTCTGCGATTGCGTGGCGTCGTTGCTGGCGTATCATTAGCCACCTAACGACAACCCACGGAACCCTTGCGCATGCTCGCCCTTTTCCTTCAGACGCTGAACATCACGGCACCTGTGTTTGCCATGTTGTTCATGGGCGTGCTGCTCAAACGTATCCATGCAATCAACGACGGCTTTATCCACACCGCCTCGGCATTGGTGTTCAACGTTTGTATGCCGGCGCTGCTGTTCCTGGGGATTTATCACGCCGACCTGACCACGGCAGTGCAGCCGCAATTGCTGCTCTATTTTGCCGCCGCCACCCTTATCGGCTTTGGTCTGGCCTGGGGCATGGCAATCTGGCGTTGCCCGCGGGAAGACCGCGGGATCTACACCCAAGGTGCGTTTCGCGGCAACAACGGGGTGATTGGTCTGGCGCTGGCGGCGAGCATGTATGGCGACTATGGCATTTCACTCGGCGCTATTCTCGCCGGCCTGGTCATCCTGCTCTACAACTCGCTGTCAGTGGTGGTGCTTGCGGTGTACAGCCCCAGCGCCAAGTCCGATCCCTGGAGTATCTGCAAAAGCATTCTGCGCAACCCACTGATCATCAGTGTGCTGCTCGCGGCTCTGCTCGCTTATGGGCAGGTTGCATTGCCTAATTGGCTGCTGACCTCGAGCGATTACCTTGCACAAATGACCTTGCCGCTGGCACTGATTTGCATCGGTGGCACATTGTCGCTGACGTCCCTGCGCCAAAGTGGCGGGTTGGCGGTGAGTGTCAGTCTGCTGAAAATGGTCTGGCTGCCACTACTGGCCACCGTGGGTGCTTTTCTCTGTGGTTTTCGTGGCGCCGAACTGGGTATTTTGTTCCTCTATTTCGGTAGTCCCACGGCAGCTGCTAGCTATGTGATGGCCCGATCCAGCAATGGCAACCATCAGCTAGCCGCAGCGATCATCGTAATAACTACGCTGATGGCAGCGATTACCACCAATATCGGCATCTTTTTCTTGCAGTGGGGCGGCTGGATCTAGATTCTGTAAAAAAATAATTCCAATACTGCCTCTTACCTTCGAGGACACTTCATGCAAGACGAGATCACCCCAGAACGGCTGCACCGGGGGCTGAAAAACCGCCATATCCAGTTGATTGCGCTGGGGGGCGCTATCGGCACCGGTCTGTTTCTTGGGATTGCACAAACAATCCAGCTGGCCGGCCCCTCAGTATTGCTCGGTTATGCCATTGCCGGTGTGATTGCCTTTTTCATCATGCGCCAGTTGGGTGAGATGGTGGTCGAAGAGCCGGTGTCCGGCACCTTCAGCCACTTCGCTCATCGCTACTGGAGCGAGTTCGCCGGGTTCATGTCCGGCTGGAACTATTGGGTGCTCTACGTACTGGTTGGTATGGCCGAACTGACGGCCGTGGGTATTTACATTCAGTATTGGTGGCCGGGCTTTCCGACCTGGGCGACCGCCGCCATCTTCTTCGCGATAATCAACCTGATCAACCTTAGCCAGGTGAAAGTCTTTGGCGAGATGGAGTTCTGGTTTGCTTTGATCAAGGTCGTTGCCATCGTCAGCATGATTGCCTTTGGTGGCTACTTGCTGATCAGTGGCAATGGTGGGCCTGACGCCAGCGTTGCCAACCTGTGGCAGCACGGCGGCTTTTTCCCCAATGGCATCGGTGGCCTGATGATGGCCCTGGCAGTGATCATGTTTTCCTTCGGTGGCCTGGAACTGGTGGGTATCACCGCCGCTGAAGCCGACAATCCCAAGCACAGCATTCCCCGCGCGACTAACCAGGTTATCTATCGCATTCTGATTTTCTACATTGGTGCCCTTGCAGTGCTGTTGGCATTGTATCCGTGGCAGAAAGTAGTGCAGGGCGGCAGTCCCTTCGTGATGATTTTTCATGCCCTGGACAGCAACGTTGTCGCCACCATCCTCAACCTGGTGGTGCTGACCGCGGCGCTTTCGGTTTACAACAGCTGTGTGTACTGCAACAGCCGCATGCTCTTCGGCCTGGCTGTGCAGGGTGATGCACCCAAGCGTCTGCTCAAGGTCAATGCCAGGGGCGTACCGTTGGCAGCCTTGGGGATTTCAGCGCTGGCGACCGGCTTGTGTGTGGTAATCAACTACCTGATGCCGGCTGAAGCCTTTGGCTTGCTGATGGCGTTGGTGGTGTCATCGCTGGTAATCAACTGGGGCATTATCAGCATTACCCACTTGAAGTTCCGTCGCGCCAAGCATGCTGCAGGCCAAACGACGTTCTACAAGAGCTGGGGCTATCCGCTGACCAACTATGTGTGCCTGGGTTTTCTGGCCCTGATTCTGGTCATCATGTACCTGACCCCAGGCATCCGCATTTCGGTGTTGCTGATTCCAGCCTGGCTGGCGGTACTGGGTGTGGCTTTCTGGTTGAAGAAGAAAGGCCACAAGGCCGCCGTCGCTGCCGATTGACGACCTGTGCCTGGAGGTGATCGATCAGCTGTTCTGGTAGCTATCGATCACTTCCTGGGCGGCGCGAAACGCGTCGATTGCCGCCGGAACACCGGCATACACTGCGCAATGCAGCAACGCTTCACGAATCTCTTCGACACTGCAACCATTGTTCAAGGCGCCGCGTACGTGGCCCTTGAGTTCCTGTGGGCATTTAAGTGCTGTCAGCGCAGCCAGGGTAATCAGGCTGCGGGTTTTCAACGGCAAACCTTCACGGCTCCATACACTGCCCCAGGCATGTTCGTTGACGAAGTCCTGTAGCGGCTGGGTGAACGCTGTGGCATTTCCCAGTGCACGGTCGACAAAGGTGTCGCCCATGACTTGGCGGCGGACCTGCTCGCCGGTTTTGGTGTTGTCGCCCATCTTGTTTTCCTTAGTGTTGGCGGCGCCAGGCGCGCAGGGTGGTATACAGCAAGAGCGCGCCTAGTGCAGGCAGCGCATAGAACAGCATCAGTTTTTCCAAGCGGGTGGCCAATGGCATGCCCGTGGTGAAGGCCACCACGTGCAAACCATAAGCCAGGTACAAGCCAAGAAACACCAGACCTTCGGCGCGGGTCACGCGATAGCCCGAGTAGAACACTGGTAGGCTCAAGGCGGCGACGCCAAGCATTACCGGCAGGTCGAAATCCAGGGCGTTAGGGGAGATGGACAGCGGCTCAGGGGCCAGCAGGGCGGTAAGGCCGAGCACTCCCAGGAGGTTGAACAAATTGCTGCCAATCACGTTGCCCACGGCAATTTCCCGCTCGCCGCGCAGTGCGGCAATCAGCGAGGTGGCCAACTCCGGTAGAGAAGTGCAGACCGCAACGACTGTCAGGCCGATTACGCGTTCAGACAGCCCCAGGTCGCTGGCAACTTCGACAGCGGCTTCCAGCAGCAAATGGCCGGCCACACTCAACAAGCCCAACCCGGCAAGCATCATCAACAGGCTGGTAAGCCAAAACCCGCCGTCTTGCTGCGGGCGTGGGCCGGGAGCAGGGAAGGTGCGTGCATAGTGACGCGACTGATGCCAAAGCACCGCCAGATAGGCGACCAAGGCCAGTAACAGCAACATCCCCTCGAGTCGGCCAAGCAATTCATTGAGTGCCAGCAGGTAGACCAGCAGGCTGGCTCCGATCATCAGCGGTATATCCAGGCGCACCAGTTGGCGCGAGACTCGAAGTGGGATGATCAGGGCTGCGAGGCCGAGGATGACCAGGATGTTGAAAATGTTGCTGCCAATTACGCTGCCCACCGCCACGTCTGGGGCCCCGGTGTAGGCTGCCTGCAGGCTGACCGTCAGCTGCGGCGCACTGCTGCCGAAGGCTACCAGGCTCAAGCCGATGATCAGTGGGCGAACCTGCAGGCTGGCGGCCAGACGCAGGGCCGAACGTACCAGCAGTTCGGCGCCGGTGATGAGCAACAGCAAGCCTACCGCCAGTTGCAGCAGGCTGAAGGTGGGTAAGGCGGCCAGGTCGAAAATGATCGTGCTCCGTAACAGCGTCAGTCGCTGAGACTTTGTACCCGTACACGCGCCGTTCCGCTACGGATCATGCCCAGTTTTTCTGCGGCAGCCCGTGACAGGTCAATCAATCGCCCGCGGGTATGGGGGCCGCGGTCATTGATGCGCACAATTACGCTACGGTCGTTGTTGAGGTTGGTGACCTTGACCTGGGTGCCAAATGGTAAGCTGCGGTGGGCCGCGGTCATGGCATTTTGATTGAAGGGCTCGCCACTGGCAGTACGTTTGCCATGGTGACGGGAGCCGTAATAGGAGGCAGTGCCGGATTTGTCGTAACCGCGAGGATCAATATCGTGGCTGGCGCAACCGGCCAGCAGGGTAAAAAGCGCGAGTGCGCTGAGGGGACGCCACATGTGTGCAGATGCTCCGTGGGGTGGCTTTCGCGGGCACACCAGCTCCTACTGTGTAGGAGCCGGTGTGTCGGCGAAAAGCAGGTGACGCGAATTACCCTTCGAGCTTGCTTTTGAGCAATTGGTTCACTTGCTGCGGGTTGGCCTTGCCCTTGGAGGCTTTCATGGCCTGACCGACGAAGAAGCCGAACATCTTGCCGCGCTTGGCTTCATCGGCGGCACGGTACTGTTCGACCTGCTCGGCATTGGCGGCGAGCATTTCGTCCAGCACCTTCTCGATTGCACCGCTGTCAGTCACTTGCTTGAGGCCTTCGGCTTCGATGATCTGGTCAGCATCACCTTCACCCGCCGCCATCTTCTCGAACACAACCTTGGCAATCTTGCCGCTGATGGTGTTGTCGAGGATACGCTGCAGCATGCCGCCCAACTGCGCTGCAGTGACCGGAGCCTGGTCAATTTCCAGGCCAAGCTTGTTGAGCAGGCTGCCCAACTCGACCATGACCCAGTTGGCGGCCAGTTTGGCGTCGCCGCATACCGTCACTACCTGCTCGAAGTAGTCGGCTTGTTCGCGACTCGAAGCCAGCACGTTGGCGTCGTAGGCCGACAGGCCGAACTGGCTCTGGAAGCGCTCGCGCTTCTGCGGTGGCAGTTCTGGAAGGGTGGCGCGAATGGTGTCGAGGAACGCGCCTTCGATGACCACTGGCAGCAGGTCCGGATCGGGGAAGTAACGGTAGTCGTTGGCTTCCTCTTTGCTGCGCATGGAGCGCGTCTCGTCCTTGTTCGGATCGTACAGACGGGTTTCCTGGACGACCTTGCCGCCATCTTCGATCAGTTCGATCTGGCGCTGGATTTCGCTGTTGATCGCGCGCTCGATGAAGCGGAACGAGTTGACGTTCTTGATCTCGCAGCGGGTGCCGAATTCAACCTGGCCTTTTGGTCTGATCGAAACGTTGCAGTCGCAACGCAGCGAACCTTCAGCCATGTTCCCGTCGCAGATGCCCAGATA
Organism: Pseudomonas auratipiscis; assembly: GCF_036324085.1. Taxonomy (NCBI): domain Bacteria; kingdom Pseudomonadati; phylum Pseudomonadota; class Gammaproteobacteria; order Pseudomonadales; family Pseudomonadaceae; genus Pseudomonas; species Pseudomonas auratipiscis. The sequence goes on from NZ_JAZDCU010000020.1 coordinate 29,028, forward strand.
ACGGACCAGGGCGTGGATAGCCTTGACGTAGGCGACCGCTTCCTTGGCGCTGCTCATCTCCGGTTCGGAAACGATTTCGAGCAACGGGGTGCCGGCACGGTTTAGGTCGATACCGGTGGAGCCGCTGAAATCTTCGTGCAGGCTTTTGCCGGCGTCTTCTTCCAGGTGCGCGCGGGTAATGCCGATACGCTTGACGGTGCCGTCTTCAAGGGCGATGTCCAAGTGGCCCTTGCCGACAATCGGCAGCTCCATCTGGCTGATCTGGTAGCCCTTGGGCAAATCAGGGTAGAAGTAGTTCTTGCGCGCGAAGACGTTGTGATGACCGATCTCGGCGTCAATCGCCAGACCGAACATGCAGGCCATACGCACAGCTTCCTGGTTGAGCACCGGCAGTACGCCGGGCATGCCCAGGTCGATCAGGCTGGCCTGGGTGTTCGGTTCGGAACCGAAGGTGGTGGCGCTGCCGGAGAAAATCTTCGACTGGGTGGCGAGCTGGGTGTGAATCTCCAGCCCGATGACAACTTCCCATTGCATGTGGTGATCCCTCAGAAGCCGTTAGGTGCGCGGGTGTGCCAATCAGTCACTTGCTGATAGCGGTGCGCGACGTTGAGCAGGCGGCCTTCCTGGAAATACGGGGCGAGCAGCTGCACGCCGACCGGCAGACCATCGACAAAACCGGCTGGCATGGACAGGCCCGGCAGGCCCGCCAGGTTGGCGGTGATGGTGTAGACGTCTTCCAGGTACGCAGCGACCGGGTCGTTGTTCTTGGCGCCGATCTTCCAGGCCAGGTTTGGCGTGGTCGGGCCGAGAATCACGTCGACGTCGTTGAACGCTGTCATGAAGTCGTTCTTGATCAGGCGGCGGATTTTCTGCGCTTGCAGGTAATACGCGTCGTAGTAGCCGGCCGAGAGCGCATAGGCACCCACCATGATGCGACGCTGTACTTCGGGGCCGAAGCCTTCGCCTCGGGAGCGTTTGTACAGGTCGGTCAGGTCAGCCGGGTTCTCACAGCGGTAGCCGAAACGTACGCCGTCGAAACGCGACAGGTTGGACGAAGCTTCGGCAGGGGCGATGACGTAGTAGGCCGGAATCCCGTGCTGCATGTTCGGCAGGCTGATTTCCTTGACTACGGCACCGAGCTTTTCCAGCTCCTTGACGCTGGCCTGGATCAGGTCGGCGATACGTGGGTCCAGGCCCGCTCCGAAGTACTCCTTCGGCAGGCCGATGCGCAGGCCTTCGAGCGAGCCGTTCAGGGCGGCGCTGTAGTCGGGTACCGGCTCATCGATGCACGTGGAGTCCTTGGCGTCGAAACCGGCCATGCCTTGCAGCATCAGTGCGCAGTCTTCGGCAGTGCGAGCAAGCGGGCCGCCCTGGTCGAGACTGGATGCGTAGGCGATCATGCCCCAGCGTGAAACACGACCGTATGTCGGTTTCAGGCCTGTGAGGTTGGTCAGCGCAGCCGGCTGTCGGATAGATCCGCCGGTATCAGTGCCGGTAGTCGCCGGCAGCAGGCGCGCAGCTACAGCCGCGGCCGAACCGCCGGACGAGCCGCCCGGTACGTGCTCCAGGTTCCATGGGTTCTTCACCGCGCCGTAATGGCTGGATTCGTTTGCCGAACCCATGGCGAACTCGTCCATGTTGGTCTTGCCAAGGGTCACTGTGCCGGCTTCGGCCAGCTTGCTGACGACGGTGGCGTCATAAGGTGCCTTGAAGTTGTCGAGCATCTTCGAGCCACAGCTGGTGCGGATCCCTTGGGTGCAGAACAGGTCTTTGTGGGCGATTGGCGCGCCGAGCAGAGGGCCATTGTCGCCCGCCGCACGGCGGGCATCAGCCGCACGAGCCTGACTGATGGCCAGCTCTTCGGTGACACTGATGAAACTGTTCAGTTGTGGGTCGAGCTGGTTGATCCGCTCCAGCAGGGTGCGGGTCAGCTCTTCGGAGGAGAAGCTCTTGTCGGCGAGTCCGCGGGCGATCTCGGCCAGGGTCAGTTGGTGCATGGCAGGCTCTATTCCCTTACTCGATGACTTTCGGAACCAGGTACAGGCCGTTTTCCGTCGACGGGGCGATGGCCTGGTAACTGTCTCGATGGTTACTTTCTGTTACCACATCGGCGCGCAGGCGCTGATTGGCTTCCAGCGGATGCGCCAGTGGCTCGATGCCAGTGGTGTCGACTGCTTGCATCTGGTCGACCAGTCCCAGAATACTGTTCAAGGCATCGGTAGTGCGTGGTAGATCGGCTTCATTCAGGCCCAGTCGGGCCAGATGAGCGATCTTTTCCACGTCGCAGCGTTCAAGCGCCATGGGGATCTCCTGGGGAAACAAAAAACGGATTTGGTCCGCGATGAGGAACATGCTGGCGGATTTACGGTCATAAGGCCGCGATTGTGCGCTGGCTTGCTCGGAAAAACTGCCAATTTAACATATTGGCGCCTTGCCCAAAATCCCCGCCGTTGTTAGAGTTTGCCGCACTTTTTTACCCACGCGTTGCCTAGGGTCACTTTCCCATGTTCAAGAAACTGCGTGGCATGTTTTCCAGCGATCTTTCCATCGACCTGGGCACTGCCAACACCCTTATTTACGTGCGTGAGCGCGGTATCGTCCTGAATGAGCCCTCGGTTGTGGCCATTCGTACTCACGGCAACCAGAAAAGTGTCGTCGCGGTAGGTACCGAAGCCAAGCGTATGCTGGGCCGTACGCCCGGCAACATTGCTGCCATTCGTCCGATGAAGGACGGCGTCATCGCCGATTTCAGCGTTTGCGAAAAAATGCTGCAGTACTTCATCAACAAGGTTCACGAGAACAGCTTCCTGCAGCCAAGCCCGCGGGTGCTGATCTGTGTGCCGTGCAAATCGACCCAGGTCGAGCGCCGTGCCATCCGTGAGTCGGCGCTGGGCGCCGGTGCCCGCGAAGTGTTCCTGATCGAAGAACCGATGGCTGCCGCTATCGGTGCCGGCCTGCCGGTCGAGGAAGCTCGTGGTTCGATGGTCGTCGATATCGGTGGTGGTACTACCGAAATCGCGCTGATCTCTCTCAACGGTGTGGTCTATGCCGAATCCGTTCGTGTGGGCGGTGACCGCTTCGACGAAGCGATCGTGACCTATGTGCGTCGTAACTATGGCAGCCTGATCGGTGAGTCCACGGCTGAGCGCATCAAACAGGAAATCGGCACTGCCTACCCAGGTGGTGAAGTGCGTGAAGTCGATGTTCGCGGCCGTAACCTGGCCGAGGGCGTGCCTCGTGCTTTCACCCTGAATTCCAACGAAGTGCTCGAAGCACTGCAGGAGTCCCTTGCGACAATCGTTCAAGCGGTCAAAAGCGCGCTGGAGCAGTCGCCGCCGGAGCTGGCTTCGGACATCGCCGAGCGTGGCCTGGTCCTGACCGGTGGTGGCGCCTTGCTGCGCGATCTGGACAAGCTGCTTGCCCAGGAAACCGGCTTGCCGGTTATCGTTGCCGAAGACCCGCTGACCTGTGTTGCTCGTGGCGGTGGCCGCGCCCTGGAAATGATGGATAAACACACCATGGACCTGCTCTCCAGCGAGTAAGCTGGCTGCAGTAAACATGCCGCCCGGTTTACAGGTAGTGCCCACAGTGCTACCTGTATGTGCTGGGCTGACGTCCGCGTGGGCGTCATTTTCTGTCAATCCGCAAGCAGGCCGGTGCTTTGCCGTATGAATGACCTCTTGAATCGTCTTCCACGAGGAGCGGCTTATTAAACCGCTTTTCGCCAAGGGCCCTTCGCTGGGCGTGCACCTGCTCGTGCTGGTTGTGATGTCTATCACCTTGATGGTGGTCGATGCGCGCTTCCCGTTGCTCAAGCCCGTACGCAGCCAGATGGGTCTGGTGTTGATGGAGTCCTATCACATCACCGACTTGCCGCAGAGCCTGTGGCAGGGTATCGCCAGCCAGTTTGGCAGCCGCACGGAGCTGGTCGCCGAAAACGAAAAACTCAAGACCGAAGCCTTGCTGATGCAAGGGCGCGTACAGAAACTCGCCGCCCTTACCGAGCAGAACGTGCGCCTGCGCGAACTGCTCAACTCCTCAGCATTGGTCAATGAGAAAGTCGAAGTCGCCGAGCTGATCGGTGTCGATCCCAATCCGTTCACGCACCGCATCCTGATCAACAAGGGCGAGCGGGACGGCGTGGTGTTGGGGCAGCCCGTCCTCGATGCCCGGGGCTTGATGGGGCAGGTGGTCGAGTTGATGCCCTACACCGCGCGTGTATTGCTGCTCACCGACACCACCCACAGCATCCCGGTGCAGGTGAACCGTAACGGCTTGCGCGCAATTGCCAGCGGCACGGGTAATCCCGAGCGCCTGGAACTGCGGCATGTCGCTGACACTGCCGACATCAAGGAAGGCGACCTGTTGGTCAGCTCCGGCCTCGGGCAGCGCTTCCCAGCCGGTTATCCGGTGGCCACGGTAAGAGAAGTCATCCACGACTCCGGCCAGCCGTTCGCCATCGTCCGGGCTGTGCCGACTGCAGCACTCAATCGCAGCCGTTACTTGCTACTGGTGTTCACCGACAGCCGTACCCCCGAGCAGCGTGCCGCCGATGCCGCCATGGCTCAGGAGGCAGCGGATCGCCAAGGCTTGCCGGGCAGTGGTGATGCTGCACAGCCCGGCGCTGCTGCTACAGCACCTGCTCCGGCGGCCGGCACAACGCCAGCAGCGCCTGTTAGCAACGGCCAGGCACCAGGCGTAGCGCCCGCACCGGCGACAACTCCGGCCGCAACTGCCCCGACACCTACCCCGGAGAGACACTGATGGTGAGTACTCGCAGCCGTAACGGCTGGGTGGTCTGGCTAACGTTTGTGTTGGGCCTGTTGCTCAGCGTTTCGCCATTGCCGCAGTTCATGGAAGTCTTCCGCCCCATGTGGCTGGCACTGTTGCTGGCGTTCTGGACCCTGGCCCTGCCGCATAAAGTCGGCATGACCACAGCCTTTTTTCTGGGACTTGCCGAAGATGTGCTGTACGGCACCTTGCTGGGGCAGAACGCGCTGGTACTGACCCTGATTACTTTCCTGGTGCTGACCTTGCAACAGCGCCTGCGGATGTTCCCGATGTGGCAACAGAGCCTGGTGATCCTGGTGATCTTCGGTCTGGCCCAACTGGTACAGCTATGGTTGAGCGCACTTACCGGCAACCGTCTGCCGACGCTTGCCCTGATCTGGTCGGCGGTCATCAGTGCCTTGCTATGGCCGTGGATCAGCTTTGCCCTGCGCGGACTGCGACTGCGTCTGAGCATCAACTGAGCCCGCTTCCCGACGTTGACAGGGAGAAGTCACGATGACCCAGCTGTACCTGGCCTCCGGTTCACCCCGCCGCCGCGAGTTGCTGACCCAGATCGGCGTACCCTTCACTACTCTTAGTGCGGCGGTGGACGAAAGTCCGCTGCCCGATGAGGCGGCACCCGCATACGTCGAGCGCCTGGCCGTAGCCAAGGCTAAGGCCGGACTGGCCGCTCTGCCGCCAATGGACACGAGTGCTCACCTGGCGGTGCTGGGTGCAGACACCGCCGTAGTCCTCGATGGCCAGATCCTGGGCAAGCCTGTCGACCGCGACGACGCCTTGGCGATGCTGCTCTCGCTTTCCGGGCGCGAGCACCAGGTGCTGACGGCTGTTGCATTGGCAGACCAACAGCGCTGCCTGAGTGTTTGCGTCGCCAGCCTGGTACGTTTTCGCACGATCTCCAGGCAGGAGGCCGAAGCCTATTGGGCCAGCGGCGAATCCATGGATAAAGCCGGAGCCTATGCCATCCAGGGCCTGGGTGCGATATTCGTTGAGCGTATCGAAGGCAGTTATTCGGCAGTGGTGGGTTTGCCGCTGAGCGAAACCGCCGCATTGTTGGGGCAATTTGCCATTCCTTGTTGGCAGTCGTTGTCGGCCCGTTGATTGAGGACAATGCCGTTGCTAGCCAGTCGCCTCAGAGCGATCCATCATTACTGAAGTCCTTTGACGAGAGCCTGCCATGAGTGAAGAGATTCTGATCAATATCACACCGATGGAATCACGCGTGGCGGTGGTGGAGAACGGTGTTCTTCAAGAGGTGCATGTCGAGCGTACGCAACGGCGCGGTATCGTCGGCAATATCTATAAAGGTAAGGTGGTTCGCGTGTTGCCTGGAATGCAGGCGGCGTTTGTCGATATTGGCCTGGATCGCGCAGCGTTCATTCACGCATCGGAGATTTCCCAGCGCGAAGGGTCGTCTGTGGAAAGCATCAGCGCATTGGTGCATGAAGGCCAGAGCCTGGTAGTGCAGGTCACCAAAGACCCGATTGGCTCCAAGGGCGCACGGCTAACCACTCAGTTGTCGATTCCCTCGCGCTACCTGGTGTACATGCCGCGTACCAGCCACGTCGGTATTTCCCTGAAGATCGAAGACGAAGCCGAACGCGAGCGACTCAAGCAGGTAGTGACCGATTGTGTTGCCCAGGAAAACATTCAGGATGCCGGCGGTTTTATTTTGCGTACGGCGGCAGAAGGGGCGGGCGCCGACGAAATTCTCATGGATATTCGCTATCTGCGCAGGCTTTGGGATCAGATTGGTGCGCAGATCAAGACAGTTGGGGCACCAACGGAAATCTATGAAGACCTCGGTCTGGCGTTGCGGACCCTGCGCGACCTGGTCAACCCGAAAATCGAGAAAATCCGGATTGACTCACGGGAAACCTTCCAGAAAACCACGCAGTTCGTCGGTGAGCTGATGCCGGAAATTGCCGATCGCCTCGAGCACTATCCAGGCGAACGGCCGATTTTCGACCTGTATGGCGTCGAAGATGAAATTCAGCGTGCGCTGGACCGCAAGGTACCGCTCAAGTCAGGCGGTTATCTGGTGGTAGACCCGGCAGAAGCGATGACCACCATCGACGTCAATACCGGGGCGTTCGTCGGCCACCGCAACCTTGAAGAGACCATTTTCAAGACCAACCTCGAAGCCGCCACCGCCATTGCCCGCCAGCTGCGCCTGCGCAACATAGGCGGCATCATCATCATCGATTTCATCGACATGGAAGATGAAGAGCACCAGCGCCAGGTGTTGCGGACCCTGGAAAAGCAATTGGAGCGCGACCACGCCAAGACCAACATCATCGGTATCACCGAACTTGGCCTGGTGCAGATGACCCGTAAGCGTACCCGCGAAAGCCTCGAGCAGGTTCTGTGCGAGCCATGCCATTGCTGCCAGGGGCGGGGCAAGTTGAAAACTCCGGAGACAGTTTGTTACGAGATTTTCCGCGAGATCCTCCGCGAGGCCAGGGCCTATCAGGCTGAAGGCTATAGAGTGCTGGCCAATCAGAAGGTAGTCGACAGGCTGCTCGATGAAGAGTCGGGCAACGTCGCCGAGCTTGAGACCTTCATTGGTCGAACCATTCGTTTCCAGGTCGAGTCAATGTACTCCCAGGAACAATACGATGTGGTGCTGCTCTGACGTCTGAATGCATCCGGTCGCACCGAGGGCTGGAAAAGTACTCGGTTGCGGCCATAGTTAACGCACGAGTTGGAGGGCCATTGCCATGGAACGTCTAATGCGCGTTCTTGGCGCGATGACCCGCTGGGGCCTGGGGATATGTGCCTTGCTGGCGGTGCTGGTAGCACTGTATGTCAGCCTTGGCCGGCAACTGGTGCCGCTGGTGGCCGAATACCGTGCCGAGATTGAAGACAAGGCTCAGCAGGCCTTGGGCATGCCCGTGCACATCGGTAGCCTGGAAGGGCACTGGAATGGCTTGGCCCCAGTGCTGGTGGTCAATGACATTCAAGTGGGCGAGGGCGCCACGGCGTTGCGCCTCGATGGGGTCAAGGCAGTCCCTGATCTGTGGGCCAGCTTGAGCGAGCGACAGGTGCGCCTGGCCAACCTGGAAATAGGCGGCCTGCACGTGAGCCTGCGCGAAGATGAACAGGGGGCCTGGACCCTCGACGGGCTGCCGAAAACCGATGATCAACCGCTCGACCCCGAGCAGTTGCTGCAGCGCATGCAAGCGGTGTCGAAGATTACTGTGCTCGACAGCCAGGTGACCCTCGAGCCGTTCCAGCACGAACCAATGACCCTTACCTATGTCAGCCTTGGCCTGCAGACCGGGAGTGTGCGCCAGCGTCTGGATCTGCGCCTGACCCTGCCGGACGGCCAGCCGGTGGCCATGAGTTTGCGCAGTCGCGTGCGTGCGCAACAATGGCGCGATGGTCAAGTCGATGCCTATCTCAGTCTGCCCCAGAGCGATTGGGCCCGCTGGTTGCCGCCTCGGCTGCTTGGGCAATGGCAGGCCAAGGAGCTCAAAGCGGGTGGTGAGTTCTGGCTGAACTGGGGTAAAGGCCAGATGCAGAGCGCTGTGGTTCGCCTGAACGCGCCTCAATTGCGCGCTGCCTATGGTGATCGCAAAGAAGCCAAGGTGGAAAACCTGGCGCTCAATGGCTGGTTCCAGCGTTCGGCGCAAGGTTTTGATGCAAAGATCGATTCGTTGGCCATGAGCCTGGGCAAGACACGCTGGGAGTCGCGCTTGCAGCTCAGTCAGACCGCGGCCAGTGAAAGTTCAGAAGAAACCTGGAGGGTTCAGGCCGATCGTTTGAACCTGACCCCGCTTACACCGCTGATCGAATCACTGGCACCGTTGCCCGAACAGGGCATGGCCGCGGTCGAGGGGCTCAAGGTTACCGGCAGTTTGCGTAACGTCTTGCTGGATATCCGGCCCAAGGCAAGTGGGGATCAACGCTTGAGTTTCGCTGCCAATCTTGAGCGAGTGGGCTTCGATGCTTATCACGGCGCACCGGCAGCGGGAAATGTCAGCGGCAGTATCAGCGGTGACCTGGGCCACGGCGAGCTGCGCCTGGACACCGACGCCTTCATGCTGCACCTGGACCCTATTTTCGCCAAACCGTGGAATTACCAGAAAGCCAATGCGCTGCTCACCTGGCGTCTCGACCAGGAAGGTTTCACCCTCATCGCGCCGTACCTGAAGGTGTTGGGCGAAGAAGGCAAGATCGCCGGTGACTTCCTCATTCGCCTGCTGTTCGATGAGGCGCGTGAAGACTACATGGATTTGCGTGTCGGCCTGGTCGAGGGCGACGGTCGCTACACCGCCAAGTACTTGCCTGAGGTCTTGAGCCCGGCATTGGATGAATGGCTGCGTACCGCGATTCTCAAAGGCGCAGTCGATGAGGGTTACTTCCAGTACCAGGGCTCGCTCAATCATGGCGCGTCAGAGCAGGCGCGCAGCATCAGCCTGTTCTTCAAGGTTCATGATGCTGCGCTGGATTTCCAGCCTGGTTGGCCGCAGGTACAAAAGGTCGATGGTGAAGTGTTCATCGACGACGATGGCGTGCGGGTCAACGCCAGGAGTGGACAGCTACTCGATACCCAAGTCAGTGATGTACAGGTCAATATCCCGCATGTCGCCAGTGGCGAGCACACTCATATGTACCTGGATGGCGCCTTTGACGGAGGCCTGGGCGACGGCCTGAAAATCCTTCAGGAGGCGCCGATCGGGACCGCTGCCATGTTCGCCGGCTGGGAAGGACAGGGTAGCCTGAACGGCAAGATCAAGTTGGACGTGCCTTTGGCCAAGGGGCAGCAACCGCAAGTAATGGTGGATTTCGACACCAGCGACGCACGATTGAAAATCGCTGCTCCTTTGCTCGAACTGAACCACCTCAAAGGTGCGTTCCGTTTCGATTACGCCAAGGGTCTCAGCGGTCAGAACATCAGTGCGCGGGTATTCGACAAGCCGATCACCGCGCAGATCTTTGCCGAAGGCAAACCCGGCCAATTGCAGACCCGGATCCAGGCCAAGGGTCAGGTTGCACTCACAGCATTGACCCAGTGGTTGCAGGTCAAACAGGCCTTGCCGCTTGCCGGAGAACTGCCGTATCAACTGCAACTGTCATTGGGGAGTCAAGATAACCAACTCAAGGTCGACTCCACACTCAAGGGCCTGACTATCAATTTGCCTGCCCCGTTCGGCAAGACTGCCAACGAAACCCGCGACAGCCAGTTCGGCATGAGCCTGCAGGGGCCTGAGCGACGCTTCAACTTCAGCTTCGCAGACGTCGCCAACATGGTCTATGCCGCGCCCATGGACAAACTTGACCAAGGGCGTGGTGAGCTGGTGTTTGGCAGTGGTAACGCGCAACTGCCTGGAGGCCAGGGCGTGCAGGTGCGTGGTCGCCTGGCTGAACTGGACCTGGCTCCCTGGCAGCAGCAAGCGCAAAGCTTGGGTGGCGATGATCCAAGTGGCAGCGCCCGGCAACTGTTGCGTGGCGTCAACCTGAGTATCAATCGCCTCAAGGGCGTAGGCCTGGAGCTGAACCAGGCGGTGGTAAGCCTGGTGCGAAACAGCAATAACTGGGCACTGCGTCTGGACAGTAAGGAAGTCATCGGAAATGCTCGCCTGCCTGATGCCAAGGGCGCACCGCTGGTGGTCAATCTGCAGACCATTCATTTGCCACCTCAGGACCCGGCCGAAATTACTGTACCCAATGCCCCTGATCCAATGGCCAGTATCGATCCTCGCAAAATTCCTTCTATCGACCTGAGCATCGACAGGCTTTTTCGTGGCGATGATTTACTTGGCAGTGCGGCGGTCAAAGTGCGATCGACGGCCAAGGGCATTGCACTGAATGACCTGGACCTCAACCTCAAGGGCTTGCAGATCGATGGTAGCGGGGGCTGGGAAGGCGCACCGGGCGCCAGTACCAGTTGGTACAAGGGCCGCCTGGAGGGCAAGAACCTCGCGGATGTGCTCAAAGCCTGGAACTTTGCTCCGACCGTTACCAGCCGTGACTTTCGTCTGGATGTCGATGCGCGTTGGCCAGGCTCGCCAGCCTGGGTCAGCCTGGCGCGGCTATCCGGCAGCCTCGATGCCGCCCTGCGCCAGGGGCAGTTCGTTGAAGTCGAAGGGGGCGCCCAGGCGTTGCGAGTATTTGGCCTGCTCAACTTCAATTCCATTGGCAGACGCTTGCGGCTGGACTTCTCCGACCTGTTCGACAAAGGCCTGAGTTACGACCGAGTCAAAGGCCTGCTGGTAGCCAGCGAAGGTGTCTATGTGACACGAGAGCCGATCACCGTGACTGGGCCTTCGAGCAACTTTGAGCTCGATGGTACTCTGGACATGGTGCGTGACCGCGTCGATGCCAACCTGCAGGTGAGTTTGCCGGTCACCAACAACTTGCCGTTGGCGGCCTTGATCGTGGGGGCGCCGGCAGTGGGGGGGGCGCTGTTTCTGGTCGATCGCTTGTTGGGTGACCGAGTGTCTCGCTATGCAAGCGTGCACTATCGCGTCGAAGGTCCCTGGAAAGAGCCTAAAATCAGCTTTGTAAAACCGTTCAACAAGTAGCCTCGGGAGCGCGCATGAAGTCAGCAGTGATCCAGATGGTCAGCCAGAGCGATATTTCGGCCAATCTCGAGCGCGCCCGGCAGTTGCTCGAACAGGCGGCTGAACGCGGTGCACGCCTCGCGGTGTTGCCTGAGAATTTCGCCGCGATGGGACGGCGCGACAGTGCAGCCATCGGCCGCGCCGAAGCACTCGGGCACGGGCCGATTCTGCCCTGGTTGAAACAGGCTGCTCGCGACCTCAAATTATGGGTGGTGGCCGGTACCTTGCCTTTGCCACCGCAAGGACTGCCCGACGCCAAGGCGCATGCGTGTTCGCTGTTGATCGACGATCACGGCCAAACCGTTGCACGCTACGACAAGCTTCACCTGTTCGATGTCGATGTCGCTGACAACCGTGGCCGCTATCGAGAGTCAGATGATTATGCTCACGGCGCCCAGGTGGTAGTGGCGGATACGCCGGTTGGTCGGTTGGGCTTGAGCGTATGCTATGACCTGCGATTTCCCGAACTCTACAGCGCCTTGCGCGCCGCCGGGGCCGAGTTGATCAGTGCGCCCGCGGCATTCACAGCGGTAACCGGTGCGGCTCACTGGGAGGTATTGATTCGCGCTCGGGCGATTGAAACCCAATGCTATGTGCTGGCAGCCGCCCAGGGCGGTACTCACCCGGGGCCGCGTGAAACCTATGGTCATGCGGCGATCATCGATCCTTGGGGGCGTATCGTCGCCGAACAGGCCAGCGGTGAGGCGGTGCTGTTGGCCGAACGCGACAGCAGCGAACAGGCGTCCATTCGGGCGCGGATGCCGGTGGCCTTGCACCGGCGCTTTTTCTCGCAGGACGCCTTGCGGCCTGCGCACACCTCGGAGTGACTATGAGCGAGATGTTATCCACTGTCAGCGAGCACCTGCTGGCGCCGGGGGGGCTCACCCTCGATAGCCTGCAGTCCGTGCTGGGTGAGTTGGCCGGCCCGGGTATCGATGCCGCCGACCTGTATTTCCAGGGACAGATTTCCGAATCCTGGGCACTTGAAGACGGAATCGTCAAAGAAGGCAGCTTCAACCTCGACCAAGGCGTCGGTGTCAGGGCCCAATCCGGTGAAAAAACCGGTTTCGCCTACAGCAACGCCATCAACCTCGAAGCGCTGACGTCGGCTGCCCGAGCCGCTCGCTCGATTTCCCGTGCCGGGCAAAATGGCAGTGTCCAGGCATTCAAGAGTCAGGAGATCGTCCAGCTTTACGGTACCGATAACCCGCTGGAAGTAATCAGCCGGGCAGAAAAGGTCGAGCTGCTCAAGCGTGTCGACGCCGCTACGCGGGCGCTGGATCCACGCATCCAACAAGTCACAGTGAGCATGGCCGGGGTCTGGGAACGTATCTTGATCGCCGCGGCCGATGGCAGCCTGGCTGCGGATGTACGGCCACTGGTGCGTTTCAACGTCAGTGTGATCGTTGAGCAGAACGGCCGGCGTGAGCGCGGTGGTCATGGCGGCGGCGGTCGCACCGACTATCGCTACTTCACCGACGAGCGGGTCATGGGCTTTGCACGTGAGGCGCTGCGCCAGGCCTTGGTCAACCTCGACGCTATTCCTGCACCGGCCGGCACGTTGCCAGTGGTGTTGGGTTCCGGTTGGTCTGGGGTCTTGCTGCACGAGGCGGTAGGCCATGGCCTTGAAGGCGACTTCAATCGCAAAGGCAGCTCAGCCTATAGCGGGATGATAGGCCAGAAGGTCGCCTCCAACCTCTGCACGATTGTCGATGATGGCACCCTGGAAGGGCGTCGTGGCTCGTTGAGTGTGGATGACGAAGGTACCCCGACCGAATGCACCACGTTGATCGAAAACGGCATTCTCAAGGGCTACATGCAAGACAAGCTCAACGCGCGTCTAATGGGTATGGCGGTCACGGGCAACGGTCGTCGCGAATCCTATGCGCACTTGCCGATGCCACGGATGACCAATACGTATATGCGTGCCGGTGAAAGTGATCCTGAAGAAATCATCAAGTCGGTCAAGCGCGGTATCTATTGCGCCAACCTTGGTGGTGGTCAGGTGGATATCACCAGTGGCAAGTTCGTGTTCTCGACCAGCGAAGCCTATCTGATCGAAGACGGCAAGATCACCGCACCGGTCAAAGGTGCGACCTTGATTGGTAATGGTCCGGAGGCCATGAGCCGAGTGTCGATGGTGGGTAATGATTTATCCCTGGACAGCGGCGTCGGCACCTGTGGCAAGGATGGTCAGTCGGTTCCGGTTGGCGTGGGCCAGCCGACGTTGAAGATCGATGCGATCACCGTTGGTGGCACGGGCGCATGAAATTGAGACCGGGCGGGCAGGTTGCCTGCCCGGTAGCAAGGGTCAGCGCAGGCCGCGCTGGCGCTCGTCGAGGTCGCGGATGTACTTGAAGATCTTGCGGCTGGCGGTCGGCGTCTTGTTGGTTTTCAACTCGTGCTGGGCCTGGCGGATCTGCGAGCGCAGTTGCTGGCGATCAGCATCGGGGAATTCCTGGACGAATTTCTCCAGGACATCGTCGGTGCCATTGATCAGTCGGTCGCGCCAGCGTTCAAGGTTGTGGAAACGCTCGTTGTACTGACGGGAGGATGCGTCGAGTTGGTCAAGAAGCGCAGTGATGGCGTCGATGTCCTGATCACGCATGAGCTTGCCGATGAACGACCGATGGCGTCTTTTCGCCTCGTTGGCGGTGTGCCGCTTGTGCTCTTCCAGAGCGGCGCGCAGTTCGTCGGTCAACGGCAATTTGGCCAGGATATCGGGCTTGAGCGTCGTAAGGCGCTCGCCCATCTCGACCAGGGCCTGCATTTCGCGCTTTACCTGAGTTTTGCTTTTTTCGCCGTCAAAGGCGGTGTCGTAAGAATCAACCATGGGGGCAGTCCGCTGAGAATCGCCGCCATGATAACCAGTCGGGGGCCGCTTGTCCGGTCCGGTCGTAGATTGACCCATGCCGAACGCAGAATTTGAGTGGAGAAAACCATGAGTGTAGTCCAGAGCGTAGGTCCACAGGCCCTGCCAGCCTTGCAGGAGCAGGTTGAGCAGATTATTGCCGAAGCCAAGCGCCAGGGGGCCAGCGCCTGTGAAGTGGCGGTCTCGCTGGAGCAGGGTTTGTCGACGTCGGTGCGCCAGCGTGAAGTGGAAACGGTGGAATTCAACCGTGATCAGGGCTTTGGCATCACCCTGTATGTCGGTCAGCGCAAAGGTTCGGCCAGTACCTCGGCCAGTGGTGCCGAGGCCATACGCGAGACCGTCGCGGCCGCCCTGGCAATCGCCAAGCACACCTCCGAAGACGACTGTGCCGGCTTGGCTGACCCGGCGTTAATGGCGCGTGACCTGACGGACTTCGATCTGTATCACGCCTGGGACATCACCCCTGAGCAGGCTATCGAGAAGGCGCTGGCTTGCGAAGCCGCCGCGTTCGACGCCGACACGCGAATCAAGAACGCCGACGGCACCACCCTCAACACCCACCAAGGCTGCCGCGTATATGGCAACAGCAATGGCTTTATCGGTGGCTATGCATCGACTCGCCACAGCCTCAGTTGCGTAATGATTGCCGAAGCCGACGGGCAGATGCAGCGGGACTATTGGTATGACGTGAATCGCCAGGGTGAGTTGCTCGCCGATCCGCGCAGCATCGGCCAGCGTGCCGCACAGCGGGCGGCCAGCCGGCTGGGCGCACGTCCGGTTCCCACGTGCGAAGTGCCGGTGCTGTTTTCCGCTGAACTTGCCGGTGGCTTGTTCGGCAGTTTCCTCTCGGCGATTTCCGGAGGCAGCCTGTATCGCAAGTCGTCGTTCCTGGAGGGGACCATGGGCCAGCGCCTATTTCCCAGCTGGCTGACCCTGGATGAGCGTCCACACCTGATGCGCGCCCTGGGCAGCGCGGCGTTTGATGGCGATGGTCTGGCGACCTACGCCAAACCGTTCGTCGAAAAAGGCGAGTTGGTGTCCTATGTTCTGGGGACTTATTCCGGACGCAAACTTGGCTTGCCGAGCACCGCCAATGCCGGTGGCGTGCATAACCTATACGTAACTCACGGTGTGGAGGATCAGGCGGCACTGATTCGGCGCATGGGCCGAGGGCTGCTGGTGACCGAACTGATGGGGCACGGGTTGAACATGGTGACGGGCGACTACTCACGAGGCGCAGCAGGCTACTGGGTCGAGAATGGCGAAATTCAGTTCGCGGTACAAGAAGTCACGATCGCCGGCAATATGAAAGATATGTTCCAGCAGATTGTCGCGATCGGGAACGACCTGGAAACCCGCAGCAATATTCATACGGGCTCGGTGTTGATTGAACGGATGACCGTCGCCGGCAGCTGATTTACGGATACGCGGGTTTGTCCCGCGAGTGTGTTTGCTCAGTGAAATAATTGAGCGCGGGGCAATCCCGCGCCTCCCCAAGCAGCCCGGCCATGTGTCGGGCTTTTTGTTTTTTCTGCTTTGCTCATCTTGAACTGATTATGATTATCACTTAATAATGAATATCATTATCTAGGCGATGATGTTCATGAAACCTGTCCTTCACGAATTGCCCTACCTTGAAAACTGGCGCTGGCTCAGTCGCCGTATACGTTGTGCGATGGAGCCGGACGAGCCGCGCTTGATCGAACATTACCTGGCTGAAGGTCGCTATCTGGTGTGCTGCACCGAGACTTCGGCATGGACCGTCGCCCTGACCTCATTCCGCTTGCTCCTGGATACCGCTTGCGATCGCATGCTGCCCTGGCATTGGCGCTGCCTGTGCCTGGACCAGGCCTGGAAGCCACTGTTGCAGTTGCGCAAGCTCGATGGTGGCGAGCATGGCCAGCGTTGGCAGCCTCTTGCCCTGCAATTGGCGAACTGCACGCTGCTGCCTTCGATTTCTTTCGCTGAACTGATGCAAGGACTTGATGATGAGTAATACCCGTATCGAGCGTGACAGCATGGGTGAACTGCAGGTGCCGGCCGAGGCCCTGTATGGCGCTCAAACCCAGCGCGCGGTAAACAACTTTCCGGTTAGCCAACAGCGCATGCCCGTCCAGTTCATTCGTGCACTGTTGTTGGCCAAGGCCGCTGCCGCCAAGGCCAACGTCGAACTCGAACAATTGGAAGCAGGCCAGGGCGACGCTATCGTCAAGGCGGTAGAGCAGCTCCTGGCCGGCGATTTTATCCAGCACTTCCCGGTGGATATCTTCCAGACTGGTTCCGGCACCAGCTCGAACATGAACGCCAACGAGGTGATTGCCACTCTTGCGACTCGTATCTTTGGCGACAATATCAACCCGAATGACCACGTCAATTGCGGGCAGAGCAGCAACGACATCATCCCCACCACGATTCATGTGAGCGCCGCTCTGGCATTGCACGAGCAGCTGCTGCCGGCCTTGAAGCATCTGGTACAGGTGATCGAGCGCAAGGCAGTTGAAGTGCATCCATTCATCAAGACCGGTCGCACCCATCTGATGGATGCGATGCCCGTGCGCATGAGCCAGGTGCTCGGTGGATGGGCGGCGCAGATTTCGGCCGCAGTCGCACACCTTGAGTCGACGTTGCCCGCTCTGCAGGCACTGGCCCAGGGCGGTACAGCGGTGGGGACCGGGATTAATGCCCACCCGCAATTCGCTGCGCACTTCAGCCAACAGCTTTCGACGCTCACCCAAGTACCGTTTACGCCGGGGCAAAATCTGTTTGCGTTGATTGGCTCGCAGGACACCGCTGTTGCGTTGTCGGGTCAGCTCAAGACCACTGCCGTCGCTCTGATGAAAATCGCCAACGACCTGCGCTGGATGAACTCCGGGCCACTGGCAGGCTTGGGCGAGATCGAGCTTGAGGGCCTACAACCTGGCTCTTCGATCATGCCCGGCAAGGTCAACCCTGTGATTCCGGAAGCCACTGCGATGGTAGCCGCCCAGGTTATCGGCAATGACGCGACCATTGCCGTGGCCGGTCAGTCGGGCAACTTCGAGCTAAACGTGATGCTGCCGATCATTGCCCAGAACCTGCTCAGCAGCATCGAGCTCATGGCCAATGTCAGCCGCTTACTGGCGGACAAAGCGATTGCCAGCTTCAAGGTCAACGCGCCAAAGCTCAAGGAGGCGTTGGCGCGCAACCCGATTCTGGTCACCGCGTTGAACCCGATCATCGGCTACCAGAAGGCCGCAGAAATCGCCAAGACCGCCTACAAGCAGGGGCGCCCGATTATCGACGTGGCCCTGGAACACACCGATCTGTCGCGTAGCCAACTTGAAGTACTGCTGGACCCGGAAAAGCTCACTGCTGGCGGTATCTGACACCGCCCTGGAGGTTTGTCATGCAGCACTGGAAACGCACCACCGAGATCGCCAACCGCCTGTTCGAACAAGGTGAGCTGGTAGATGCCCGCGAGTTGTATCTGCAGGCCCTGGCCCTGGCCCAGGTGTTATTCGAGCGCTGGCATGACGCCGACGAAGCGGTTGCCGTGTGTGTGATCGCGCATCACAACCTGGCCGATCTGCACTTGCGCCTGAATCAACCGCAGGAGAGCGCGGAATACCTCTGCGCTGTCCACCAGCGGTTGCTGCAGGCCATGCAGGATCAGCGTCTGGCCCCTGCACTGCGGCAAGCGGCGCTACGTCATAGCAGTAAAACCTACACCGAGCTATTGAATTTCATCAGCGAGTACGGGCAGTACCCGCGAACCGAACGCCTGCTTCACAGTCATGGCCCGCAACCGGTGGTACTGGCCGGTCAGGAAAGCGCCGGGTCTTCAGCACACCAATATGGAATCCACTGAGTATGCCTTACACCTTGCCTGCATTGCCTTACGCCTACGATGCGCTGGAACCGCACATCGACACCCAGACCATGCAAATCCACCACAGCAAGCACCACCAGACTTACATCAACAATCTCAATGCCGCGGTCGAAGGGACCGAGTGGGCTGATTGGCCGGTGGAAGCGCTGGTGGCTGCAGTCAAACAATTGCCGCACAAGCTTCAGGCTGCGGTCATCAATCAGGGCGGCGGCCACGCCAACCATTCACTGTTCTGGACGGTAATGTCTCCTCAGGGAGGCGGTGAACCCTTTGGGACGGTGGGCGAGGCGATCGATGCGCAACTGGGGGGCTTTGGGGCCTTCAAGGATGCTTTCACCAAGGCTGCGTTGACCCGCTTCGGCAGCGGCTGGGCGTGGCTGAGCGTAACGCCGGAAAAGACCCTCGTCGTGGAGAGCAGTGGCAACCAGGACAGCCCGCTGATGAATGGCAATACACCAATTCTGGGACTGGATGTCTGGGAGCATGCGTATTACCTGCTGTATCAGAACCGTCGCCCTGAATACATCAATGCTTTCTACAACGTGATCGATTGGTCCGAAGTAGAACGCCGCTATGTAACTGCCCTGGCGTGAGTCGCTCCGGTATGCGTTCAGATGTGATGTCCATTGGCAGCGTGCGCTTGTTTCGCCTGGCGCTGGGTACTGTGTTGTTACTGGTAGGCTTTGCACTGCTGGTGGCCCAGGGTTTTGCCTGGCTCGACCTTGAGCCACGAATGATGCGCGCGCTGGAAGGAGGCGCCTTGTGTGCGCTGGGCACCGCTCTGGGTGCAGTACCGGTGTTGGTAATCCGCAGTATGCCGGTTGCCTTGGCCGATACGTTGCTGGGCTTTGGTGCAGGGGTAATGTTGGCGGCGACTGCGTTTTCCCTGGTCATTCCCGGCCTCGATGCCGCTCAGGCGATTGGCCTGGGCAAATGGGGCGCCGGAGGGATGATCAGCTTCGGTTTGCTGTTCGGTGCGTTCTGTATCTACCTGGTCGACCTGAAAGTCTCCGGCGCATCGCCCGAGGCGTTGGTGGGCAACGCCCAACAGCCGGTGATTGCAGCGCGAATCTGGGTTTTCGTCATTGCCATCGTCGCTCATAACATTCCGGAAGGCATGGCTATCGGCGTGTCGGCAGGCGGTGGGATGGCCGATGCCGACAGTCTGGCGATGGGCATCGCGCTGCAGGACGTGCCTGAAGGTCTGGTGATTGCCCTGGTCTTGGCTGGCGCCGGTATGGCCCGGTTCAAGGCCTTCGCCATTGGTGCGGCATCTGGACTGGTCGAGCCGGTGGCGGCGGTGATTTGTGCCTGGCTGGTGACGGTGGCGCAGGTGCTGTTGCCGCTTGGCTTGGCCTGCGCGGCTGGGGCCATGTTGCTGGTGGTGACCCAGGAGATCATTCCCGAGTCACGCAGCAACGGTCATCATCGCCTGGCAAGCCTGGGGCTTTGCGTGGGCTTCTGCCTGATGATGGTGATGGATACGGCCTTGTCTTGAGAGGCGGGCGAGGGCGCTTACTCGCCCTCGTCGAAGTAGTTGTTGATCAGCTCGATCAGTGCCGTGAGCGCTGCATCTTCATCTTCACCCTCGGTGTGCAAGTGAACCTGGGTACCTTTGCCCGCGGCGAGCATCATTACCGCCATGATGCTCTTGCCGTCCACCAGTTTGTCGGGGGCTCGACCGACGCGCACGGTACAGGGGAAGCGTCCGGCCACGCCGACAAACTTTGCCGCAGCCCGGGCGTGCAGCCCCAGCTTGTTAATGATGGTTATTTCACGAGCGGGCATCGCGGCGGTGGTCCTGTGGGCTAGAGGTCGCGGTGGCGAACCTGGACATTCTTCAAGGATTGCTGCAGCAACTGGCCCAGGCGTTCAGTCAAATAAACCGAACGGTGGTGTCCCCCGGTACAGCCAATGGCAATGGTTACGTAAGCGCGGTTGCTGGCGGCAAAGCGTGGCAACCATTTAAGCAGGTAGCTGGAGATGTCCTGGTACATTTCCTCGACATCAGGCTGTGCAGCGAGGTAATCGATAACAGGCTGTTCGAGCCCGGAGTGATCACGCAGTTCCGGCTTCCAGTAAGGGTTGGGCAGGCAGCGCACATCGAACACGAGGTCGGCATCCACCGGCATGCCGCGCTTGAAACCGAACGACTCGACCAGAAATGCAGTACCAGGCTCCGGCTGGTTGAGCAGGCGTAGCTTGATCGAGTCACGTAACTGATAGAGGTTCAGGTTGGTGGTGTCGATCTTCAGGTCGGCAAGGTCGGCAATCGGCCCCAGCAGGTCGGTTTCGACCTTGATCGCTTCGGCCAGCGAGCGATTGGCGTTAGTCAGCGGATGGCGCCTGCGGGTTTCCGAGAAGCGCTTGAGCAGCGTTTCTTCATCGGCATCCAAGTACAGCACATCACATTGAATGTGCTTGCTTCGGGCGTCCTCCAGAAGTTCCGGGAATCGAGTCAGGTGACTCGGGAGGTTACGCGCATCGATCGACACTGCCACTTTCGGCTGCATCAACTCGGTGTTGATCAGGGCGTTTTCAGCCAGCTGCGGCAGCAGTCCGGCAGGCAGGTTATCGATGCAGTAGTAGCCGTGGTCCTCCAGGACTGCGAGGGCGGTGCTCTTGCCGGAGCCGGATCGGCCACTGACGATAATCAGGCGCATGTTCAGTGCTCGTTCTGTACGTCCAGTACAACCTGGTACAGGGCTTCACTGCTCTGGGCGGCACGTAGCCGGTCACGCACGTCCTTTCGGTCGAGCATGCTGGCAATTTGGCGCAACAGCTCGAGGTGCGCATCGGTAGCCGCTTCGGGAACCAGCAGGACAAACAGCAGATCGACCGGGGCGCCATCGATGGCGTCATAGTCGATCGGTGCTTCCAGGTGTATCAGGGCGCTGATGGGGGAAGTGCAACCTTTGAGGCGGCAATGTGGAATGGCAATGCCATTACCAAATCCGGTCGACCCGAGTTTCTCCCGGGCAAACAGGCTTTCAAAAACGATCTGCATCTCCAGGTCCGGAACTTCCCGGTGGATCAGGGTGGCGACTTCCTGGAGGGCGCGCTTTTTACTGCCACCCGGCGCGTTCACCAAGGAACGGCCGGGGGTCAGGATGGTTTCAAGTCGGATCATGGATGAGGGGGATCAGCGGGCCGCTGCACCTTGCAGCAGGCTTTGCTGTTTTTCCTTGTGTTTTTTCAGTTGGCGGTCGAGCTTGTCGGTCAAGGCGTCGATCGCTGCATACATGTCTGTGTGTTCGGCATTTGCAACCACTTCGCCGCCGGGAATAAACAGCGTTGCTTCAATTTTCTGCTGCAGTTTCTCGACCTTCATGATCACCGTTACGTTGGTAATCTTGTCAAAGTGCCCTTCCAGCCGTTTCAGTTTCTGTTCGACGTACTCGCGCAGCGGCTGGGTGACTTCTACATGCTGTCCACTGATATTGACTTGCATACAGCTTCTCCTTTTGTTGCCCGTGCATAAGAGGCAGGTGTTGCGCCTGCCACTGAACTGCTGTGGCGATCCTAGGGGCTACATCAGTCGCTTGCGTTCACTCGACGGTGCAATGCCGAGGGACTCGCGGTACTTGGCGACGGTGCGACGGGCTACCTGGATGCCTTGTGCCTCCAGTAAACCAGCGATCTTGCTGTCACTCAATGGCTTTTTCTGATTTTCCGCTGCAACCAGTTTTTTGATGATCGCGCGAATCGCTGTAGACGAGCACTCGCCGCCTTCAGAGGTGCTTACGTGGCTGGAGAAAAAGTACTTCAGCTCGTAAATTCCCCGAGGTGTATGCATGTATTTTTGCGTGGTGACCCGAGAAATGGTC
This sequence comes from Pseudomonas auratipiscis, assembly GCF_036324085.1. Classification (NCBI taxonomy): domain Bacteria; kingdom Pseudomonadati; phylum Pseudomonadota; class Gammaproteobacteria; order Pseudomonadales; family Pseudomonadaceae; genus Pseudomonas; species Pseudomonas auratipiscis. The sequence continues at coordinate 50,955 of NZ_JAZDCU010000020.1, forward strand.
GACTCGTGCATGCCCACCGCCTCGGCGATGTCGTGCAGGACCAATGGCTTCATTGCTTCGTCGCCGTGGTCGAGGAAACCACGCTGGTGCTCGACGATCTGGGTGGCAACCTTCATCAGGGTTTCGTTGCGGCTCTGCAGGCTTTTGATGAACCATCGAGCCTCCTGCAACTGGTTGCGCATGAAGGTGTTGTCGGCACTGGTATCGGCGCGGCGCACGAATCCTGCGTACTGCGGGTTGACCCGCAGGCGCGGCACGGCTTCCTGGTTGAGTTCGACCAGCCAGCGCTCGTTGTCCTTGCGTACGATTACGTCGGGGACTACATATTCGGGCTCGCTGGATTCGATCTGCGAGCCCGGGCGAGGGTTGAGGCTCTGGACCAGTTCAATGACCTGGCGCAACTCGTCTTCCTTGAGTTTCATCCTGCGCATCAATTGGCTGTAGTCGCGACTGCCGAGCAGGTCGATGAAGTCTCGCACCAGTCGCTGGGATTCGGCCATCCAGGGGGTATTGGCTGGCAGCTGGCGCAATTGCAGCAGCAAGCACTCACTGAGGTTGCGCGCGCCGATTCCGGACGGTTCGAACTGCTGGATACGGTGCAGCACGGCTTCGACTTCATCGAGCTCGATGTCCAGCTCGGGATCGAAGGACTCGCAGATTTCCTCGAGGGTTTCGTCCAGGTAGCCCTGGCTGTTGATGCAGTCGATCAGGGTAACGGCGATGAGCCGATCGGTATCGGACATCGGCGCCAGGTTCAACTGCCAGAGCAGGTGGCTTTGCAGGCTCTCGCCCGCCGACGTACGGGTGGTGAAGTCCCACTCGTCATCGTCGTTGCTGGGCAGGCTGCTGGCGCTGGTTTGGTAGATGTCTTCCCAGGCGGTATCGACGGGAAGTTCGTTGGGTATGCGCTCGCTCCATTCGCCATCTTCCAGGTTATCCACAGTTTGCGTGGTTTCCTGGAAGCTGCTGTCCTGGACTTCGGCGACAGGCTTGCTTTCGGCGTTATCCGCCATCGGGTCGCTGTTATCGAAGTCCTCGCCTTCTTCCTGGCGTTCGAGCATCGGGTTCGACTCCAGCGCTTCCTGGATTTCCTGTTGGAGGTCCAGGGTAGACAGCTGGAGTAGTCGGATAGCCTGTTGCAACTGAGGAGTCATCGTCAGTTGCTGGCCCATTCTTAGGACGAGCGATGGTTTCATGGCAGGGGCTTAACACCTTTTTCGCCGGCGCACATGCGCCATCCACTACAAGGGCACCGAAGCGCCAACTTTAAGCAAGTTATATGCCTGAAATTGGAGCGTTTGCCTAGGGTGCCGTACCAATTAAGCCGGATTTCACCGGATCAGCAGCCCAAGGCAAATGCTGGTCGCTTCGAACTTACAAGCGGAACTCGTGGCCCAGGTAGACCTCTTTGACCAGGTCGTTGGCCAGGATGGTCTCTGCGTCGCCTTCGGCAATCAGTTGACCATCATTGACGATGTAAGCTGTTTCGCAGATATCCAGGGTCTCTCGGACGTTGTGGTCGGTGATCAACACACCGATGCCCTTGGCCTTGAGGTGGTGGATGATCTGCTTGATGTCACCGACCGAAATCGGGTCGACACCGGCAAAGGGTTCATCGAGCAGGATGAATTTCGGCGCGGTAGCCAGGGCGCGGGCAATTTCCACGCGGCGACGTTCGCCACCGGAAAGGCTCATGCCAAGGTTGTCGCGAATGTGGCTGATGTGAAATTCCTGCAGCAGGCTTTCCAGTTCTTTGCGACGTCCGGCGGTGTCGAGGTCCTTGCGGGTCTCGAGGATCGCCATGATGTTGTCGGCAACCGAAAGCTTGCGAAAGATCGAGGCTTCTTGCGGCAGGTAGCCGATGCCGGCGCGTGCGCGGCCATGCATGGGCTGGTGGCTGACATCCAGGTCGTCGATCAGGACGCGGCCCTGATCGGCCTGGACCAGGCCAACGATCATGTAGAAGCAGGTGGTCTTGCCGGCGCCGTTAGGGCCTAGCAGGCCGACGATCTGGCCGCTGTCGATAGACAGGCTGACGTCGCGTACCACTTGCCGGCTCTTGTAGCTCTTGGCCAGGTGCTGGGCTTTGAGGGTCGCCATTTACTCGGCCTTCTTCTTCGGCTGGATCACCATGTCGATACGTTGGCGCGGCGTGGTCACGTTGCCGCCACGACCGGCAGTCGCTACCTGGGACTTGGTGTTGTAGACGATCTTCTCGCCTTCGGTGGTATTGCCTTCGTTGACTACCTTGGCACGGTCGGTGAGCACGACCAGATCTTTTTGTGCCTGGTACTGGATGGTCACGGCATAGCCTTGCATTTTGTCGGGCTTGGCGGCGCTCTGCTGCTGCTCGAAGTAGGCCAGGTTGCCCACCGAAGTCACCACGTCGATATCGCCGGATTCGGCGCGCGTGATGGTTACGGTATTGCCTTTGATCATCATCGACCCTTGAGTGATGATGACGTCGCCGGTATAGGTGGCAACGCCTTTCTTGTCATCCAGATGCGCGTTGTCGGCCTGGATACGGATAGGCTGATCGCGGTCGTTCGGCAGGGCCCAGGCGCTCGCGCTTCCCAGTGCTGCGCTCAGGCTGAGCAAAAAGGGGAGGGTTTTAACGAGCCTCATACTGTCCTCTTACGTTAGAAAGCAGGTCCATCCTGCCTTCTTTCAAATACGCTTTCATTCCATTGCCCGTAGTGACGCCACCGGCGCCGTCGATTCTAACGGCTTGCTCGGTTTGAGCATATTGCTTCTGCGGGAATACGGTCATGCGACTGCTGGTAATGATCATGGTGCGGTTCTTTTCATCGGTCCGGGCAACCCGTACCGAGTCGATCAGTTCCACTTCAGTGCCGTCAGGATTGACCTCGCCCTTTTCACTTTGCACATGCCAAGGGTAGGTGGTGCCGCGATACATCTGCAGGTCCGGCTTGGTCAGCAAGGTCACTTCGCTGACCATGAGGTGCTCGACCTTATCTGCAGTCATCTCGTACTGCATTTTGCCATCAGGCAGGAACTGCACGCTGTGGGCATTGGTGGCGTAGTAATCGATTGCGTTCTTGTCGACGGTCGCCTGGGGCTTGTCGAGGAAGGTCTCGGGACTGATGTTCCAGTAGCCGACCGCCACCAGCAAGGCGGCGATCACACTGAACAGCGCAATGGTTCGAATCTTTTTACTGAACATGTGTCGCTCTACAGGTAATTGGCATTGGCCGCGTCGAGATTGCCCTGGGCTTGCAGGATCAACTCGCAGAACTCTCGTGCGGCGCCTTCACCGCCACGGGCCTTGGTGATCCCGTGGGCGTGCTCGCGTACGAAGGTTGCGGCATTGGCCACTGCCATGCCCAGGCCGACGCGACGGATCACCGGCAGGTCGGGCAGGTCGTCGCCCAGATAGGCGACCTGTTCATAGCTTAGGTTGAGTTGGCCAAGAAGTTCGTCCAGCACCACCATTTTATCTTCGCGGCCTTGATACAGGTGAGGAATACCGAGGTTCTTGGCCCGGCGTTCGACTACCGGGGTTTTGCGCCCACTGATAATTGCCGTGGTAACGCCCGAGGCCATGAGCATTTTAATGCCTTGGCCATCGAGAGTGTTGAATGTCTTGAACTCGCTGCCATCTTCGAGGAAATACAAACGCCCGTCGGTCAAGACGCCATCAACGTCGAAGACGGCGAGTTTGATGGCCTTGCCACGTTGAAGCAGGTCCTGGCTCATTTACATCACTCCCGCACGCAACAGATCGTGCATGTTCAGGGCGCCAACCGGGCGCTCGTTCTTGTCGATCACAACCAGGGCGCTGATCTTGTGATCTTCCATGATTTTCAGGGCCTCGGCGGCGAGCATTTCGGCACGGGCAGTCTTGCCATGAACGGTCATGACGTCTTCGATCAGGGTTGTGTGCACATCGATGCTGCGATCCAGGCTGCGGCGCAAGTCACCGTCGGTGAAGATCCCGGCCAACCGTCCGTCGGCTTCGAGGACCACAGTCATGCCCAAACCTTTGCGAGACATTTCAAGGAGCGCGTCCTTGAGCAGGGTGCCGCGCTGCACGTGAGGCAACTCCTCGCCTGCGTGCATGACGTTTTCGACTTTCAGCAGCAGTCGACGCCCGAGGGCGCCGCCAGGGTGAGAGAACGCGAAGTCTTCAGCGGTGAAACCGCGCGCCTCGAGCAGCGCAATGGCCAGGGCATCGCCCAATACCAACGCCGCGGTCGTCGAGGACGTCGGAGCCAGGTTGAGCGGACAGGCCTCCTGGGCGACGCGAGCATCAAGATTGACCTCCGCAGCCTTGGCCAGGGGCGAGTCTGGGTTGCCAGTGAGGCTGATCAGTTGGATGCCCAGACGTTTGATCAACGGCAGCAACGTAACGATTTCGGCGGTAGATCCGGAATTGGACAGGGCGAAGATGACGTCGTCACGCGTGATCATGCCCATGTCGCCGTGGCTGGCTTCAGCCGGGTGCACGAAGAATGCCGGGGTGCCGGTGCTTGCCAGGGTGGCGGCGATCTTGTTGCCGATGTGCCCAGACTTGCCCATGCCGACCACTACCACCCGGCCCTTGCTGGCCAGGATCAGTTCGCAGGCCTTGACGAAATCGGCGTCGATGTGGGCCAGCAAGCCCTCAACCGCTTCGAGTTCGAAACGGATGGTGCGTTGCGCGGATTGGATCAGGTCGCTGGATTGGCTCATGTCGAAAATCGGATTGCCTGATGAAAAGGCGGCGATTATAGCGGTAATGCGCAAAACCCTCACCTTGTGATTGTCATACAGTCGCTCAGTTACCTTAACCGTAGCTGAACAAGCACAGCAGCGGCCTTGGGGCGCCGCTATCAGCGATGCTATAGTTCGCCGCCTGTTCGGCCCGCTTCGGGCGTTCGTGCCTCCATGAAGGGGGCGCGCGTCTGAGTGAAAAGGGTGCATCGCAAGGAGTTTAGATGAGCGTTGATAACGCCTACGCGGTCGAATTGAAGGGCCTGTCCTTCAAGCGCGGTTCGCGCAGCATCTTCAATAATGTCGATATACGCATTCCCCGCGGCAAGGTCACCGGCATCATGGGACCCTCCGGGTGCGGCAAGACCACACTGTTGCGTCTGATGGGGGCACAGCTGCGTCCGAGCAGCGGTGAAGTCTGGGTTGCCGGTCAGAATCTGCCGACGCTGTCGCGCAGCGATCTGTTCGATGCACGCAAGCAAATGGGAGTGCTGTTTCAAAGTGGTGCGCTGTTTACGGATCTCGATGTATTCGAGAACGTGGCGTTTCCGCTGCGGGTACATACCAAGCTGTCTGACGAGATGATTCGCGATATCGTCTTGATGAAGCTGCAGGCCGTCGGCTTGCGCGGCGCCATCGAATTGATGCCTGACGAACTGTCCGGTGGCATGAAGCGCCGAGTGGCCTTGGCGCGTGCCATTGCCCTGGACCCGCAGATCCTCATGTATGACGAACCCTTCGTCGGCCAGGACCCGATCGCCATGGGCGTTCTGGTGCGCTTGATCCGCTTGCTCAACGATGCCTTGGGTATTACCAGCATCGTGGTATCCCATGACCTGGCCGAAACTGCCAGTATTGCCGACTACATTTACGTGGTCGGTGATGGCCAGGTGCTTGGCCAGGGCACTCCGGATGAGCTGATGGGGTCGGATAACCCGCGCATTCGTCAATTCATGAAAGGCGACCCGGATGGCCCGGTGCCCTTTCACTTTCCTGCGCCGGATTACCGCGCCGATCTTCTGGGGAAGCGTTGATGCGCAGAAAATCCTTACTCGAACGTATTCGCCGCTTTGGCCGTTCGGCCATCGATGTGCTGGCGATACTCGGCCGCTCGTTCCTGTTCCTCCTGCATTCTCTGGTAGGGCGCAGTGGGACTGGCGGCGGTTTTCAACTGCTGGTCAGGCAACTTTATTCGGTCGGCGTCCTGTCGCTGGCGATTATCGTCGTATCCGGTGTGTTCATCGGCATGGTGCTGGCGCTGCAGGGCTTCAGTATTCTGACCAAGTACGGCTCGGAACAGGCGGTGGGGCAGATGGTTGCCTTGACCCTGCTGCGAGAGCTGGGTCCGGTGGTCACTGCGCTGTTGTTCGCCGGGCGGGCCGGTTCGGCGCTTACCGCCGAAATCGGCAACATGAAGTCCACCGAGCAGTTGTCCAGCCTGGAAATGATCGGTGTTGATCCGCTCAAGTACATTGTTGCTCCGCGGCTATGGGCTGGCTTCATCTCGCTGCCATTGCTGGCGCTGATTTTCAGCGTGGTGGGAATCTGGGGTGGGTCGTGGGTGGCAGTCGACTGGCTGGGCGTCTATGAAGGCTCGTTCTGGGCGAACATGCAAAATAGCGTGTCGTTTACCGATGACGTGCTCAATGGCGTGATCAAAAGTATTGTTTTTGCCTTCGTTGTTACCTGGATTGCCGTATTCCAAGGTTATGACTGTGAGCCCACGTCAGAGGGGATCAGTCGTGCCACTACCAAGACCGTGGTCTATGCCTCGTTGGCAGTCCTGGGTCTGGACTTTATTCTGACCGCCTTGATGTTTGGAGATTTCTGATGCAAAACCGCACCCTGGAAATCGGTGTCGGCCTGTTCCTCCTGGCGGGGATCCTGGCGCTGATTCTGCTGGCCCTGCGTGTCAGCGGCCTGTCGGCGAGCCCGAGCAGCGATACGTATAAAGTTTATGCAAATTTCGACAATATCGCTGGTTTGACGGTCAGAGCTAAAGTGACCATGGCCGGTGTAACCATCGGTAAGGTCACAGCCATCGATCTGGACCGTGACACCTATACCGGTCGAGTGACGCTGCAACTGGAAAAACGCGTAGACAACCTGCCTACCGACTCCACTGCATCTATCCTCACCGCTGGGTTGCTCGGCGAGAAGTACATCGGGATCAGCGTGGGCGGTGAAGACGCAGTACTCAAGGATGGTTCGACCATCCATGACACGCAGTCGGCGCTGGTGCTGGAAGATCTGATTGGCAAGTTCCTGCTCAATACCGTTGGCAAAGAAGCTAAATAAGGGGTTTCCATGATTTCTATCCTGCGACGCGGCTTGCTGGTGATTTTGGCGGCGCTGCCGTTGATGGCTGGCGCGGCTGCCCAGTCACCCAAAGAGGTGATTCAGGGCACCACCAATCAATTGTTGGCCGATCTGAAGGCCAACAAGGAGCAATACAAGGCCAATCCTAGTGCGTTCTACGATGCGCTCAATGCCAACCTGGGTCCGGTTGTGGACGCCGATGGCATTTCGAAAAGCATCATGACCGTCAAATATTCGCGCAAGGCCACCCCGGAGCAGATGCAGCGCTTCCAGGAAAATTTCAAACGCAGCCTGATGCAGTTCTATGGCAATGCCCTGCTCGAATACAACAACCAGGGCATTACCGTCGGCAATGCCAAGCTTGACGGTGATGATCGTGCCAGCGTCGACATGACGGTCAAGGGCAATAATGGCGCCGTCTACCCGGTGTCCTACACCCTGACCAAGCTGGGTGGCGAGTGGAAGGTGCGTAATGTCATCGTCAATGGCATCAACATCGGCAAACTGTTCCGTGATCAGTTCGCCGATGCCATGAACCGCAATGGCAATGACCTGGACAAGACCATCGACGGCTGGGCAGGTGAAGTGGCCAAGGCCAAGGAAACCGCCGACGAAGCAGTCGAGAAGCAAGCCCAATGAGTGATAGCGCCGTAACCATGAGCGAGCCGGGCGTCCTCAGCCTGGCCGGGGTGCTGGACCACCGCAGTGGTCCCACCTTGCGCAAGGAAGGCAAGGCCTTGATTGCTGCGTGCAAGGCCCAAGGCCTGGTGCTCGATTGTTCCAGGGTGGAAAAATCCAGCAGCGTCGGACTGTCGCTGTTGTTGGCGTTCATGCGCGATGGCAAGGCGGCCGGGAAGGCAGTCGAGTTGCGTGCGATGCCCCAGGACATGCGTGAAATCGCCGAGGTTTACGACCTCGATGAGGTGCTGGTCGGTCAATGATCGCCAGCCAGTAACTGGCCCCTCTGTCAGAGTCTCCGATTACGGGGTTCGCAGGCGAGGGGCTTTTTTGTATGATGGCCGACCCGCGCGCACAGGGCGCCGATTGAGGTTGAGCATGCAGGCCGTAGAAGTTAAGAACTTCCTTGAAGAAAAGTTGCCGGGAACCCGGGTCGAAGTTGAAGGCGAAGGCTGCAACTTCCAGTTGAACGTGATCAGCGACGAGTTGGCGGCCCTGAGCCCGGTCAAGCGTCAGCAGCAGATCTATGCTCATCTTAATCCGTGGATCACCGATGGCAGCATCCATGCGGTAACCATGAAATTTTTCAGCAGCGCAGCCTGGGCTGAGCGCACCTGAGCCTAAATTGGCGGCGAGACAGAAATGGACAAACTGATTATTACTGGCGGTGTTCGCCTCGATGGCGAAATCCGCATTTCCGGTGCCAAGAACGCGGCTCTGCCGATTCTTGCCGGTACTCTGCTTTGTGATGGACCAGTAACGGTCGGCAACCTGCCGCACCTGCACGACATCACCACCATGATCGAGCTGTTCGGACGCATGGGCATCGAGCCTGTGATCGACGAAAAGCTCTCGGTTGAAATCGATCCGCGCACCATCAAGACCCTGGTCGCACCGTACGAGCTGGTTAAAACCATGCGTGCCTCGATCCTGGTTCTGGGCCCAATGGTCGCTCGTTTCGGCGAGGCCGAAGTGGCGCTGCCTGGCGGTTGCGCCATCGGTTCGCGTCCTGTCGACCTGCACATCCGTGGCCTTGAAGCCATGGGCGCGAAGATCGAGGTCGAAGGCGGCTACATCAAGGCCAAGGCGCCTGAAGGTGGCCTGCGTGGTGCACACTTCTTCTTCGACACCGTCAGTGTGACCGGTACCGAGAACATCATGATGGCCGCGGCCTTGGCCAAGGGCCGCAGCGTTCTGCAGAACGCCGCGCGTGAGCCGGAAGTGGTGGACCTGGCCAACTTCCTCAACGCCATGGGCGCCAAGGTTCAGGGTGCCGGTACCGATACCATCACTATCGATGGCGTCGAGCGTCTGGGTTCTGCAACCTACCGCGTCATGCCAGACCGTATTGAAACCGGTACCTACCTGGTCGCTGCTGCCGTCACCGGTGGCCGTGTCAAGGTCAAGGACACCGACCCGACCATTCTTGAAGCCGTCCTTGAGAAGCTCAAGGAAGCCGGCGCCGAAGTCACCACCGGTGAAGACTGGATCGAGCTGGACATGCATGGCAAACGGCCAAAAGCCGTCAACCTGCGTACCGCTCCGTACCCGGCTTTCCCGACCGACATGCAGGCGCAGTTCATCTCTCTCAACGCGATTGCCGAAGGCACTGGCGCAGTGATCGAGACGATTTTCGAGAACCGTTTCATGCACGTCTACGAGATGCATCGTATGGGCGCATTGATCCAGGTCGAAGGCAACACCGCGATCGTTACCGGTACCAAGACCCTCAAGGGTGCTCCAGTAATGGCCACCGACTTGCGGGCCTCGGCCAGCCTGGTGCTGTCGGCCCTGGTCGCCGAGGGTGACACCTTGATCGATCGCATTTACCACATCGACCGTGGTTATGAGTGCATCGAAGAAAAACTGCAGATGCTGGGCGCCAAGATCCGTCGCGTACCGGGCTAGTCTGTTATCGGCGCAGGGACGCGCCAGCCAATTGCTGCACCGAATTGAATGCGGTCGGGCCAACTCAGGCCCGGCCGGCTGTAGCCGCATAAGGACCGACGTTTCCCATGTTGACCATCGCGCTATCCAAGGGTCGGATTCTCGACGATACCCTGCCACTGTTGGCAGAAGCGGGTATTGTTCCGACCGAAAACCCGGACAAGAGCCGCAAGCTGATCATTCCTACGACGCAGGACGATGTACGCCTGTTGATCGTACGCGCTACCGACGTGCCGACCTATGTCGAGCATGGCGCCGCCGATCTGGGTGTGGCCGGCAAGGACGTGCTGATGGAGTACGGCGGTCAGGGTCTCTATGAGCCGCTCGACCTGCAGATTGCTCAGTGCAAGCTGATGACTGCCGGCGCAATCGGCGCAGCCGAGCCCAAGGGCCGGTTGCGAGTGGCGACCAAGTTCGTCAACGTTGCCAAGCGCTACTATGCCGAGCAAGGCCGTCAGGTCGATATCATCAAATTGTACGGTTCGATGGAGCTGGCGCCGTTGATCGGTCTGGCTGACAAGATCATCGACGTCGTCGATACCGGCAACACGCTGCGCGCCAATGGCCTGGAACCCCAGGAAATGATTGCCACCATCAGCTCCCGGCTGGTGGTCAACAAGGCTTCGATGAAGATGCAGCATGCACGCATTCAAAGCCTGATCGACACCCTGCGCCAGGCTGTCGAATCGCGACACCGCGGCTGACCTCTGCGCGCGACCTTCGCTGTCGCGCCCGTCTATCCGCGTCATAGCCAATTTTCTCGGGTGCCCGCGCGGATGGACTGGTAGCTTAGGGTGCCTGAGCAATCGCCATTTATTGAGGCCCTCGCTATGACCACGTCCACTGCAATTGCCCGACTCAATGCCGCTGACCCGGATTTCGCCCGACATCTGGATCATCTGTTGAGCTGGGAAAGTGTGTCTGACGATACGGTCAACCAGCGTGTGCTCGACATCATCAAGGCTGTGCGTGAGCGCGGTGATGCGGCACTGGTGGAATTTACCCAGCGTTTCGATGGCGTGGATGCCAAATCGATCGATGACCTGATCCTCGGTCGTGAACGCCTGGAGCTGGCTCTGACACGCATTACCCAAGCTCAGCGCGAAGCCCTGGAAAAGGCTGCCAGCCGTGTGCGCAACTATCATGAACGGCAGAAGCAGGATTCCTGGAGCTATACCGAAGCCGACGGTACCGTGTTGGGCCAGAAGGTTACGCCACTGGATCGCGCCGGCCTCTACGTACCGGGCGGCAAGGCATCCTATCCTTCCTCGGTGCTGATGAATGCGATTCCAGCCAAGGTGGCCGGTGTTGGTGAGGTCGTCATGGTGGTGCCAACCCCGCGCGGTGAAGTCAACGAGCTGGTGCTCGCAGCGGCCTGTATTGCCGGTGTCGATCGGGTGTTCACCATTGGTGGAGCGCAGGCGGTCGCCGCGCTGGCCTATGGCACCGAAAGCGTGCCGCAGGTAGACAAAGTGGTCGGGCCCGGCAACATCTACGTGGCTACTGCCAAGCGTCATGTATTCGGCCAGGTAGGTATCGACATGATTGCCGGACCTTCGGAGATCCTGGTGGTGTGTGACGGCCAGACCGACCCGGACTGGATTGCCATGGACCTGTTCTCCCAGGCTGAGCACGACGAAGACGCACAATCGATCCTGGTGAGCCCGGATGCCGCGTTTCTCGACAAGGTGGCGGCGAGCATCGACAAGCTGCTGCCGACCATGGAACGTGCCGAAATCATTAAAACGTCGATCAACGGCCGCGGTGCGCTGATCCAGGTACGTGACATGCAGCAAGCCATGGAGGTCGCCAACCGTATCGCGCCCGAACACCTGGAACTTTCGGTAGCGGATCCACAAGCCTGGCTTCCACAGATTCGCCACGCCGGTGCGATCTTCATGGGGCGGCACACCAGCGAAGCGTTGGGTGACTACTGCGCAGGTCCAAACCACGTATTGCCGACCTCGGGCACCGCACGCTTCTCATCACCACTGGGGGTCTACGACTTCCAGAAGCGTTCGTCGATCATCTACTGCTCCGAACAGGGTGCATCGGAGCTTGGCCACACTGCGTCGATCCTGGCGCGCGGCGAATCGTTGACCGCCCACGCCCGCAGTGCTGAATACCGTATCGTTGCCGACAAAAAGGGGAACTGAGCATGAGTAAATTCTGGAGCCCCTTCGTCAAGGACCTGGTGCCTTACGTACCGGGTGAGCAACCGAAACTGGCCAGGCTGGTCAAGCTCAATACCAATGAAAATCCGTATGGCCCATCGCCAAAGGCGCTTGAGGCGATGCGTGGCGAGTTGAGCGACAATCTGCGTCTTTACCCCGATCCCAACAGCGATCTGCTCAAGCAGGCGGTAGCGAACTACTACGGGGTAAATGGCAACCAGGTGTTCCTGGGCAACGGCTCGGATGAAGTGCTGGCGCACATTTTCCACGGCCTGTTCCAGCACGGCGCGCCCTTGCTGTTCCCGGACATCAGTTACAGCTTCTATCCGGTCTACTGCGGTCTTTATGGCATTCCTTTCGAACAGGTTGCACTCGACGAGCAGTTCCAGATTCGTGTGGAAGATTATGCCAAGGCCAATGGCGGCATCATTTTCCCCAACCCCAACGCGCCTACTGGCTGCCTGTTGGCGCTGGATGCCATTGAGCACTTGCTCAAGGCCAACCCCAACTCGGTGGTGGTGGTCGATGAGGCCTACATCGACTTCGGTGGCGAAACGGCAATCAGCCTGGTGGATCGCTATGACAACCTGCTGGTCACTCAGACCTTGTCCAAGTCGCGCTCGCTGGCAGGCTTGCGAGTGGGTCTGGCAGTAGGGCATCCCGACCTGATCGAGGCTCTGGAGCGGATCAAGAACAGCTTCAACTCCTACCCGCTCGATCGCATGGCAATCGTCGGTGCGGCGGCGGCGTTCGACGATCGCGCCTACTTCGATGACACCTGCCGCAAAGTCATCGATAGCCGTGAAGCGCTGGTGGGCGAGCTTACTGCCCGTGGCTTTGAAGTGCTGCCTTCGGCCGCCAACTTCATTTTCGCCCGTCATCCGCAGCACGATGCCAGCGAATTGGCGGCGAAGCTGCGCGAGCAAGGGGTAATCGTGCGTCACTTCAAGCAAGCGCGTATTGCCCAATTCCTGCGCATTACTATCGGTACACCGGAGATGAATCAGGCATTGCTCGATGCGTTGAACTGACACTGCTACAAGTGGCTCGCGGGGCAAGCTCGCTCTCACAGGTTGGGAGCAGGCATGCCCCGCGATTGCTTTTACACATTCGAGAGGGGTATTCTCTCTCGCCTGAATTCATCCGATGATTGGATGTAAGTGCACATGACGCTACTCATCAAACGTTCTCTGGTCGAACAGGCTGTCGATCAACTCCGTCAACGCATTGCCAGCGGTGCTTGGTCGATAGGGCAGCGTCTGCCTACCGAACCTGAACTGGCCACCGAGCTTGGCATCAGCCGCAACACTGTGCGCGAAGCTATGCGGGTGTTGGCGTTCAGTGGTCTGGTCGAAGTCCGCCAGGGCGATGGCAGCTATCTGCGTACTGCTGTCGATCCGCTGCAGGCGGTGCAGGCTTTGTCGCGCTGCAGCCTGGAGCAGGCACGCGAAGCCCGGCACATTCTGGAAGCTGAGGCGATTGGCCTGGCAGCCTTGCGCCGCACCGATGAAGACCTGCACGGCCTGCGTGAGGCACTCGCTCATAGCAGCGAGCATTTCCATGCAGACCTCGAGCGTTACGTAGACTGCGATCTGATCTTTCACCAACGCCTGGTCGACGCTGCGCACAATCCGGCCCTGAGTGAGTTGTATCGCTACCTCTCCGGCGTGGTGGCGGCGACTGTCCATCACAATTTGAGCCACGCTCCGCGCTGCCAGCTGGTTTTCGACCTGCATGGGCAGATTCTCGAGGCCATCGAACAACGTGATTCGGACAAAGCCAAAGCGCTGAGCCGAACCCTGATCAACGAATCCTGACCTTGCGAGACTGCCATGGCGCATGACACTACCCGATCCGCTCCAGTGGCCAGTGGCCCGGAGCTTGAAGAACTGTTGATCGATGCCGAAGTGGACGATGAACAGGTGCAGCAGCAACCTGTGATGTTGCTGCGGCCCTGGTTGCTTCTGGTCGGCCTGGTGCTGGTGGCCCTGAACCTGCGCCCGGCATTGTCGAGCATGGCGCCGTTACTCGGTCTGGTTTCCGAAAGCCTCGGCCTCAGTGCTTCTCAGGCTGGACTGCTGACGACCTTACCCGTGCTTTGCCTGGGTTTGTTCGCGCCGTTGGCGCCGGTACTGGCTCGGCGTTTTGGCAGTGAGCGAGTGATCCTCGGCATTCTCCTGACCTTGGCGGCGGGCATTGCCGTGCGCAGCGCATTTGGTGCCACCGGGGTGTTCGTTGGCAGTGTCATGGCCGGCGCCAGTATCGGTGTGATTGGTGTGCTGTTACCCGGTATCGTCAAGCGCGACTTTCCCAGGCACGCCGGCACCTTGACCGGGGTCTACACCATGGCGCTGTGCCTGGGGGCTGCGATGGCGGCGGGCGGCACGGTGCCGTTGAGTGAGCACTTGGGCAATAGCTGGGAGTTGGGCCTGGGTTTCTGGTTGATTCCGGCGCTATTCGCTGCGCTGGTATGGCTGCCTCAGGCGCGCCAGGGCCATGGGCCGCATCATGTGGCCTATCGAGTTCGCGGTCTGCTGCGTGATCCGCTGGCCTGGCAGGTAACGCTGTACATGGGATTGCAGTCGTCACTGGCTTACATCGTATTCGGCTGGTTGCCATCGATTCTTATCGGCCGTGGCCTGTCGCCGACCGAAGCCGGCCTGGTGTTGTCCGGCTCGGTGATTGTGCAATTGATCAGCTCACTCAGTGCGCCTTGGCTGGCAACGCGAGGGCAAGATCAGCGCCTGGCCATTGTGTTGGTCATGCTGTTGGCCCTGGCTGGCTTGTTTGGATGCCTCTATGCGCCGATTGAAGGCCTCTGGGGCTGGGCTGTGGTGTTAGGCCTGGGGCAGGGTGGTACCTTTGCACTGGCGCTGACGCTGATCGTGCTGCGCTCCAAAGACGCTCATGTGGCGGCCAATCTATCGAGCATGGCTCAGGGGGTAGGTTACACCTTGGCATCCATGGGGCCATTTGCCGTGGGGCTGGTGCATGACTTGACCGGCGGCTGGGATGCAGTCGGCTGGATCTTTGCCGTGCTGGGCGTCGGCGCCATTGGCTTTGGCTTGAAGGCTGGGCGCAATCTGCATGTTCAGGTGGTCAGTGAGCGTGTGTGAGGCCTCACGAGTCATGCATTAGTCGGCATTTTGGAGGTTGCCGCTATTCATCCGGCAAATGCTCGTAGCTTTTTGCCACTTGCGCAGACTATCGTGCGGGTCCCTCCCTTCGGAAACGGACCCGCCTCATGAGCGCTGGCAATTGTGCTTTGATCAATCGCTTCTATCAGGCTTTCCAACGCCTGGACGCAGAAGCCATGGTGGCGTGCTACAGCGATGACATCGTCTTCAGTGACCCGGCCTTTGGTACCTTGCGTGGTAAAGACGCTGGCGACATGTGGCGCATGCTGGTCACCCGCGCCAAGGACTTCTCCCTGACCTTTGACAGCGTGCGCGCTGATGAGCACAGCGCAAGTGCTCATTGGGTCGCTACTTACCTGTTCAGCCAGACCGGTCGTATCGTAATCAATGACATTCAGGCCCATTTCGTTTTGCGCGATGGAAAAATCTGCGAGCACCGGGACAGTTTCAGTCTGTGGCGCTGGTCGCGGCAGGCGTTGGGCACCTCAGGGCTGTTGCTGGGGTGGACGCCGTTGGTGCAGGGCAAGGTGCGTGCTCAGGCGCTCAAGGGCTTGCGAGCGTTTCAGGCAGGCCGCTGAGGCGTTAAGCTGTGCGCTTTACCCTTCGCAGTCGATACCGTGACAGAGCCTATTGCCCAAGCACTGAACAAATCCTGGTATGTCTATCTGGTTCGCGCGGCCAACGGTTCGTTGTATTGCGGGATCAGCGATAACCCGCAGCGGCGTTTCATTGCTCATCAAAAAGGCCAGGGTGCCCGCTACTTCAGTACCAGCCCGGCAGTGGCGCTGGTATACGTCGAGGCGTGGCCGGACAAGGCCGAGGCATTGCGTCAGGAGCGCCTGGTAAAGAAACTGCGCAAGAGCGCAAAGGAGGCCTTGGTGGCCTCCTGGCAGGGGCTCAGTCCTTGCGGCGCTTGAGCTGATCGGTGAGCTGCGTCGGCAGTCCCTTGATGATCAGCGTGCCATTCTCTTCGTCATATTCGATCTTCGAACCCAACAGGTGTGCTTCGAAGCTGATCGACAGGCCTTCAGCGCGTCCGGTGAAGCGGCGGAACTGGTTCAAGGTGCGCTTGTCAGCGGGAATCTCCGGTGACAGGCCGTAATCCTTGTTGCGAATGTGCTCGTAGAACGCGCGGGGACGATCCTCGTCAATCAACCCGGAAAGCTCTTCCAGGGTCACTGGTTCGCCGGCCTTGGTTTGACTGGTGGCGTAGTCGACCAGGGTCTGGGTTTTTTCCCGGGCGGCCTCTTCAGGCAGATCCTCGCTTTCGACAAAATCGCTGAAAGCCTTGAGCAAGGTACGGGTTTCGCCGGGACCGTCGACGCCTTCCTGGCAGCCGATGAAGTCGCGGAAGTACTCCGAGACTTTTTTGCCGTTCTTGCCTTTGATGAACGAGATGTACTGTTTCGACGCCTTGTTGTTCTGCCACTCCGAAAGGTTGATCCGCGCGGCAAGGTGCAACTGGCCAAGATCCAGGTGACGGGACGGAGTGACATCCAGCTCGGCGTTCACCGCCACGCCTTCACTGTGGTGCAGCAGGGCGATTGCCAGGTAGTCGGTCATGCCTTGCTGATAGTGGGCAAACAGGACGTGGCCACCCACCGACAGGTTGGATTCCTCCATCAGCTTTTGCAGGTGCTCGACGGCAACGCGGCTGAAGGCAGTGAAGGTGCTGCTATCTTCCAGGTATTCTTTCAACCAGCCGCTGAACGGATGGGCGCCGGATTCGGCGTGAAAGTAGCCCCAGGCTTTGCCCTGTTTGGCGTTGTAGCTGTCGTTGAGGTCGGCCAGAAGGTTTTCGATGGCGCCGGACTCGGCAAGCTCGGAGTCGCGAGCGTGCAGCACAGCAGGGCTGCCATCGGGTTTCTTGTCGATCAGGTGGACGATGCAATGACGGATCGGCATGGGATTCTCGGTTGAAAATGGGCGGTGCTGGCCGCGTTGCAAAGTTGCCAAGTGTACCTCAGGCCGAAGGTGATTCTGCGGCCAGATGTTGGCAGAAATGTCGGTTGTTCGTTTTTTGTTCAGTTTTTTGCGCTTTTTCGCGCAAACCCCCGAAAAACCTGCACATTTACCGTGTCAGCAGCGGATATTTATCCATTCCTGTGGTAGTTTTGCCCGGTCTTGCGCACCGTGTGTGGCGCATTGCTGGCAGACCGCTCGCGTCAGGTCGAACCAAACGTCTTTTTGCGTATCTACATACGCGATTGACATGGCTTTAACTCCGGACCGCTGGATACCCCGCAGGTCTGGCTCGATGACTGACGTAGCACTCTGCATACTCACTGAATTTGATAGGGAAGGAACACCACCATGGCATTGACCAAAGACCAACTGATCGCCGACATCGCCGAAGCTATTGACGCGCCGAAAACCACCGCGCGTAACGCTCTGGAGCAACTGGGTCAGATCGTTGCTGATCAACTGGAAAATGGCAGCGAAATCACTCTGCCAGGCATTGGCAAACTGAAAATCACCGAGCGTCCTGCCCGTACCGGCCGCAACCCTTCGACTGGCGCTGCCATCGAAATCGCTGCCAAGAAAGTTGTTAAGTTCGTGCCAGCCAAAGTGCTGACCGACGCTGTAAACAAGTAAGTGTAAACAGCAAAAAAAACCGCGTCTGGTGTGAGCCAGGCGCGGTTTTTTTGTGCCTTGTGCTGGGCGCGCGTGTTACTTGCTCGCCCAGCGGGCTTGGCGGGCGCTGGCATCCTGGAAGGTCCAGGCCACCATCCGGCTTTGCTTCTGTCCTTGGCCCATCTCGACAATGCGCACTTCCTGAGCACCGGCCTTCTTCAATGCAGCTTCAATGCCGGGCAGGTTGGACGCCTTGGACACCAATGAGGTGAACCACATCACCTGTTTAGCAAGCGCAACGCTTTCAGCCACCAACTGGCTGACGAAACGGATTTCTCCGCCTTCGCACCAAAGTTCATTGTTCTGCCCACCAAAGTTGAGCACCGGCAACTTGCGCTTGGGGTCTGCCTTGCCCAGTGCTCGCCATTTGCGCTGGCTACCACGAGTGGCTTCCTCTCGCGAGGCGTGAAACGGCGGATTGCACAGGGTCAGGTCGTAACGCTCGTCGTCTTTTAGCAGGCCCATGAGAATGTGCTTGCGGTTGCTTTGCTGGCGCAGGCTGATGGCTTTGTCCAGGCCGTTGGCGTGCACGATGGCCTTCGCTGCCGCTAGCGCCGTGGCGTCGATGTCCGAGCCGAGGAAGCGCCAGCGGTAATCACTGTGGCCCAGTAACGGGTAGATGCAGTTGGCACCGACACCGATATCCAGGGCGCGTACCTGGGGCCCACGGGGGATTTCGCCGCCGTTGTCCAGGGCCAGCAGATCGGCTGCTACGTGAATGTAGTCGGCACGACCAGGAATCGGTGGGCACAGGTAGTCGGCGGGAATATCCCAGTGTTGGATACCGTACTGAGCCTTGAGCAGGGCACGGTTGAACACCCTGACTGCCTCGGGATTGGCAAAGTCGATACTG
This sequence comes from Pseudomonas auratipiscis, assembly GCF_036324085.1. Taxonomy (NCBI): domain Bacteria; kingdom Pseudomonadati; phylum Pseudomonadota; class Gammaproteobacteria; order Pseudomonadales; family Pseudomonadaceae; genus Pseudomonas; species Pseudomonas auratipiscis. The sequence goes on from NZ_JAZDCU010000020.1 coordinate 69,410, forward strand.
GGCTTGCCGTATGGATTGGTGATCATGAACTGGCCCAATTCAGGGCTACTCTTGATCAACTCGGGGAAGTTGTAACGGCCCTGGTGGCGGTTGCGCGGATGCAGGGTCGGTTTGTCAGGTGTCGTCATTTTAAGGTCCGGTGAAAAGCATCGCGGGTCAAGCCCGCTCCTACAGGGTGTCCTGTGGGAGCGGGCTTGACCCGCGATAGCATCACTGAAATCAGCGATGTTTACAGGGCGGCGATCCGTGCATGCTGCTCGGTGAAGTTGGCCAGGGCTTGTTCAGCCTCGGCCAGCTTGGCGCGTTCCTTGTCGATCACTGCTGGCGGCGCCTTGTCGACGAAGGCTGCGTTGGACAGCTTGCCGCCCACACGCTGAACTTCGCCTTGCAGACGCTGAATTTCCTTGTTCAGGCGTGCCAGCTCGGCGTCCTTGTCGATCAGGCCAGCCATCGGCACCAGCACTTGCAGGTCGCCCACCAGCGCCGTGGCGCTCAGCGGTGCTTCGTCCTGTTCGCCCAATACGGTGAAGGACTCGATTTTCGCCAGCTTTTTCAGCAGCGCTTCGTTTTCCTGCAGACGGCGTTGGTCTTCGGCGTTGGCGTTCTTGAGGAACAATTGCAGCGGCTTGCCAGGGCCGATGTTCATTTCGCCACGGATGTTACGGACACCGAGCATCAATTCCTTGAGCCACTCGATATCGTCTTCGGCCGCCGCATCGATGCGGCTGTCATTGGCCACCGGCCATGGCTGCAGCATGATGGTCTTGCCTTCGGCACCGGCCAGCGGCGCGAGGCGCTGCCAGATTTCTTCGGTGATGAACGGCATGAACGGGTGCGCCAGGCGCAAGGCCACTTCCAGCACTCGCACCAGGGTGCGGCGGGTGCCACGGGCGCGCTCGACCGGGGCGTTTTCGTCCCACAGCACAGGCTTGGACAGTTCCAGGTACCAGTCGCAATACTGGTTCCAGATAAACTCGTAAAGCGCCTGTGCAGCCAGGTCGAAGCGGAACTGCTCCAACTGGCGGGTGACTTCGGCTTCGGTACGCTGCAACTGCGAAATGATCCAGCGGTCAGCCAGCGACAGCTCGTAGGCTTCGCCGTTCTGGCCACAGTCTTCGCCTTTGTCCAGCACGTAGCGGGCGGCGTTCCAGATCTTGTTGCAGAAGTTGCGATAGCCTTCTACGCGGCCCATGTCGAACTTGATGTCACGACCGGTAGATGCCAGCGAGCAGAAGGTGAAGCGCAGGGCATCGGTGCCATAGCTGGCGATGCCTTCGGGGAACTCGGCCTTGGTCTGCTTGGCGATTTTTTCGGCAAGCTTGGGTTGCATCAGGCCGCTGGTGCGTTTTTCCAGCAGTTCATCCAGGGTAATGCCGTCGACAATGTCCAATGGGTCAAGGACGTTGCCCTTGGACTTGGACATCTTCTGGCCCTGGCCATCGCGAACCAGGCCGTGAACGTACACGGTCTTGAACGGAACTTGCGGGGTGCCATCCTCGTTCTTCACCAGGTGCATGGTCAGCATGATCATCCGGGCAACCCAGAAGAAAATGATGTCGAAACCGGTGACCAGTACATCGGTGGAGTGGAAGGTCTTGAGGAATTCGGTCTGCTGCGGCCAGCCCAGAGTCGAAAAGGTCCACAGGCCCGAGCTGAACCAGGTATCGAGTACGTCGTTGTCCTGATTCAGGACAACCTCGGCGCCGAGGTTGTGCTTGCTGCGAACCTCTTCTTCGCTGCGGCCTACATAAACCTTGCCGGACTCGTCGTACCAGGCAGGAATGCGGTGGCCCCACCACAGCTGACGGCTGATGCACCAGTCCTGGATGTCACGCATCCACGAGAAGTACATGTTTTCATACTGTTTAGGCACGAACTGGATACGGCCATCTTCAACGGCGGCAATGGCAGGCTCGGCCAGCGGTTTGGTCGACACGTACCACTGGTCGGTCAGCCAAGGCTCGATGACAGTGCCCGAGCGGTCGCCTTTCGGCACTTTAAGGGCGTGGTCATCGACGCTTACCAGCAGGCCGGCGGCGTCGAAGTCGGCGACGATCTGCTTGCGCGCAACAAAACGGTCAAGGCCAGCGTACTGGGCGGGCAGGGTGGCGTCGACGCTTTCGTTGACGCTGCCGTCGAGATTGAATACCTGGGCAGCAGGTAATACGAAGGCGTTCTTGTCGAAGATATTGAGCAGTGGCAGGTTGTGGCGCTTGCCGACTTCATAGTCGTTGAAGTCGTGGGCCGGGGTGATCTTCACGCAACCGGTACCGAACGCCGGGTCACAGTAGTCGTCGGCGATGATCGGGATGCGACGGCCAACCAGCGGCAACTCGACAAACTTGCCGATCAGTGCCTTGTAACGTTCGTCTTCGGGGTTAACGGCAACGGCGGCGTCGCCGAGCATGGTTTCCGGACGGGTAGTTGCAACCACCAGGTAGTCTTTGCCGTCGGCGGTCTTGGCACCGTCAGCCAGTGGGTAACGCAGGTTCCACAGGTGACCTTTCTCGTCGTGGTTCTCCACTTCGAGATCGGAGATCGCCGTGTGCAGCTTGGTGTCCCAGTTGACCAGGCGCTTACCGCGGTAGATCAAGCCGTCTTCGTGCAGGCGCACGAAGGCTTCCTTGACCGCTTCGGACAGGCCGTCGTCCATCGTGAAACGCTCACGGCTCCAGTCGACGGAGGAGCCCAGGCGGCGGATCTGACGGCTGATGTTGCCACCGGACTGATCTTTCCATTCCCAGACTTTTTCCAGGAACTTTTCGCGGCCCAGGTCGTGGCGGCTCTGGCCTTTGGCTTCAAGCTGACGCTCGACCAGCATCTGGGTAGCGATACCGGCGTGGTCGGTGCCCGGCTGCCACAGGGTGTTGCGGCCCTGCATACGACGGAAACGGATCAGGGCGTCCATGATCGCGTTGTTGAAGCCATGACCCATGTGCAGGCTGCCGGTTACGTTCGGCGGCGGAATCATGATTGTGTAGGCATCGCCCGCGCCTTGCGGAGCGAAATAATTCTCTGACTCCCAGGTGTTGTACCAGGAAGTTTCAATAGCGTGCGGCTGGTAGGTCTTATCCATGCGCGGCGGGACCCTATGGCATTTATTCAGGAAAGCCGGAGAGTATAACGAAGCGGCAAGCTTCAAGCGACAAGCTCAGCGCGCCGCACGGCGCTTGAAGCTTGCCGCTATTGCCTATTGATTGAGCAGGCGTTCGAGCCGGGCATCGAGGCGACGCTTGATTTCGTTCTCGATGTGCGGGGTAAAGTCGTTGATCACGTCCTGCATGATCAACTGCGCCGCCGCGCGCAGTTCGCTATCAAGGTGCAGCAGGGTTTCCTGACGCTTTGCCTGTGGGTCGGCTGGCGCTTGCGGTGTGGGTTCTGTTGCCACCACAGGGGCTGGATCGGCTTCTTCGAGCAGTAGTGGAATCTGCTCTTCGACGGTCTCGGTCAGCAGTGGTGGCTCGAGAGACTCATCGCCCAGCAATTGGCGAATCGATTCGAGGTCGTCCAGCAGGTGGGCGGATTGGGGCAAGGGAGTGGGTTTGTCCATTGTCTTCAGAGTCGCTGTAAGCGGTGATCTTGCAGAGCATAGCCCTGTTCGCGATAGAAACGGAAACTCTCTCGGGCGGCCTGGCGGATCGTTGGCTCTTCGACAACGATCTCGGCAATGCGGGCAAAGCGCGCGGCGAACGGAGCCACCTTCAGATCAAGGTTGATCAGCAGGTCCGTGTGGCTGCCGCAGTCAGCACCGAGCCCCAGCACGACACCGCCCAGAGCGAACTCTTCGGCGTTGTTGTGTGGTACGAACGTCTCAGCCTTGAACGCCCACAGGCGCGCGTCCAGATCGTCACGCTGGGCGGCATCGGCACAGTGCAGGTAGACCTGATGGCCCATGCGCCAGGCTTTCTCGCAGAGTTTGCAGGCAAAATCCAGGCGCGCCGACGGCGCGTCACTGGGCAGAATATAAAAGTCGACTTTACTCATGATTAGCGGGCCGGCCGGCTACGCCCGAATGGGCGCAGGCGGCAGGCACTGTCTCAGACGTTGGCGCGGTCGAGCAGGTATTGGGTCAGCAGCGGGACCGGACGGCCAGTGGCGCCTTTGTCCTTGCCGCCACTGATCCAGGCGGTACCGGCGATATCCAGGTGCGCCCAGTTGTAGGCCTTGGCAAAGCGCGACAGGAAACAGCCAGCGGTTATGCTGCCTGCCTTGGGGCCGCCAATGTTGGCGATGTCGGCAAACGGGCTGTCGAGTTGCTCCTGGTACTCGTCGAACAGAGGCAACTGCCAGGCGCGGTCGTCAGCGCGCTTGCCGGCGTCGAGCAACTGGTTGATCAGATCGTCGTTGTTGCCCATCAGGCCCGAGGTGTGGCTGCCCAGGGCGACGATGCAGGCACCGGTGAGGGTGGCGATGTCGATCACTGCCTGAGGCTTGAAGCGCTCTGCGTAGGTCAGGGCATCACACAGTACCAGGCGGCCTTCGGCGTCGGTATTGAGGATTTCGACGGTCTGACCGCTCATGGTGGTAACGATGTCGCCTGGACGGGTGGCGCCGCCGCTTGGCATATTTTCGGCACAGGCCAGCAGGCACACCAGGTTGATCGGCAGTTGCAGTTCGAGCACTGCACGCACAGTGCCGAAGACACTGGCAGCACCACCCATGTCATATTTCATTTCGTCCATGCCGGCACCGGGCTTGAGGCTGATGCCACCGGTGTCGAAGGTGATGCCTTTGCCCACCAGCACGTAGGGCTTCTCGCTTTTCTTGCCACCCTGATAGTTGAGCACGATCAGGCGTGGTGGCTGGTCGCTACCCTGGCCTACGGCGTAGAAGGCGCCCATGCCCAGTTCCTTGATTTTTTTCTCATCAAGGACTTCGACCTTGAGACCCTTGTAGGCCTTGCCCAGACCTTTGGCCTGTTCGGCGAGGAAGCTTGGGTGGCAGACGTTAGGTGGCAGATTGCCCAGGTCACGGGCAAGGCTCATGCCGGAGGCAATGGCGCTAGCGTGCTTGACGGCGCGCTGGACCTCGGCGGCACCGGCCTTGTCGGCCAGCAAGGTGATTTTCTTCAGGGCGCGAGGCTCGGCTTTTTTACTCTTGAACTGGTCGAAGACGTACTCGCCATCGAGCAGGGTCTCGGCCAGCAGGCGCGATTGGCTGTAGAAAGCATCGCGGCCGGTCACTGCCACTTCGTCCAGTGCCAGCACCGCGTCGCTGCCGTTGAGGCCCTTGAGTACGTTCAGCACGCAAGAAACCACTTTGCGCCAGCTGCGGTCTCCCAGTTCGTTGTCCTTGCCGGTGCCAACCAGTAGAACCCGTTCGGCCTTGAGGTTGGGCAGGCCTTGCAGCAGCAGGGTCTGGCCCAGCTTGCCGGTCAGGTCGCCACGCTTGAGAACAGCGCTCAGCGCGCCGGCGCAGGCTTCATCGACAGCCTTGGCGCTGGCGCCAAGCTTGCGCCCTTCGCCCACCCCAAGCACCAGGGTGGCGGTTTTCAAGGATGCAGCGGCTACACTTTTTACAACCAGTTCCATGTCAGGGTCCCCGAATGATCTGTCTTTGCGCGTTGTCTATGCAGGCGCTTGAGCGAGCTGGCCGCGTACTCGCGCACCAGTTAGAAAGCTGCCAGTTTGAGCCTGCTCGGACCGACCTGACAACCCCGTTGACCACGCATTGTGCGTCGCCAGTGACAGGCACGGCCAATCACAGGATAATGCGCCAACTTTTGTGCAGGTTCGCTCAGGCGAGCCAGCAACTATCTTGGCTGTTATGGATTTCTTGTTTGGCTGTCCGAGCCTGACAACCCAGGAGTGTCTGGTTTGATCGTCTTCCGATATCTATCCCGCGAGGTCCTGGTGACCTTGAGTGCCGTCAGCGCCGTGCTGCTGGTGATCATCATGAGCGGGCGCTTCATCAAGTACCTGGCCCAGGCGGCCCAGGGCATACTCGATCCGGGTGTGCTTTTTCTGATCATGGGCTATCGGCTGCCGGGTTTCCTGCAACTGATTCTGCCTCTGGGGTTGTTCCTGGGGATTCTCCTGGCCTACGGTCGCCTGTACCTTGAAAGCGAGATGACTGTGCTCTCGGCCACCGGCATGAGCCAGCAGCGTCTGCTGGGCATGACTATGGCCCCGGCTGCGCTGGTGGCAGTGCTGGTAGCCTGGTTGAGTCTGGGCCTGGCACCGCAGGGTGTTACCAAAGTTGCTCAGATCATCAACCAGCAGGATGCCTTGACCGAGTTCGATACCTTGGTACCGGGCCGTTTCCAGACCTTGCGCGATGGCAGCCGTGTCACTTACACCGAACAACTGTCTGAAGATCGTGGCAACCTGGCTGGAGTGTTCATTTCCGAGAAGCGTTTCTCCCAGGACAAGACCAAAGAGCGTGCACCCTCGGTACTGGTGGCTGAAAAGGGTCGCCAGGAAATCGGTGCCGACGGCAACCGTTACCTGATCCTGGAAAACGGCTATCGCTATGATGGCAACCCTGGACAGGCCGACTACCGTGCCATCAAGTACGACACCTATGGCGTATTGCTGCCCAAGCCCGAGGTCAGCGAAGAAATCACTGATCGCGAGGCTATTCCGACCTCCGAGCTGTTGGCTAGCGACGGGCGACGCGAGCGTGCCGAGCTGCAATGGCGTCTGTCGTTGCCCCTGCTGGTATTCGTCGTAACCCTGCTGGCAGTGCCGCTGTCACGGGTCAATCCTCGCCAGGGCCGCTTCCTCAAGCTGCTGCCGGCAATTCTTCTGTATATGGCGTATCTGACTATGCTGATTGCCGTGCGCGGTGCCCTGGAAAAAGGCAAGTTGCCGATCGGCCTTGGCATCTGGTGGGTCCACGGACTGTTCCTGCTCATCGGCCTGGGCTTGATGTATTGGGAGCCATTGCGCCTCAAGCGTGCCGCGCGTCGTGCGGAGGTGGCCCATGGTTAAGCTCGACCGCTACATCGGCAGGAGTGTGCTGGTGGCCATTCTTGCCGTGCTCGGGATCATCCTGGGCCTGGCATCGCTGTTTGCCTTTATCGATGAGATGGGCGATATCACGGACAGCTACACCCTGATGGATGCGGGCAACTTCGTGTTGCTGACCGCGCCGCGGCGCCTTTACGACATGCTGCCAATGGCAGCCCTGATCGGTTGCCTGATCGGCCTGGGCAGCCTGGCCAGCAGCAGCGAACTGACCATCATGCGTGCTGCCGGGGTTTCCATCGGACGCATCGTCTGGGCGGTCATGAAGCCCATGCTGGTACTGATGCTCGCCGGTATCCTGATCGGTGAGTATCTGGCCCCAGTAACCGAAAACAAAGCCCAGGCCGACCGCTCCCTGGCTCAGGGCAGTGGTAACGCCCAGAGCTCCAAGCGCGGTATGTGGCACCGCCAGGGCGACGAATTCGTGCACATCAACTCGGTGCAGCCCAATGGCCTGCTGTACGGGGTAACCCGCTACCGCTTCGATAACGAACGGCACCTGGTTACCTCGAGCTTTGCGCGCCGTGCGCAATACCAGGAAGACCACTGGCAGTTGAGCGACGTGACCACCACGCATTTTCGTGGTGACCACACCGAAGTCGTCAAGGCGCCGGCAGAGCGCTGGGATGTTACGGTTACCCCGCAACTGCTCAACACCGTGGTGCTGGCACCAGAATCTCTATCGATTACAGGCTTGTGGGATTACATCCATTATCTGTCCGACCAGGGCCTGAACAATGCTCGCTACTGGCTGGCTTTCTGGACCAAGGTGTTGCAGCCGATGGTTACCGCTGCGCTGGTGCTCATGGCTATTTCCTTCATCTTCGGTCCGTTGCGTTCGGTGACCTTGGGTCAGCGAGTGTTTACCGGTGTACTGGTAGGCTTTGTATTCCGCATTGCCCAGGACCTGCTGGGCCCGTCCAGCCAGGTATTCGGTTTCCCACCGCTGCTGGCGGTAGTGATACCCGCGGCGATCTGTGCGGGTGCAGGATTGTGGATGCTGCGTCGAGCGGGTTGAGTACACGCGCGTAAAAAAGCCGACCCCAGGGTCGGCTTTTTTGGGCCTGTCACTTTTTGCTCTTGGGTAGCTGAACCAGTTGCGTCTCGGAGTACATGTCATGCCAGGTACGCTGGCGCTTGTCGAGCAGCGACCATATGAAGCCCAGGCCCAGGCACAACCAGGAGGCGATGGAGACGACGAAACGCAACAGGGCCTGCCACAGGCTGATGGCACTGCCGTCGGCGTTCTGTACGCGAATGCGCCATACCTGCATGCCGAGCGTCTGTCCGCCGTGGGTCCAGAACTTGGCGAAAAACCCGAATAGCACGAACAGCAGCACCGTCGACAGCAGCGGATCACCGTCCAATGCGCCAGCATCGGTCATTGCGCGCATTTGCGCTTCTCCGATAATCGCCATCTGGATCATTTTGTAGATGCCAGCGGTCACGATCAGCAATGCGGTACACAGAAGAAAGTCATAGAACATGGCAGCCAGGCGCCGGCCGAGGCCGACGGTGGGGTAATCACCCTGGGGCTGCAACAACTGCTTGGGCATACTAAGTGCCCTCCTTGGGCAAAAGGAGCCATTCTACGGAATTGCGCGGAAAAATCGTTGCCCTGTGGCACGGTTTAGCTGCCAGGTTGTTTTCGCCGTGCCAGTGCGTGGTCACCGAGCGCGCACAAAAAAGCCCCTGCTGTTGCCAGCAGGGGCCTCTTTGTTGAGGAAGATCAGCCTTCGGCTTGAACTTCGTCAGCCTGCATGCCCTTCTGGCCTTGCACGGCGATAAAGGTAACTTTCTGGCCTTCTTTCAGGCTCTTGAAGCCGTTACCCTGGATAGCGCGGAAGTGTACGAACAGATCCGGACCGCTTTCTGGAGTGATGAAACCAAAACCTTTCTCGTCGTTAAACCACTTGACGGTACCGCTCTGACGTTGGGACATTGTCTTATTTCCTTTGAAACTTAGAATTAGTAACAGCTTCTTCCAAATGAAAGAGTACTGGGCTGGGTTGCAGGAAAGTAAGAGACGTCGAACGGGTTGTAGCAAATCTCAGCGCTACTGCCCAGGTCACGAACCATAGCGACCCATGCAAACACAGTGCAGTGACTCTACGCTAACTCAGTTGGCAAAAACAAGCCCTGGAAGCCGCTCCCTCTCTACCTTTTAGCTGTCCTTCGGTCGATTTTTTTTTGCTCATCCCAGACCGTGCAGAGGCGCTTTTCGAAAGTTATAAAACACGTTCGAATTCGAAAATCCGAACGCGTTATGACACAAAGTTTCAACTATCGTTTCAGCCCCGGTAATAGCGTTGGGCAACGAACGGCATCTTGCTAACTTTCATCGCGACCCGCTTACCGCGAACAATAGCCCAGACCGGTGTATCAATTGCGCTATGGGCAGTATCGAGATAACCCATTGCCACCGGCGCGGTCAGGGTTGGACCGAAACCACCGCTGCAAACTTTACCGATGACCGAACCGGCTTCATCGACAATCTCTGCCTCTTCACGTACCGGTGTGCGCTCTTGTGGCAACAAGCCCACACGCTTGCGAACGACGCCGTTCTTCTGCTGGGCGAAAATCTGCTCGGCACCTGGGAACCCCCCTGCGCGTTCGCCATCGGTGCGGCGCACCTTGGAAATTGCCCACAGCAGACTGGCCTCGATAGGGGTGGTCTGGGTGTTCATATCGTGGCCGTACAGGCACAGGCCGGCTTCAAGGCGCAAGGAGTCGCGAGCACCGAGGCCGATTGCCGCTACTTCTGGTTCTTCCAGCAGTCGGCGGGCCAGGGCGTCGACCTGCTCGGCCGGAACGGAAATTTCGAAGCCGTCTTCACCGGTGTAGCCGGAGCGGCTGACGAAGCAGTCGGCGCCAAGCAGTTGCACAGGCTTGAATTGCATGAAGGTCATGGTGGCTACTTCTGGTGCCAGGCGCTCGAGCACATTGACTGCCTTCGGGCCTTGCAGGGCCAGCAGTGCGCGTTCTTCGAACAATGGCTGGATCTGGCACTGTTCGCCAATGTGCTTGCGCAGGTGGGCCAGGTCCTGGTCCTTGCAGGCGGCGTTGACCACCAGGAACAGTTCATCGTTGCCCAGGTTGGCAACCATCAGGTCGTCCAGGATGCCACCCTGTTCGTTGATGAACATTGCGTAGCGTTGCATACCCACTGGCAGATCGATGATATCCACCGGAACCAGGGTTTCCAGCGCCTTGGCAGCGTTAGCGCCGGTCAGCCGGATCTGGCCCATGTGTGAGACATCGAACAGACCCGCCTGTTCACGGGTATGCAAATGCTCCTTCATCACGCCCAGAGGGTATTGGACCGGCATGTCGTAGCCTGCGAAAGGCACCATGCGTGCGCCCAGTTCCAGATGCAGGGCATGCAACGGGGTCTTGTGCAGCGTTTCGGTGGACATTGATGACTCCTTGGGACTTGAGAGGGTGTCAACATTCAATGATGTTGACGGCCAGACCGCCGCGGGCGGTCTCCTTGTATTTGCTTTTCATGTCGGCGCCGGTCTGGCGCATGGTGCGAATGACCTTGTCGAGAGAAACAAAATGCTGACCATCACCCCGCAGGGCCATTCGCACCGCATTGATAGCCTTCACCGAGCCCATTGCGTTGCGCTCGATGCAAGGCACCTGAACCAATCCTCCAATTGGATCGCAGGTCAGGCCCAGGTTGTGTTCCATGCCAATTTCGGCGGCGTTCTCCACCTGTTGCACGCTGCCACCCATGACTTCGCACAGAGCGCCGGCAGCCATTGAACAGGCGACCCCGACTTCGCCCTGACAGCCGACTTCGGCACCGGAGATCGAAGCATTTTCCTTATAGAGAATGCCGATGGCCGCCGCGGTCAGCAGAAAGCGCACGACGCCATCTTCATTGGCTCCGTTGATAAAGCGCATGTAGTAATGCAGTACCGCAGGCACGATTCCGGCGGCGCCGTTGGTGGGGGCGGTAACCACGCGTCCGCCGAAGGCGTTTTCTTCGTTTACCGCCAGTGCGTAGAGGTTGACCCAGTCCAGTACCGAGAGGGCATCACGCAGGCTTGCTTCGGGGTTGCTGCAGAGCTGGCGGTACAGCGCGGCTGCCCGGCGCTTGACCTTCAGTCCACCCGGCAGGATGCCTTCGTTGCGGCAACCGGCGGCCACGCAGTCCTGCATCACTTGCCAGATACGCAACAGCCCGCTGCGGGTTTCGCTTTCCGTACGCCAGGCCGCTTCATTGGCCAGCATCACCTGGCTGATCGAGAGGTTCAGTGCAGTGCAGTGGCCAAGCAGTTCCTTGGCAGTCTTGAACGGGTAGGGCAGGACGGTGCTGTCTTCGACGATACGGTCGGCACCAGCGGCGTCTTCATCAACGACAAAGCCTCCGCCCACCGAGTAATACTCGCGGCTACGGATTTGCAGGCCGGCGCTGTCGAAGGCGCGGAAAATCATGCCATTGGGATGGTAGGCCAAGGGCTTGCGAATCATCGCCAGGTGTTGCTTCTCGATGAATTCAATGTCGTGCTCGCCCAACAGCTTGAGCCTACCGCAGCTGCGGATGGCCTGCAGGCGAGTGGGGATGGTTTCGGTATCGACGCTGTCTGGATGTTCGCCTTCGAGGCCCAGAATCACGGCCTTGTCGCTGCCGTGCCCCTTGCCGGTGGCACCCAGCGAACCATACAGCTCGACTTTAACGCTGGTAGTGGCCTTTAGCAGATCGTCGCGGCGCAGTCCTTCGGCAAATCGCGCAGCGGCGCGCATCGGGCCGACGGTATGAGAACTGGAGGGGCCGATGCCGATCTTGAACAGGTCGAAGACGCTAAGTGACATGGTTGTGCCCTCGTGATGGTGAAGGGATTCGCGGGGCAAGCCCGCGCCCACAGTCTGCGTGTGGGCGCGCGCTTTACCCGCGATCAGCCCCCTCAAACGTCCTGGTAGCTCTCGATCGATGGGCAGGCACACACCAGGTTGCGGTCACCGAAGACGTTGTCGACGCGACCGACCGGTGGCCAGTACTTGCCTTCGACCAGCGTAGCTACCGGGTACACCGCTTGTTCGCGGCTGTACGGATGGCTCCACTCGCCAGCAATTTCGGCAGCGGTGTGCGGGGCGTTCTTCAGCGGGTTGTCATCCTTGTCCAGGCTGCCGTTTTCAACCGCACGAATTTCTTCGCGGATTCGGATCATTGCCTCGCAGAAGCGATCCAGCTCTTCCTTGGACTCGCTTTCAGTCGGTTCGATCATCAGCGTACCCGCTACCGGGAACGACATGGTCGGAGCGTGGAAGCCGAAGTCGATCAAGCGCTTGGCGACGTCGTCAACGCTGACACCGCTGCAGTCCTTGATGGGACGCAGGTCGAGGATGCACTCATGCGCCACCAGACCGTTGCTGCCGGTGTACAACACAGGATAGTGCTCTTCCAGGCGACGGGCGATGTAGTTGGCATTGAGGATGGCCATTTGCGAGGCACGTTTAAGACCGGCGCCGCCCATCATGCGGATGTACATCCAGGTGATGGGCAGAATGCTGGCGCTGCCGAACGGTGCAGCGCAGACCGCGCCTTGCTTGTTCTGCATGTGGCCGTGGCCAGGCAGGAACGGCGCCAGGTGCGACTTGACGCCAATCGGGCCGACACCCGGACCGCCACCGCCATGCGGAATGCAGAAAGTCTTATGCAGGTTCAGGTGCGAGACGTCGCCGCCGAACTTGCCCGGGGCGCAAAGACCGACCATGGCGTTCATGTTGGCACCGTCGATGTAAACCTGACCGCCGTTGTCATGGATGATCGCGCAGATTTCGCCGATGGCTTCCTCGAACACACCATGAGTCGACGGGTAGGTGATCATCAGTGCCGCGAGGTGTTCGCGGTGCTCGATAGCCTTTGCACGCAGGTCGTCGATATCGACGTTTCCACGTGCATCACAGGCGGTTACCACCACACGCATGCCAGCCATATGGGCGGTGGCCGGGTTGGTACCGTGCGCCGAAGACGGAATCAGGCAGATGTCGCGTCGGGCATCGCCGCGGCTCTGGTGGTAGGCGCGAATGGCCAGCAGGCCTGCGTATTCGCCTTGCGAGCCGGCGTTGGGTTGCAGCGACACAGCGTCATAACCGGTGGCGGCGCAGAGCATGGCCTCTAACTCGTCGGTCAGTTGCTGGTAGCCCTGGCTTTGCTCGGCGGGGGCAAACGGGTGCAGGTTGCCGAACTCGGCCCAGGTGACCGGGATCATTTCGCTGGCGGCGTTGAGCTTCATGGTGCATGAGCCCAACGGAATCATGGTGCGGTCCAGCGCCAGGTCCTTGTCGGCCAGACGGCGCAGGTAGCGCATAAGCTCGGTTTCGCTGTGGTAGCGATTGAATACCGGGTGTTCGAGGATTGCAGATTGGCGCAGCAGAGTGACAGGCAGTTGCACCTGAACGTTGGCGGCGAGGACCGCGAAGTCGGGTACGACGTTGCCATCGGCAAACAGCTGCCAGAGTGTTTCCACGTCTGCCTGAGTGCTGGTTTCATCCAGCGACAGGCCCAGGCGTTGGCTGTCGATCTGGCGCAGGTTCAGGCGTTGGGCGCGCGCCTGCTCATGCAGGGTTGCAGTGGCGGTGCCGGTGACCAGGGTCAGGGTGTCGAAGAACGCTTGGTTTTCGACGCTGGCGCCAAGCTGCTTGAGGCCCGCGGCGAGAATCGCGGTCAAGGCATGGGTGCGGCCTGCGATTTGCTTCAGACCCTGTGGGCCGTGGTAAACGGCATACATGCTGGCAATGTTGGCCAGCAGTACTTGGGCGGTGCAGATGTTGCTCGTCGCCTTTTCGCGTCGGATATGTTGCTCGCGGGTCTGCATCGCCAGACGCAGGGCGGTCTTGCCGAAGCGGTCGATCGAAACACCGACCAGGCGACCTGGCATGTCGCGCTTGAACGCATCGCGGGTAGAGAAATAGGCCGCATGCGGGCCACCGAAGCCCAGCGGCACACCGAAGCGCTGGGCGCTGCCGATGGCGACGTCGGCGCCGAACTCGCCAGGCGGGGTCAGCAGGGTCAGTGCCAGCAGATCAGCGGCAACCGCGACCAGGGCATTGGCTGCGTGCAAGCGTGCCACCAGTTCGCTGTAGTCGAAAACTTCGCCATTGCTGGCTGGGTACTGCAACAGGGCACCGAAGAAGGCGCTGACATCGTCGAGCTCGCGCTCGTCGCCTACCACCACCTCGATGCCCAACGGCTCGGCACGGGTGCGCAGCACATCGAGGGTTTGAGCATGGCAATGCACGGAGGCGAAGAAGGTGTGGCTACCTTTGTTCTTGCTGAGGCGTTTGCAGAAGGTCATGGCTTCGGCAGCAGCAGTGGCTTCGTCGAGCAGCGAAGCGTTGGCAATCGGCAGGCCAGTGAGGTCGCTGATCATGGTCTGGAAGTTCAGCAGCGCTTCGAGGCGGCCTTGGGAAATTTCTGGCTGATACGGGGTGTAGGCGGTGTACCAGGCCGGGTTTTCCAACAGGTTGCGCAGGATCGGCGCGGGGGTGTGGCAGTTGTAGTAACCCTGGCCGATGAAATTCTTGAACAGTTGGTTGTTGCCAGCGATGGCTTTGAGCGAGGCCAGGGCATCGGCTTCGCTTTGGCCTGCGCCCAGCTCCAGCACACTGGTGCCCTTGATGCTGTCGGGAATGACCGCGGCACTCATGGCTTCCAGGGAGTCGAAACCCAGGGTCGCGAGCATTAGTTGCTCGTCATTCTGGCGTGGGCCGATATGGCGGGCGATGAATTCGTTGGCAGTGCCCAGGTTGATGGTCATGGTGATTCCTCAGGCGTCAGCGTTGGCTTTGATCAGGCGGTCGTAGGCATCCTGGTCGAGCAGTTGCGCAACGGCGTCGGCATCGGCTGGAATGAAGCGGAAGAACCAGCCTTCGCCCAGTGGGTCTTCGTTGACCAGCTCTGGGTTGTCTGCAAGTTGGTCGTTGACAGCGACCACTTCACCGCTCAGTGGCATGTACACGCCGCTGGCAGCCTTTACCGATTCTACGGTCGAGGCTTCAGCACCCTGCTCGTAGCTTTGCAGTTCCGGCAACTGCACATAGACCACATCACCCAAGGCGTTCTGAGCGAAGGCGGTAATGCCGACAGTAACGCTGCCGTCAGCTTCGGTCCGCAGCCATTCGTGATCTTCGGTAAAACGCAACTCGCTCATGGAAACTCCTCAAGGGTAGGCGTGGCCCAGGTTCGGCGCTGAGCCCTGATAATGAGCGTTGTCTCTGCAATTTCACTGCCATTTATAAAAATGTGTTTAAAAACAATAGGATATGAAATTTATGAGCTGAGTGTGCGTCTGGGCCGTAGCGAAATCGCTACACCGCAGTGTAGGAAAAAAAGCTTAAAGGGATCAGAACCTTGCAGGGCAACGTTTCCCTTGCCCTGTACTGAAATCGCTACGCTGTAGCGTTTTCAGTACAGGGCGTTAGGGCTCAAACCTTGGTGGGAATGCCGTATTTTCGCAGGCGATGGGCGATAGCGGTGTGCGAGGTCTGCAAACGATTGGCCAGTTGGCGAGTTGAGGGGTAACTGGTGTAGAGCTTTTCCAGTAGAGTGCGTTCGAAGTCCTCCACGGCCTGTTCCAGGCTGCTCACCTCGCTATTGTGGTTGCGGGCTACCGAAGTGCCAGCAATATCCAGATCGCCGATGTCGACCACATTGCTTTCGCAGATGGCCGCAGCGCGAAAAATCACGTTTTGCAGTTGGCGGACATTGCCCGGCCAACGGTTGTCGAGCAGGGCTGCATAGGTACCCGCAGCCAGCCGGCATAACGGTCGCTGAATCTGGGTGCAGGCTTGCTGCATGAAGTAGCCGGCCAGCAGGAGAATGTCCTGGCCGCGTTCGCGCAGTGGTGGAACCTGGAGGTTAAGCACATTCAGGCGGTAGAACAGGTCCTCTCGAAAACTGCCTTCGGCGACCATTTTTTCCAGGTCACGGTGTGTGGCGCTGAGGATTCGCACATTGACCTTGACCTCGCGATCACCGCCAACCCTGCGAAAGCTGCCGTCATTGAGAAAACGCAGGAGCTTGGCCTGTAGATAGGGGGACATTTCGCCGATTTCATCGAGAAACACCGTGCCCTGGTTGGCCAGCTCCATCAGGCCCGGTTTGCCACCGCGCTGGGCGCCGGTAAAGGCGCCTGGGGCATAGCCGAACAGTTCGCTCTCGGCGAGGTTCTCGGGCAGCGCTGCGCAGTTCAGGGCCAGGAAAGGGGCACTGTGGCGACTGCTGATGGCATGGCAGGCGCGGGCTACCAACTCTTTACCCGTGCCGGTCTCGCCATGGATCAGCAAGGGTGCATCGAGCGCTGCCACCCTCAGGGCGCGGGCCTTCAAGGTGCGGATGGGGGGCGAGTCGCCGAGTAGGGCGTCAAAACCTTCAGCGTGGTCGTGATGCAGTGCCGAGAGCCGTTCGCCGATACGGTTAGGCTGATACAAGGTCAGCAGGGCGCCGGCATTGGTGATTGGAGTAGCATCGAGCAGCAAGGTCTGGCCATTGAGCACTACCTCGCGCATTGGCAGGCGGAAGCCCTGTTCGATCAGTGCCTCCAAAAGGCCGGGGTCGTCGAACAGATCGACTACCGAGCGATCGGAGGGTTCCTGACCACACAAGGCTATCAGCGCCGGGTTGGCCAGGAGTACATGGCCGGCGCTGTCCAGGGCCAGTACCGGATCGCTCATGGCTGCGAGCAGGGCGTCGAGTTGCAGGTGGCGGCGCTGACCGGGGAGAATGTCGACCACGCGCACCGATTGCACGCCATGTACGTTCAGTAATGCGTCGTGCAGTTCTTCAAGTACATGCGGGCTTAAAGTCGGGGCATCGATGTAGACGTTGGGCGGCACCATCTCCACCGCATCCAGGTTGAGATTGCGGGCACCTAGCAGGGCCAGCACTTCCTGGGTGATACCGACGCGGTCGATGAAACTGACGTGGATGCGCATTAGGCGAGAGGGTTCAAGGCTGCCGAAGAGGGCAAGTATGCCTTAAATTGCGGGGCAAGTCGGATAGCCGGCGTGCCCCGTGAAGGGAATGGGTGGGTTACTCGAAGTGCTCGGGGTTTACCGGGTCGCCCGACTTCATGCTCAGCTGTTTACGCACATCCTCGAACATCGCGTCGTAAGGTTTGTGCATGGAGCCAATGCTGCTGAGGTGTTTTGGAATACCGTATTTTTCCGCGATCTTGGTCACGTTGCTGGCAAAGTTGTAGGCCTGTTCTTTGGCCAGGAAGAAGACTTCCTTGAAATCCTTTCCTTCGATGGTGCCATGCATGGTGAACTGCATGCCCTTGCCTTCCTTGGGGTCGGTCGTGACTTCGTAGTCGATGAACAGATTGTAATTGCAGTCATCCTTGGTCAGCGCGTGGCGCTCGATATGCAGATGACCGGGTTCGAACTTGGCCATGGAAGGCTCCTCTGGAAGGGTGAAACGGGCGGACCTTGAGTCCGCCCAACTGCATCAACGGTAGCTTATTCCAGGCTTGGCCGTACTGACACGGGTTCCGGCAGTACCTTCGACAATTTTTTCGATATCCGCCAACGAACCAATCACCGCGACTTTGCCGGTTTCGCGGGCAAATTCGCAGGCTGCCTGGACCTTCGGTCCCATGGAGCCTGCGGCAAAGCCAAGGCGCTCCAGTTCGTCCGGGTGGGCCTGGGCCACGGCTTTCTGGGTTGGTTTGCCCCAGTCGATATAGGCGGCATCGACGTCGGTAGCGATAACCAGCAGGTCGGCCTTGAGTTGTTGAGCCAGCAAGGACGAGCACAAGTCTTTGTCGATCACCGCTTCTACGCCACTGAGCACCTTGCCGCTCTCATCGTAAATAGTCGGAATGCCGCCGCCACCCGCACAGATCACCACGGTGCCTTTTTCCAGCAGCCAGGTAATGGGGCGAATTTCAAAAATTCGTTTTGGCCGAGGGCTGGCGACAACACGGCGGAACTTGTCGCCATCCGGGGCGATCGCCCAGCCTTTTTCTGCCGCCAGGCGCTCAGCATCTTCTTTGGAATAGACCGGCCCGATTGGCTTGCTCGGCTTCTGGAACGCCGGGTCTTTACCGTCGACTTCAACCTGGGTCAGCAGGGTGGCGAACGGCACTTCGAACGCCAGCAGGTTACCCAGCTCTTGCTCGATGATGTAGCCGATCATGCCTTCGGTTTCAGCCCCGAGAACGTCAAGCGGGTAGGCTTCGTCCGGCTTGTAGGACTGCGCCTGCAGCGACAACAGACCAACCTGAGGACCATTGCCATGGGCAATGACCAGTTCGTTACCTGGATGGATCTTGGCGATCTGCTCGGTGGCAATGCGGATATTGGCGCGTTGATTTTCCGCGGTCATGGGTTCGCCACGGCGTAGCAGGGCGTTACCGCCCAATGCAACAACGATACGCATGATGAAATTCCTTCTGAAGAAGTGATATGTGGGAGCGGGCCTGGCCCGCGATTACGACGTGCCGGGCACATCGCATCGCGGGGCAAGCCCGCTCCTACAGAGGTGTTACAGGTCAGCCAGGGTCGATACCAGGATGGCCTTGATGGTGTGCATGCGGTTTTCCGCTTGCTCGAAGGCGATGCAGGCTGGGGACTCGAACACGTCGTCGGTGACTTCGATGCCGTTGGCCAGGTTCGGGTACTGCTCGGCGATCTGTTTGCCGACTTTGGTGTCGGAGTTATGGAACGCTGGCAGGCAGTGCATGAACTTGGTCCGAGGGTTGCCGGTGGCTTTCATCAGCTCGGCGTTGACCTGGTAAGGCAGCAATTGCTGGATACGTTCGGCCCAGGCTTCCACTGGCTCGCCCATCGATACCCAAACGTCGGTGTGGATGAAATCGACGCCTTTGACGGCGGCTTTCGGGTCTTCGGTCAGGGTGATGCGTGCGCCGCTTTCTTCTGCGTATTTCTTGCAGCGTGCGACCAGGTCGTCATGTGGCCACAGTGCCTTGGGTGCGCAAATGCGTACGTCCATGCCCAGTTTCGAACCCACCAGCAGCAAGGAGTTGCCCATATTGTTGCGGGCATCACCCAGGTAAACGTAGCTGATCTCGTGAATTGGCTTGTCGGCATGCTCACGCATGGTCAGCACGTCGGCGATCATCTGGGTTGGGTGGTATTCGTCAGTCAGGCCGTTGAACACCGGTACACCGGCAAACTTGGCCAGCTCTTCGACGATTTCCTGTTTGAAGCCACGGTATTCGATGGCGTCATACATGCGGCCAAGAACCCGAGCGGTGTCCTTCATGCTTTCTTTGTGGCCGATCTGCGAGGAGTTAGGGTCGATATAGGTAACGTTGGCGCCCTGGTCGTAAGCGGCCACTTCGAAGGCACATCGGGTGCGGGTCGAGGTTTTCTCGAAAATCAGCGCAATGTTATTGCCTTTGAGGTGTTGCTGTTCGGTGCCGGTGTACTTGGCACGTTTCAGGTCACGGGACAGATCCAGCAGGTAGCGCAACTCGCGAGGGGTGTGGTGCTCCAGGCTCAGCAGGTTACGGTTGTGAATATTGAACGCCATGATGATATTCCTTGAATTCGGTAATCGGTCCAGCCGGCGCCGGGTAGGCGCGGCTGGGTTGATGGTCGTTTTAGTAGTCGATAGGGTCGCGGACAATTGGGCAGGTCATGCAGTGACCGCCGCCACGGCCGCGGCCGAGTTCGCCAGCGCTGATGGTGATGACTTCGATACCAGCCTTGCGCAGCAAGGTGTTGGTATACGTATTGCGGTCATAACCGATGACTACGCCAGGCTCTACAGCCACCACGTTGTTACCGTCATCCCACTGCTCGCGTTCAGCGGCAAAGCTGTTGCCGCCGGTTTCGACGACACGCAGTTTTTTCAGGTTGAGGGATTCGGCAACCACCTCGATGAAGGTCTTGTTCTCGCGGCGTACATCCATACCGTAAGGCTTGCTGCTGTCCGGACGGATGACGAACGGTACGATTTCCTTGACCACTTCAGGGAAGACCGTGACCAGGTCGCGGTCGCAGAAGCTGAACACGGTGTCCAGGTGCATCGCTGCACGGGACTTTGGCAGGCCGGCGACAACGACTTTCTCGACCGCGCCCTTGGCGAACAACGATTGAGCCAGTTGGCCGATGGCCTGACGCGAGGTGCGCTCGCCCATGCCGATCAGAACCACGCCGTTGCCAATTGGCATTACATCGCCGCCTTCAAGCGTGGCTTTGCCATGATCCTGATCAGGATCGCCATACCAGATTTCGAAGTCAGCTTCAGTGAACTCTGGGTGGAACTTGTAGATGGCAGTGGTCAGCAGGGTTTCTTGGCGTCGCGCTGGCCAGTACATCGGGTTCAGGGTGACGCCGCCATAGATCCAGCAAGTGGTGTCGCGAGTGAACTGGGTGTTGGGTAGCGGGTCCAGCAGGAAGCTGGAGTGGCCCAGGTAGTCGCGGTACATCTTGATGACGCCGGAACCTTCACTTTCTGGCAGGTCTTCACCGGCCACGCCGCCAATCAGGAATTCGGCAATCTTGCGTGGTTCCAGGCCTTCGATCCAGCTGCGTACTTCGTTGGTCAGGCCGATACCCACGGTATCAGGGGTGAGCTTGCGATCGAGGATCCATTTCAACGCTTCTGGGTTCTGAACGGTCTCGGTCAGCAGATTGTGCATTTCCAGCACTTCGATACCGCGCTCACGCATCTTGGTGACGAAATCGAAGTGGTCACGCTTGGCCTGGTTGACCCAGATGACGTCGTCGAACAACAGCTCGTCGCAGTTACTCGGCGTCAGGCGCTGGTGCGCCAGGCCTGGGGAGCAGACCATTACTTTACGTAGTTTGCCGGCTTCAGAATGTACGCCGTACTTAACTTTTTCCGTGGACATGGTTATTTCCTCCAAGTTGCGAATACGGGGGTTACAGAGTCAGGAAGCCGTCGTACAGGCCATAGGCAGCCACCAGGGCGCCGATAACCACGGCGGCGAAAAGCAGTTTCTCCACGTTGGTAAAAATCGGTTGGCCGACCTCGCGCTTGGCCTTGGCGAACAGGATCACGCCAGGGGCATAGAGCAGGGCCGAGAGCAGCAGGTATTTGACGCCACCGGCATACAGCAGCCAGATGGCGTAGACCAGGGCGATACCGCCGATGATCAGGTCTTTCTTGCGCTCAGCCAGTGCTTGCTCGTAAGTCTCGCTGCGCCATGCCAGCAGGAAGGCGTAGGCCGCAGACCACAGGTAAGGCACCAGGATCATCGAAGTGGCGAGGTAGATCAGCGACAGGTAAGTACTGGCCGAGAACAGGGTGATGACCAGGAAGATCTGCACCATGGCGTTGGTCAGCCACAGCGCATTGGCAGGTACATGGTTGGCGTTCTCGCGGCGCAGGAACTCCGGCATGGTGTGGTCTTTGGCAGCGGCGAACATGATCTCGGCGCACAGCAGTACCCAGGACAGCAGGGCACCGAGCAGCGAGATGATCAGGCCTACGCTGATCAGCACTGCACCCCAGTGACCGACCACGTGCTCAAGCACGGCAGCCATCGATGGGTTCTGCAGTTTGGCCAGCTCAGGCTGAGTCATGATGCCCAGCGACAGTACGTTCACCAGAACCAGGAACAGCAGCACGGTGATGAAGCCGATGACGGTTGCCTTGCCCACATCCGAGCGCTTTTCTGCCCGAGCGGAGAAGATGCTCGCGCCTTCAATACCGATGAACACCCAGACGGTGACCAGCATCATGTTGCGCACCTGGTTCATCACGCTACCGAGGTCCGGGTTCATGGTGCCCCAGATGTCAGCGGTGAAGATGTCCAGCTTGAACGCGAACAGCGCGATGAGGATGAACAGCGCCAGTGGCACTACCTTGGCTACGGTAGTGACGAGGTTGATGAAGGCAGCTTCCTTGATGCCACGCAGCACCAGGAAGTGTACGGCCCACAGCAGCACCGAAGCGCCAATGATGGCTGCCGGGGTGTTACCCTCGCCAAAGATCGGGAAGAAGTAGCCCAGGGTACTGAACAGCAGCACGAAGTAGCCGACGTTGCCCAGCCAGGCACTGATCCAGTACCCCCAGGCGGACGAAAAGCCCATGTAATCGCCAAACCCAGCCTTGGCGTAGGCGTATACCCCACCGTCAAGATCCGGCTTTCGGTTGGCCAGGGTCTGGAACACGAAGGCCAGGGTCAGCATGCCGATAGCGGTGATGCCCCAACCGATCAGCACTGCGCCTACGTCAGCACTTGCAGCCATGTTTTGCGGCAGCGAAAAGATCCCGCCACCAATCATTGAACCGACTACTAGTGCAACAAGTGCACCAAGTCGTAGTTTCCCGGGAGTGTCTGACATCGAATAACTCCATATCAGTTGAAAAGATGAAGCTAGAGTAAATCCAGCGACGTATTCGTAAGCTGATTCAAGTCAGTTTATGGTGCGGTCCGTTGCATCGTTGACAGAAAGAGCTCCCCCCGGAGTATGCCGATGGCCTTGCTGAAAGCCTCGTACACAGGCACCTCCATGGTGTTTTAGAGCATTCGCTCTGACAGCCTGCGAGAATTGAAGCTAGCCCGTTTCACAGCTTTAGCAAATTTTTAACGAGATTTTCTCTTATTTACTTGAAAGGCCCGATCTAGTGCACAAAACTCACCATCTAGTTCGTCCGGCATAGGCGTCATAGTTATGATGAGGATAGTTTTAAAGACGTAATATTTATAAACGCCTAAACTGCACATATATTTAACTTCAGGGTGCCTCGCTGAGGTTACAAAGACGAGACAAAAGGGGATCTGCATGTCCGAACCGGGACAAAAACTGCGCTTGGGTGCGTTGATCGCGCTGGTGGTCGGCTCGATGATCGGTGGCGGAATTTTTTCCTTGCCACAGAACATGGCCGCGCGCGCTGACGTCGGCGCCGTGCTGATCGGTTGGGGCATCACAGCGGTGGGCATGTTGGCCCTGGCTTTTGTGTTCCAGACCCTGGCCAACCGCAAGCCGGACCTGGATTCGGGGGTTTACGCCTATGCCAAGGCCGGGTTTGGCGATTACATGGGCTTTTCGTCCGCCTGGGGATACTGGATCAGCGCCTGGCTGGGCAACGTCGGCTATTTCGTGCTGCTGTTCAGCACCCTGGGGTTTTACTTCCCGGTTTTTGGTGAGGGCAACACGCCCACCGCCATTGCCTGTGCCTCTCTGCTGCTGTGGGCCGTTCACTTTCTGGTACTGCGCGGCATCAAGGAAGCCGCTTTCATCAACCAGGTGACCACGGTGGCCAAGATCGTGCCGCTGCTGATGTTTGTCGTCATCGCGGCGGTGGCCTTTCGGGCGGATATCTTTACGCGCGACATCTGGGGCCTGAGCAACCCGAAGTTCGGCAGCGTGCTCGACCAGGTGCGCAACATGATGCTGGTGACCGTGTTCGTGTTCATCGGCATCGAGGGCGCCAGCGTTTACTCAGGCAGAGCTCAGAAACGCTCGGACGTAGGTAAGGCCACGGTGATTGGCTTCGTCGGTGTGCTGGCTTTGCTGGTGCTGGTCAACGTGCTGTCGTTGGGTGTCATGACCCAGCCCGAACTGGCAGCGTTGCAGAACCCGTCGCTGGCGTCGGTGCTGGAGCATATCGTCGGGCCGTGGGGCGCATTGCTGATCAGTATTGGCCTGGCTATTTCGTTGTTGGGGGCATTGTTGTCGTGGGCACTGCTGTGTGCCGAAATTCTCTTCGCCACTGCGCGGGACCAGACCATGCCGCGCTTCCTGGCCAAGGAAAACGCCAATCATGTGCCTGCTAATGCCTTGTGGTTGACCAACGTGATGATTCAGCTATTCCTGCTGATTACGTTGTTCTCGGCAGGTACCTATACCAGCCTGATTTACCTGGCTTCGTCGATGATCCTGGTGCCTTACCTGTGGTCGGCAGCCTATGCCTTGTTATTGACGATACGCGGGGAAAGTTATCAGGAGCACGCAAGGGCGCGACGCAAGGATTTCCTGATTGCGGGGATCGCGCTGGTCTATGCAGTTTGGCTGCTGTATGCCGGTGGCTTGAAGTACTTGCTTCTCTCGGCGTTGCTGTACGCACCAGGCGTAATCCTTTTTGCTCGGGCCAAGCATGAGCAGGGCCAGGCGCTTTTTACCCATTGGGAGAAGTTGATTTTTCTGATGGTACTGGTGGGGGCGGGGGTGGCGGCTTATTCGCTTTACAGCGGGTTGTTGAGCCTATAGAGGTGCGCTACCGGTCAGCTATTGCCTAGTATTTTTGTCAGTTGTGGAGGGACAAACGGAACGCCTAACGTCGTGTCTGAGATGGTCACCAGCGACTGGTGCCAATGATGAGCGACGACAGGGTGGGAATTGACATGAGTACAATTGATCGATGGGAACGCACATTATCAGTCGAGGGAATGATGCTGGCGAACATAGCGCCACCTACCGACACCGGTAGTCCCTTCAAGGCCGATTTACTGGATATTTATCATCTAGGGAATGACATTCACGTCTGGGGGCTGCAGGGTGATGTCGACGGAAACTACAGCCTGATTCTGTTCATGATCCCGGAAAACATAGCAAATGGTGACCATGAGATCGTACCTGAAGGCGCAGATGGCATACGCGCCATTTTCGTGACTTCCCATGGGGCGAGTTTTGCGTCATTCGGCAGGGTCAAGCGTTTGGAAAAGGGAGAAAATTTCCTCCGTGCCGGGTTCTTTTTTGAGGCCTCGATTGACGATAGAAACTACACGGTCGACGGCGAGGTAGAACTCCCGAACATCGGCACGAGTGAACGAACGGCCTCGGTTGTCTCATCTGTGACCGCCAAACTATCCCCAGGGGTGATCCCGAAGGTCGAATCGTTTGACGCGTCAGGGTTCGAATTTTATAAAAAGAGCGAAATGCTCTACCAGCTTTATGCCTGGCAAACACTTCGCTCCGGGGATGAGCAGGCAATCATTATGCTCGTATCCTTCGACAACCTTAAAGCGCCTGCTCTCACATTGTTCGCCAAGAACTCCGGGGTTTATCTGACCAAGAACAGCACCCTGAACGGAACCGAATGGGACAAAGTCAAGCAAACCTTCACCGCAGGTTTCTCATTCGAGTTCAACGCCGGCGGCAAAACCCATAAGGTACAGGACGGTAAGATCGACCTGAAATATTGATCGATCTTGTTCATTTTTCAGGCCTTGGACCGACGCCAGTTCACACGCTGAACGGGTCCATCAGCGCCATTTGCTGGGACGAAAGGGTGTTGAGCTGGCTGCTCACCTTGTCACCCATGGCGTGTGGCTCGAACGCCAGCCAGATACCCAGTACCTTGGGGTTGCGCTCGAAGCTGGTGGCCAAGCTCTGGTTAATCGCTTCGCGTAAGTCGCCGGCACTCCGGTCTCGGCGCTGGGCCAGTCACTGCATCGGCGTTTCCGCGTTAGCCTTGAGTGGGCGCCGATGAGCGGTCGGCGTGGCTCAACGGCGCGGATTCCGGGCGTGACCAGATCCACAGGTTGCCCAGGGCCATGCCGCCAATCGCAAGAAAAACCGGCCAACGGTGGTCGAGAAACACCAGCATCACGCTCGCGCACACGACCATGCTTACGGTGGCGCTGAGTTTGGCGCGGCGCTGGATTACTTTGCCGTTACGCCAGTTGTGCAGGATCGGTCCGAACAGTCGATGATTTTCCAGCCAGGCGCTCAGGCGCGGCGAACTGCGGGTGGCCGCCCAGGCAGCGAGAAGAATGAACTCGGTGGTGGGTAAGCCAGGCACGACGATTGCGACCAGGCCAATGGCCAGGCTTACATAGGCCAGAAGGCCGAACAGCAGGCGAGCGAGTTTCGAGCTGGAGGGGCGTGTCATGGCATCGTCGGTAGCACGGGTAGGGCCCGGTTACCAAAAGGGTAACCGGGTACGGCGCATCAGGCCAGTTCGGCTTTAGGCGCAGTCGCGTAAGCGTGTTTGAGCAGTTCGGTGAATCGCTCGAATGCAGCGACTGCACCTTGCTCGGCCTTGGCTTCTTCTTCGGCGCTCAGTTCCAGGCCGTCGAGAATGCGCGTGAACTGCTTCCAGCCTTCGGCGCGACCGCCGGCTGGTTCGCCCAGGTGACGAGCACCGAAGCTGTCGGACAGGCCCAGGCCTACCGCACGCTTGATCAGGAAGGCAGCGCCTAGCTTGGAGCCTTCGGAAACGAAGATCCAGCCCATGGCTTCACCCAGACTTGGGTTAATGACCGCACCGGCGAAGTCGGCGGGAATTTCGGTGTTCAGATCCGCCAAGTCAAGACCAGCCTGTTCGGCGCGGCAGCGTTCGGCCAGGTCAGGGACGATGGCGATCAGTGCCGGGTCGGTGTACAGCGCTTTGAGTTCATTCTGGAACAGGTACTGAGCGACAACGAAACGGGCGAAACTTTCGCGAGTTTCAAAAGGCGCATGTGATTTGACCAACGCATCGAGCTCGGTGTGCGGAGCGTGGGTCAGTTGGTTCAGGCGCTGCGAACGCAGGCTGGCGCGTTCGGTGGTGGTTGCGGCGGTCATGGTGATTCCTTGCGAATTGGGCGTGCCTTGTTACTAGACGAACAAGAGGACGTACGACAGTAAAAAATCCTCACCTGAGTGGGATGTCACGGGGCACGTCGAGCCATCGACCCGCCCCGCGAAGCACTCAGATGTCCCAGACCAGATTGATGGCGAAGTTACGGCCAGGCATGGTCAACCGGTCGAGGTTGGCAGGCGAGGTCACCGCCGCTTCACCGAGGCCGTCATAGCCGCGTACGTCATCCCACTGCCAGTATTTCTTGTCAGTCAGGTTGTAGAGACCGGCGTTGACGGTGATGTCTTCGGTAACTTTGTAGAAGCCGGCGAGGTCGAGTACGCCGTAGCCAGGCGTGCGGAACTGCTTGCTGGTACCGTCGGGGGCGAAGAAGGTGGTGTCGTCGACGCGATCCTTGCGCTTGACCAAGGTCCAGCTCAGCAACGCACCGTATTGCTCCTGTTCGTAACCCAGGCCCATCACCGCGGTAAGCGGGTTGACGCTGTTCAGTGGTTGCCCGGTGTCGTCGTTGCGACCGTATGCATAAGCCAGCGAACCCTGGGTGTAGACGCCTTGAGGCGCACCGAAGTGATCGAGGTTCAAGCGACCTTTGAACTCGGCACCCTTGATGGTGGCGTGCTTGATATTGTTGGCTTCGAACGTGGTGCCAATGTTGGAGCCTTGGATGGCGTCTTCGTTGATGAAGTCGCGGTACTTGTTGTAGAACACCGCGACATCAAAGTTGCCTGCATCAAAGTTGCCACGCAGGCCGGTTTCATAACTTTTGCTGGTTTCCGGATCGAGATTGGAGTTCCCCCGTACGCTGTAGCCCAGCCCTGGATTTTCGAAACGGCCATAAAGTGCTTTTGCCGTTGGTGTACGGAAGCCTTCGGCGTACTGACCGTACCAGGTGTAGTTATCGTTGAAGGCGTACGTTACGCCGAACTTGGGCGATACCCGGTGCCACTTCTTCTGGTCATCGTTGACCGGATCGTTACTTGAAGCTTCAACGCCGCGCAGGTACTCATCACTCATGTGGGGTTTGAGTTGGGTGTAGTCGTAGCGCACGCCAGGCAAGAAGGTCCACTGATTCCAGCGAATCTCATCCTGAGCAAACAAACTGTAGGTGTTGACGGTCGGGTCCGGGAAGTCACTCACCCGCACCTGGCCATCGTCTGGGCTATCGGCGCCGATAGCGGCGCAGGTGCCGCCGACGTTCAGACAGGTGCCGGTGCCGCTGCGCGAACCGGTGACTTTCTGATGCTTGAGCGTGGTGCCGTAAGTCAGCAGATGTTCGGTTTCACCGATGTTGAACGCCTTGTCCAACTGAGCATCGAAGACCCATTGGCGATCCTTGTAGGTGGTCTTGCGGTCACGGAAAACTTCACGGCCCCGGGCAAAGTACAACTCTTCGGTGCGTTGGTCGGTTTTACCAATCTGGTAGTTCAGGCTCCACTTCATGTTGTCGGCCAACGAACTGCCCAAGGCGAATTCGTGGTTGATGCCGAAACGTTCGCGGGTCACGGTATCGTTGCCGGTGCGGTCGCGGTAGGAGTTCATGGCGCCGAAACCAGGAATGAACGGTCCACCTACGGCGCTCTTTTGATCAAGGTCGCGATCGTCCTTGTAATGCTCATAGGTCAGGGCCAGGCGCGAGTCGTCGGCATAGTTCCAGCCGGCCTTGGCCAGAATGTTGGTGGTGCGCACGTCTTCAGGGTTGGCCTCGGTCCGCTCAAGGCCGGTTCCGCCGTGATTGCCGTAGGACTCTGTTTCATGGCCATTGCGTTGGCTCAGGTGTAACAGACCGTCGAAATCGCCTTGGCGCCCGGCGACGGTGGCGGCGTTCAACCAGCTTTCGTCAGCTGAGCTGTAGCCGGTTTTCAACCGTGCACCGACATCCTGGCCAGGCTTGATGATGTCGTCGGCATCCAGGGTGAAGTAACTGACCGCGCCGCCAATGGCGTTGCTGCCATACAGCACCGAAGCTGGGCCTCGAAGAATCTCCACACGTTTGACGATTTCCGGGTCGACATAGTTGCGCTGGGTTTGTGCGTAGGGACCGAAGAAGAAACTGTCGGGGATCGACACACCGTCGATCTGAGTCAGTACCCGTTCACCGTCGATACCGCGAATGTTGTAGCCGTTCAGACCGCTGCGCTGGCCTGTTCCGCTTACCGATACACCTGGCTCGTAGCGCACCAGATCCTTGATGCTGTTGACGTTCTGGCGGTCGAGTTGTTCGCGGGTTTGTACCGACACCGTGCTTGGTACTTGGCTGATGTCCTGGGCGCTGCGAGTAGCGGTGACAGTGATCTGCTGCAGGGCGATAGCGCTGGAGTTGCTGCGCTCCAGTACCACGTTGCCTGGTCCAAGCTTGCGGTACTTCAGACCCGTGCCCACGAGCAGGCGCTGCAGGGCTGCATCTGGCTTCAGCGAACCTTGGACCCCTGGCGAGGCCACCCCTTCTGCCAGTTCAGCCGACAGCCCAACCTGCCAACCGGTTACCGCGGTGAAGGCATTAAGCGCCGAAACCAGTGGCTGCTGGTTGATTGCAAAACGGTAGTCACCCATGCGCGAGGCACTGGCCTGAGCGGGTTCGGCGGCCAATGCAGGCAAGCTGCAGGCGCCGCTGGCAAGCATGGCCAGGGTCAACAGGGAGAGGGTGCAACGTTGCAGGCCGGGTGTACGTGAAGTGTCCGAGGACCGACGAGTGAAACCAGTAGACATCGAAAGCGCTCCCTGTCGCGCGAATGTTATAGGTGCTACCTGATTCAAAAATAAGAATCAGTTGCATTGGCTATAACGAGACGAATCGTCGCAGGGGATCGCGTAAAAATACTTCCAGGTCAGTTGAGAATAACCACTGCCGGGAACTCGTACAGTTGTGCCGAGGTTATGTGGGCCAGGGAGCGCAAGGTCTCCAGCGGCTGGTCGAGGCGATAGTTGCCTGTAACGGCGACCTGCTCCAGGCGCTCATTGCGAGAGATGATGAGGCCAGGATAGTAGCGACGCAATTCGGCCAGTACCTGGTTGAGTGGGCAATTTTCAAAGATCAGTCGACCCTCGACCCAGGCCAGGTCCTTTTGCGCGTCGACGCGTTCGCGCTGGCCAAAGCCGTGTGGTCCGACCTTGATGCTGTCCCCACTGGACAGGCGAATACGCTGGTCGCTGCTGCCCTGAAGATCGATATCGCCGCGCTGCACTCGCACCTGGGCTTCCCCGTCGAGGTAGCGGACGGCGAAATCGCTGTCGCGAACACTGGCACGCAACGGCCCTGCCTGCAGTTCCAGTGGCTGTTCAAGGCCGGCGGGCACTTCGAAGAATGCCTCGCCCTGGTACAGGCGAGCGACGCGCTGACGATTATCGATGTCGCTGGAGAACGCTGAGTTGGTATTGAGCAGAACCTTCGAGCCGTCCTCAAGTTGCAGGCGCTGACGCTCGCCAACCACTGTCAGGTGATCGGCCTGAAGGCGCACCGGCAGATTGCCGAGAGTAAACACGCCAATCAGCAAAACCGCAGCCGCAGCCATGGGCTTCCAGTGTGGGCGCAAACGCGCCAGGCGCGAGGGGCGGTGGGCCTGGGCAATCTGGCTGGCAGCCTGGCGCACGGTTTCACCTTGCCAAAGTGCTTCAGCATCGACATAGGCCTGGGCGTTGGCAGGATCGGCTTCCAGCCAGGCTTCGAACGCCTGGGTGTCTTCGGTGGTGGCGCATTGCAGACGGATCAGCCAGTCCAGTGCCTGATCCATGGCGATATCGCAGGCAGCCGGGTCCGGCGGCGAAGGGCGGTCAGAGGCGCTATCGGTCACGGAGAGTCCTGGGTGGTCTTGTCGTTCTATTTATGATCAAGCGTAATGCGTTGCGTGGCAAGCCGGGTCTATTCGCGGTTCAGACGATTGGCGACGCCGACACAGATGGCCATGATCAATTTCAGTTCCTTCTGAACCGTGCTGGCCGAGACATTGAGCTGTTCGGCAATTTCCATATAGCTTGCGCCATGCAGGCGGCTGAGAATGAAAATTCGTTGCTGGCGCGGGGTCAATTGCCCAAGGCTGACGCTTAGGCGCTTGAGCAGTTGCTCGGCATGGGCAGCATCTTCGGCGCTACTGCTGGGGGCGGCGACGTTGTGCAGAATTTGTTCGGGCACATCGTCAACCAGATTGCGCGACTGCGCCCGACGAGCGCGCAGGTGGTCCAGCGCCAGGTTGCGAGCGGTCTGGAAAACGAACGGTTCCAGGTGTTCGATCGGACGCTCGCCCAGGGCGCGGGTGACGCGCAGGTAGGTCTCTTGCAGCAGGTCTTCGGCAGTACTGGGGTTGTCGACCATGCGCTGCAGGGTACGCAGCAGACTGAGCCGCTGGGCGAGGAACACCGCGTTGAACTGAGACTGACTCACAGCAATACCCGACCAATGTGAAGCGAATGATAATGCTTATCATAAACCTGATGGTCAAGTAGTTGCAGCTTCAGAACCTGTTTTACCACCCCTGGTCAGCTATGGAAGCAGGCCAGGATCATTGCGCGTTACAAAGCGCCAGGCAGTTATCGAGCATGCGGTTGGAGAACCCCCACTCATTGTCATACCAGGCCAGTATTTTGAGCATTCGGCCGTTGGTACGGGTGTGGTTGGCGTCGAATATCGACGACAGCGGGTTGTGGTTGAAGTCGCACGACACCAGCGGCAGGCTGTTGTAGCCGAGCACCTTGGAATGGCGGCTGGCATCCTTGAGCAAGTTGTTGACCTCTTCGACGCTGGTTTCGCGCTTGAGGTTTACCGTCAGGTCGACCAGCGAGACGTTGATCACCGGCACGCGCACGGCCATGCCGGTGAGTTTGCCGGCAAGCTCCGGCAGTACCAGGCCTACAGCTTCGGCTGCCCCGGTCTTGCTCGGGATCATTGACTGAGTGGCTGAGCGGGCACGAAATGGATCGCTGTGGTAAACGTCGGTCAGGCTTTGGTCGTTGGTGTAGGCGTGGATGGTCGTCATCAAGCCTTGTTCGATGCCCAGCTCGCGGTGCAGAACCTGGGCCACGGGCGCGAGGCAGTTGGTGGTGCAGGAGGCACTTGAAATGATCTGATGCGAGGCGCGCAACAGGTCATGGTTCACACCATAGACAATGGTTGCATCTGCACCTTTGGCCGGTGCCGAGATAATCACTTTGCGCGCTCCAGCAGTGAGGTGGGCGGCAGCCTTCGTGCGTTCGGTGAATAAACCAGTGCATTCGAATACCACATCGATGGCTTCGGCTTTCCATGGCAGATCAGCCGGGTTGCGAATGGCACTGACGGCGATACGGTCGCCATTGACGGTCAGGCTTTCGTGATCGGACTCGACGCTGGCAGCAAAGATGCCATGGACGCTGTCGTATTTGAGCAGGTGCGCATTGATCGCGCTGTCGCCTAGATCGTTGATCGCGACGACCTGCAGGTCCTGACGGTAGCCTTCGGTATAGAGTGCGCGAAGGATATTGCGGCCAATGCGGCCAAAGCCATTGATTGCGATACGTAGGGTCATGGAGCTACCTCTGCTAGCGGTGAAGCCGTGGTAAAACGAGGGATTGCTTCACTTAAACGTTTTTGTTGTTGGAATTACAAGATTATTCGTAAAAAAATAGAAAACAAGCCTTTTTGCTGGCAGTATTTTATTTAATCTACAACGAGCGATCGGCCAAGCCGTCCTCC
The DNA here is from genome assembly GCF_036324085.1 of Pseudomonas auratipiscis. Lineage (NCBI taxonomy): Bacteria > Pseudomonadati > Pseudomonadota > Gammaproteobacteria > Pseudomonadales > Pseudomonadaceae > Pseudomonas > Pseudomonas auratipiscis. Next base: position 101,517 of record NZ_JAZDCU010000020.1, read on the forward strand.
CGCAACAGTCGCCCCTGGTTTTGAGCCTAGGTGGCGAACGCTGATTAGGGAAACTGCCGCAGAGGTCGCAACCACCGTTAGCCTGGAGTTCAGTACATGCATCCGCGCATTCTTGAGGTCACCCAACGGCTGATCGCCCGCAGCCGTCCTACCCGTGAACGCTACTTGCAATTGATTCGCGGGGCAGCCAGTGACGGACCGATGCGGGCCAAGCTGCAATGCGCAAACTTTGCCCACGGGGTGGCCGGTTGTGGCAGCCAGGACAAGAACAGCCTGCGCATGATGAACGCCGCTAACGTCGCTATCGTTTCTGCCTATAACGATATGCTCTCGGCGCATCAGCCCTACGAACACTACCCCGAGCAGATCAAGCAGGCCTTGCGCGAAATCGGTTCGGTCGGCCAGTTCGCCGGCGGCGTACCCGCCATGTGCGACGGTGTAACCCAGGGCGAGCCGGGCATGGAGCTGGGGATCGCCAGCCGTGAAGTGATTGCCATGTCTACGGCCATTGCCTTGTCGCACAACATGTTCGATGCGGCGCTGATGCTGGGAATTTGTGACAAGATCGTACCGGGCCTGTTGATGGGCGCTCTGCGCTTCGGTCATCTGCCGACCGTCTTCGTCCCTGGCGGCCCGATGCCTTCTGGCATTTCCAACAAGGAAAAGGCCGATGTGCGTCAGCGTTACGCTGAAGGCAAGGCGAGCCGCGAAGAGCTGCTCGAGTCGGAAATGAAGTCCTACCACAGCCCTGGCACCTGCACGTTCTATGGCACTGCCAACACCAATCAACTGCTGATGGAAGTGATGGGCCTGCACTTGCCTGGGGCTTCGTTCGTCAACCCGTATACGCCGCTGCGCGATGCGCTTACGGTCGAGGCTGCACAGCAGGTGACGCGGATGACCAAGGCCAGCGGTGACTTCATGCCGCTGGGCGAAATAGTCGATGAAAAATCCCTGGTCAACTCCATCGTTGCCCTGCACGCAACGGGCGGCTCGACCAACCATACCCTGCACATGCCTGCGATTGCGCAAGCGGCCGGTATCCAGTTGACCTGGCAGGACATGGCCGAGCTGTCCGAAGTGGTGCCGACCCTGTCGCACGTTTATCCGAACGGCAAGGCTGATATCAACCACTTCCAGGCGGCGGGCGGCATGGCCTTCCTGATTCGCGAGCTGCTCGATGCCGGGCTCTTGCATGAAGACGTCAATACCGTGGCCGGCCACGGCTTGCGCCGCTACACCCAGGAGCCGTTCCTGCAGGATGGCAAGCTGGTCTGGCGCGAAGGGCCGCAGGCGAGTCTTGATGAGGCCATTTTGCGTCCGGTCGCACGGCCGTTCTCGCCCGAGGGTGGCTTGCGCGTGATGGCGGGCAACCTAGGTCGCGGGGTCATGAAGGTTTCTGCCGTCGCCCCCGAACATCAGGTTGTCGAAGCGCCGGCACGGGTGTTTCATGATCAGCAAGCGTTGGCAGATGCCTTCCAGGCTGGCGAGCTGGAATGCGATTTCGTCGCGGTGATGCGCTTTCAGGGTCCCCGTTGCAATGGCATGCCGGAGTTGCACAAGATGACACCGTTCCTGGGGGTGCTGCAGGACCGCGGTTTCAAGGTCGCGTTGGTGACCGACGGCCGTATGTCTGGGGCCTCAGGGAAAATCCCGGCGGCTATTCATGTCTGCCCGGAAGCGTTTGACGGCGGGCCGCTGGCGCGGGTGCGCGATGGCGATATCGTGCGTGTCGATGGCGTTGCCGGCACGCTGACGGTGCAACTGGATGCTGCTGAATTGGCAGACCGCGAACTTCCCCCGGCACCCACGGGCAACGACCTGGGCTGCGGACGTGAGCTGTTCGGTTTCCTGCGCATGGCCTTGAGTCCTGCCGAGCAGGGTGCCAGCGCCTTTACCTCGGCGCTGGAGGCGCTTAAATGAAGCGTGCCCTGGTAGGTGACATCGGCGGTACCAACGCTCGTTTTGCCCTCTGGGAAAATAATCGGATGCACTCGGTACAGGTGTTCGCCACCGCCGATTACACAAGTCCTGAGCAGGCTATCGGTGCGTACCTGCTGGCACAGGGGTTGGTCAGAGGGGATCTGGGCGCGGTCTGCCTGGCGGTCGCGGGGCCGGTCAATGGTGATGCGTTTCGCTTCACCAACAATCACTGGCGCCTGAGCCGTGAGGCGTTTTGCAAGACCTTGCATATTGAGCAACTGCTGTTGATCAATGACTTTACCGCCATGGCCCTGGGCATGACGCGGCTACAGCCGCACGAATGTCTTGGCGTTTGCCCTGGTCAGGCCGAGGCGCGGCGTCCGGCGGTGGTCATTGGCCCTGGAACCGGGTTGGGTGTGGGAACCTTGCTCGGCCTGGACGATGGCCGCTGGATGGCGTTACCGGGAGAAGGAGGGCATGTCGACCTGCCGGTCGGTGATGCCCGCGAGGCGCAGATCCGTCAGCAGATCGCCAACGAGACCGGTCATGTCAGCGCCGAGACCGTGCTCAGCGGCGGTGGTTTATTGCGCTTGTACCAGGCAATTTGTGCGCTGGACGGGCAAGCGCCGGTGCTGCAGAGTCCTGCAGCCATTACTGATGCCGCATTGGCCGGTGATGCGCTGGCGCTGGCGGTAATCGAGCAGTTCTGCCGCTTTCTGGGGCGGGTCGCCGGTAACAATGTTCTGACCCTGGGTGGACGCGGTGGCGTGTACATTGTCGGCGGCATCGTACCTCGTTTCGCCGAGCTGTTCTTGCGCAGCGGTTTTGCCGAAAGTTTTGCCGCCAAGGGCTGCATGAGCGGCTATTTCAAAGGGATCCCCGTGTGGCTGGTGACCGCTGAATTCTCTGGCTTGCTTGGGGCGGGTGTGGCGCTGCAGCAATCTTAGCTGTCACTGAACAAGGAACAGGACTGTGAGCAAGTCGATACTGCTGGTCGACGACGACCAGGACATTCGCGAACTGCTGCAAACCTATCTGAGTCGCTGCGGTTTCACTGTTCAGGCCGCTGCCGATGGTCGCGGATTTCGCCAGGCCCTGGATGGCAGCGATTGTGACCTGGTGATTCTCGATGTGATGTTGCCGGATGAAGACGGCTTCAGCCTCTGTCGCTGGGTGCGTCAGCATCCGCGTCAGGCGCAGGTTCCAATCATCATGTTGACAGCCAGTTCCGATGAAGCTGACCGCGTCATCGGCCTTGAGTTGGGAGCTGATGATTATCTGGGCAAACCCTTCAGCCCACGCGAGTTGCAGGCCCGTATCAAGGCACTGCTGCGTCGCGCCAGTTTCGGCCAGGAGCGTGGCAGTGGCGACGTGCTGGCTTTCGATGACTGGCGACTTGATACAGTAAGTCACCGCCTGTTCCACCGCGATGGTGAAGAGGTGATTTTGTCTGGCGCTGATTTTGCCTTGCTCAAACTGTTTCTCGATCACCCCCAGCAGATCCTTGATCGTGACATGATCGGCAATGCCACGCGCGGGCGTGAACCCATGCCGCTGGATCGTATTGTCGATATGGGTGTCAGCCGTTTGCGCCAACGCTTGCGCGACACACACAAGCCGCCGCGACTGATTCGTACCGTGCGTGGCAGTGGCTACTTGTTGGCGGCCAGTGTTGCGCCTGCGCACTGACGGGCGTTGGCGTTTGCCGCTGCCTCGATCATTGCTCGGGCGCATGCTGCTATTGACCCTGTTGGTGGTGCTGATGGCCCAGGGCTTGTCGAGCCTGATCTGGCTGTCACAACTACGTGCCAGCCAGTTGCAAGGGCTGGTCGCCAGCGCACGCAGCCTGGCCCACTCGATGAGTGCCAGTGTCAGTTATTTTCGCTCGTTACCGCTGGCCTACCGGCCCATGGTTCTCGACCAGTTGCGCAGCATGGGCGGCACCCGTTTCGTTGTTTCGCTCAACGACAAGCCGCTGGGCATGCAAGTGTTGCCCGAGACTCCGCGCAAGCGCGCGGTGGTCACCGCGGTGGCTGAAGTGCTGCGACAGCGCCTGGGCGAACAGGTAGACATCTCTCTCGCGTTTGTACGCCCCCGGGATCTGCGTATTTTCAACAGTGGCCTGAAACTCGATGAGTTACCGCGTTCCTGGGCGCATTACGCGCTGACGCTGGAGCCGGTCGATCCGCCGATACTGGTCACTCAGATTCGCCTTGGCGAAGACGAGTGGCTGTATATCGCCTCACTGATGCCCCAACCCTATACCAGTCTAGAAGACGAAGGTCTGCCGTATCAGCAGGTGTGGTTCATCGGCCTGACCAGCTTCTTTCTGCTGCTGTTCATTGGCTTGCTGGTGCATTGGCAGAGCCGACCACTCAAGCGCCTGGCGCGGGCGGCGCGAGAGATGTCGCTGGGCGCCGATGTTCAGCCTGTGGTGGAGGGTGGTGCAAGTGAAGTGGTCGAGGTCAGTCGCGCGTTCAATACCATGCGTGAGCGCATCAGCCGATATTTGACCGAGCGCAGTCAGTTGTTCAGTGCGATCTCGCATGACCTGCGCACCCCGATTACGCGTTTGCGCTTGCGGGTCGAGTTACTTGAGGATCCACAGCAGCAAGGCAAGTTCAGCCGTGACCTCGATGAGTTGGAAATGCTGGTCAAAGGTGCGCTGCAGTGCGTCAAAGACACTGATATTCACGAGAACATCGAGCATATCGATCTCAACCATGTACTCGATTGTCTGGTCGAGCCCTATCTGATCAATGGGCGGGTTACGGTACAGGGTAGGGCGCTTGCGCTGTATGCGGGCAAACCACTGGCGTTGCGTCGGTGCATGGGCAACCTGATCGACAATGCCTTGAAATACGGTGAGCGCGCGCACCTGCGCGTACTCGACAGTGAGACGGGGTTTGTCCTGCAGGTAGATGACGAAGGACCGGGTGTACCTGAGCACAGTCAGGAGCAGGTGTTCGAACCTCATTTTCGTCTCGCCGGGCAACAGCAAGGATATGGGCTTGGCTTGGGCATCGCGCGCAACATCGCGCACAGCCACGGCGGGGAAGTGAGCTTGCGAAATTTACGTGACGGTGGCTTGCGGGTGACCCTGAGCCTGCCTCGTTACAGCGACTGACGCGGTGCTCTGCTGAATGTCACCGACTGGTGACATTCACGCATCCCTTCGTTACTTCTGTCGCTCCACGGGCTGGTTAGACTCCAGGCAAGCGCAAGCACCCTGACTTGCACCTGCATAACAACAAGAAAAGGTTTTGCCCATGAATGCGATCAATCGCCTCGCCGCTGTCGTTGCTCTTGCCTCCTTGTTGCCCTTGAACGCCATGGCCGCTGACAACGGTACCGTGGAGGTGCTGCACTGGTGGACTTCTGGCGGTGAAGCCAAGGCCGTTGAAACCCTCAAGGCACAGGTGGAAAAAGACGGTTTCATCTGGAAGGACAATGCCGTCGCCGGTGGCGGTGGTGCGGCGGCCATGACAGTGCTCAAAACCCGGGCCATTTCCGGTAACCCGCCAGCTGCTGCACAGATCAAAGGACCGGACATTCAGGAATGGGGCGCGCTGGGTCTGCTTACCGAGCTCGACGATGTCGCCAAGGCCAACAACTGGGATGCCCTGTTGCCGCAGAAAGTCGCGCAGATCATGAAGTACGATGGCCACTTCGTGGCAGTGCCGGTGAACATCCATCGGGTCAACTGGTTGTGGATCAATCCGGAGGTTTTCGCCAAGGCCGGGGCGAAGGTCCCGACCACGCTCGATGAGCTCTTCGCTGCTGCCGACAAGCTCAAGGCCGCCGGTTTTATCCCCTTGGCCCATGGCGGTCAGCCGTGGCAGGACAGCACTGTGTTCGAGGACATTGCCCTGAGTATCCTCGGTCCCAAGGGTTATCGCGCGGCGTTCGTCGAACTCGACCAAGACACCCTCACCGGAACGCAGATGGTTGAGGTGTTCAAGACCCTGCAGCGCCTGGGCACCTACATGGACCCCAATCGCGCCGGTCGTGACTGGAACATCGCCGCCGCCGAAGTCATCAACGGCAAGGCTGGCATGCAGATCATGGGTGACTGGGCGAAAAGCGAATGGACTGCCGCCGGCAAAGTCGCCGGCAAGGACTACCAATGTGTGGCCTTTCCGGGCACCCAAGGCAGCTTCGCCTACAACATCGACTCCCTGGCGATGTTCAAGCTCAAGAACGAAAACGACATCAACGCCCAGAACGACTTGGCAAAAGTCGCTCTTGAGCCGCAGTTCCAGACAGTGTTCAACCAGAACAAAGGTTCGCTGCCGGTGCGCCAGGACATGGACATGAGCCAGTTCGACGCTTGCACGCAGAAGTCCGCGGTGGACTTCAAGGAGGCCGAGAAAGGCGATGGCCTGCAACCGAGCATGGCCCACAACATGGCCACGACCCTGGCGGTGCAGGGGGCAATCTTCGACGTGGTGACCAACTTCCTCAATGACCCGAAAGCGGATCCCGCAACGGCGGTCAAGCAGCTTGACTCGGCGATCAAGTCGGCCAAGTGAATTCCTGTGGGAGCGGGCTCGCCCCGCGTTGACCCTCACCTCACTCGAGAGTCTCTGATGAGCACTGTTGCCATATTCAACAAGGCCTCGCCTGTCGATGCCTTGCAGCGCTGGCTGCCCAAGCTGGTACTGGCGCCAAGTATGCTGATTGTCCTGGTGGGCTTCTACGGCTACATCCTCTGGACCTTCATTCTGTCCTTTACCAATTCCAGCTTCATGCCCAGCTACAAGTGGGTTGGTCTGGCGCAATACGCCCGGCTGATGGAAAACGATCGTTGGTGGGTGGCAAGCAAGAACCTGATGGTGTTCGGCGGCATGTTCATCGCGATCACTCTGGCGATCGGCGTGCTGCTGGCGGTGTTGCTGGACCAGCGCATTCGCCGGGAAGGCTTTATCCGTACCGTCTACTTGTACCCCATGGCACTGTCGATGATCGTTACCGGTACAGCCTGGAAGTGGCTGCTCAACCCAGGGCTGGGCCTGGACAAGATGTTGCGCGACTGGGGCTGGGAAGGCTTTCGCCTGGACTGGCTGGTCGACCCTGACCGGGTTGTCTATTGCTTGGTAATAGCAGCAGTATGGCAGGCCTCGGGTTTTGTCATGGCGCTGTTTCTGGCTGGGCTTCGCGGCGTCGATCAGTCGATTGTTCGCGCCGCCCAGGTCGATGGTGCCAGCCTGCCGAGTATCTACCTGCGCATCGTGCTGCCCAGCCTGCGTCCAGTTTTCTTCAGCGCGGTGATGATTCTTGCGCACATCGCCATCAAGAGCTTCGACCTGGTCGCCGCCATGACCGCAGGCGGCCCTGGGTATGCCTCCGACTTGCCGGCAATGTTCATGTATTCCTTCACCTTCAGCCGCGGGCAGATGGGGATGGGCTCGGCCAGTGCGATGCTGATGCTTGGCGCGATCCTGGCCGTTCTGGTGCCCTACCTGTATTCGGAACTGAGGAGCAAGCGCCATGACTAGATCCCTGGCTGCGCGAACCTTCAGCTTCAGCCGAATGGCCATCTACTCGACACTGTTGCTGGCTTGCCTGCTTTACCTGATTCCATTGATTGCCATGCTGTTGACCAGCTTCAAATCAGTGGATGACATCCGTACCGGTAACTTGTTGAGTTGGCCCGAGGCAATCACTGCAATCGGCTGGATCAAGGCCTGGGACATCGTCGGCGGTTACTTTTGGAATTCGCTGAAGATCACCGTTCCGGCGGTGCTGATCTCGACCTTGCTCGGCGCGCTCAACGGCTATGTCCTGTCGATGTGGCGCTTTCGTGGGTCGCAACTGTTCTTCGGGCTGTTGCTGTTCGGCTGCTTCCTGCCGTTCCAGACGGTATTGCTGCCTGCCTCCTTTACCCTCGGCAAACTTGGCTTGGCCAGTACCACCACCGGCCTTGTTCTGGTGCATATCGTCTACGGCCTGGCGTTCACCACGCTGTTTTTCCGCAACTACTACTGCAGTGTGCCGAGTGCCTTGGTGCAGGCCGCACGGTTGGACGGGGCAGGCTTCTTCACCATCTTCGGACGCATCCTGTTGCCGATGTCGGTGCCGATCATCATGGTCTGCCTGATCTGGCAGTTCACCCAGATCTGGAACGACTTTCTTTTCGGTGTGGTATTCGCCAGCGGCGATGCGCAACCGATCACTGTAGCCCTGAACAATCTGGTCAACACCAGCACCGGGGCCAAGGAATATAACGTCGACATGGCGGCGGCGATGATCGCCGGGTTACCGACCCTGTTGGTCTATGTGCTGGCTGGCAAGTATTTCCTGCGCGGGCTTACGGCCGGCGCGGTCAAGGGGTAAACACTATGGCAACACTGGAACTGCGCAACGTCAACAAGACATACGGCAGTGGATTGCCGGATACCCTCAAGCATATCGACCTGTCGATCGAATCAGGCGAGTTCCTGATTCTGGTCGGGCCTTCCGGGTGCGGCAAGTCGACCCTGATGAACTGTATTGCCGGACTTGAACAGATCAGCGGCGGGGCGATTCTGCTCGACGATACCGATATTAGCGGGGTGAGCCCCAAGGACCGCGATATCGCCATGGTCTTTCAGTCCTATGCGCTGTACCCGACCATGAATGTGCGTGACAACATCGCCTTCGGCCTGAAGATGCGCAAGATGCCTGCGGCGGCCATCGATGACGAGGTCGCCCGGGTTGCTAAATTGCTGCAGATCGAGCACCTGCTGACACGTAAGCCTGGCCAGCTCTCTGGGGGGCAGCAGCAGCGCGTGGCCATGGGAAGGGCATTGGCCCGGCGGCCGAAGATCTATCTGTTCGACGAGCCGCTATCCAACCTCGACGCCAAGTTGCGGGTGGAGATGCGCACCGAGATCAAGCTGATGCATCAGCGCCTCAAGACCACCACGGTATACGTCACCCACGATCAGATCGAAGCGATGACCCTGGGTGACAAAGTGGCGGTGATGAAGGATGGCTTGATTCAGCAATTCGGCACCCCGCAACAGATCTATAGCGATCCGGCCAATCTGTTTGTGGCCAGCTTCATTGGTTCGCCACCGATGAACTTCGTGCGTGTAGGTTTGCAGCACAAGGATGGCCGCTTGCAGGCAACGCTCGACAGTGGTCAGGCCCGCTGCGAGCTACCGTTGGGTATCAGTGATGCGAGTCTTGATCAGCGTGAAGTGATTCTTGGCATTCGTCCCGAGCAGATCAGCCTGGCGCCTGCGCAGGGAAATGGTTTGCCGAGTATTCACGCCGAGGTGCAGATTACCGAACCCACCGGCCCCGACCTGTTGGCCTTCGTCACCCTCAACCAGACCAAGGTTTGCTGTCGATTGGCACCGGATGTGTCGGTGCGGGTTGGCGACACGCTCAAGCTCCAGTTCGATCCTGCACGGGTGCTGTTGTTCGATGCTGTCAGCGGCGAACGCCTTGGTGTGAACGTTGCTCCGTCAAGCGTGACCAAAGACAACGTAGCGCAATTCAAGGGCCGTTGAATTCGTTGTAAGCCGTATGAACCCATCAAGAACAATAAAATGAGGAAACAAAGGATGGATCACTTCAAACGCATCAAGCCGTTGGGGGCGCTGACCCTGCTGGCTGCCCTTGGGCTCAGCGGTGCGGCGCAAGCGGCTGGCGCTTTTGCCCCGGAATCGAAATGGATGAGCGGCGATTGGGGCGGTAAGCGTACCGAGCTGCTGGAGAAGGGCTACGACTTTACCCTGGACTACGTGGGCGAGGTGGCGGGTAACCTCAACGGTGGCTACAACAACGACAAGACGGCCCGCTACAGCGATCAATTTGCCTTGGGCGCGCACCTGGACCTGGAGAAAATTCTCGGCTGGCACGATGCTGAGTTCAAACTGGCAGTTACCGAGCGCAGTGGGCGTAACCTGTCCAACGATCGTATCAGCGACCCGCGGGCTGGGCAGTTCAGTTCGGTGCAGGAGGTCTGGGGGCGCGGTCAGACCTGGCGCCTGACGCAAATGTGGGTCAAGCAAAAGTACTTCGATGGCGCCCTGGATGTGAAAGTCGGCCGTTTCGGTGAGGGCGAGGACTTCAACAGCTTCCCTTGCGACTTCCAGAACCTGGCGTTCTGCGGTTCGCAGGTCGGCAACTGGGTCGGCGGCATCTGGTACAACTGGCCCGTCAGCCAGTGGGCAATGCGGGTGAAATACAACCTCACTCCGGAGTTTTTCGCGCAGGTCGGGGTGTACGAGCAGAATCCTTCCAATCTTGAGACCGGCAATGGTTTCAAGCTCAGCGGCAGCGGCACCAAGGGAATGATCCTGCCGGTGGAGTTGGTGTGGTCGCCGAGGCTCAACGAGCTGCCGGGCGAATATCGTTTGGGTTATTACTACAGTACGGCCAAGGCGGACGATGTCTTCGATGATGTCAACGGCCAGCCCCAGGCGGTTACTGGCAATGACTTCAAGTCGCACTCCAGCAAGCATGGTTGGTGGGTCGTGGCTCAACAGCAGGTGACAGCTCATAACGGCGATGCCAGTCGTGGCTTGAGCCTGTTTGCCAACTTCACCGTGCATGACAAGGCCACCAACGTTGTCGATAACTACCAACAGCTCGGCATGGTCTACAAAGGCCCGTTCGACGCGCGCCCCAAGGATGACATCGGTTTTGGTGTGGCGCGGATTCATGTCAATGACGACGTCAAGGACCGCGCCGAACTGCTCAACCAACAGAGCGGCATCAGCGATTACGACAATCCGAACTTTGTGCCGATTCAGAAGACCGAGTACAACGCCGAGCTGTATTACGGCTTTCATGTGACCAACTGGCTGACCGTGCGCCCCAACCTGCAGTACATCAAGCGTCCGGGTGGGGTAGACGAAGTAGATAACGCGCTGGTCGCCGGCTTGAAGATTCAGTCGTCGTTCTGAGGAAATATGTTGTAAATTTACGAGCTGATCGCGGCCCGAGTCCGTCTCCACCCTATACGCAGGGGGGGGCGGGCAGGCCTAGCGGTACGCTCCTCACTAACAACAAGAGTTCCAGACATGCCCGAGCACCCGCTACAACGCTTCTTCACCTCACAGAGGCCGAGGCCGACCTTTGAGTGGGAGCGTTATCAGCAGCGCGATGTGCTGATCATCGATCATCCCCAGTGCCAGGCTGCGTTCAGCCGCCAGGGCGCGCAGTTGTTGCACTTCCAGCCCACAAGTGAGCGCCCGTGGCTCTGGTGCGCGGCGCAATGGCCGCAGGTGGGGGCCATCCGCGGGGGTGTGCCGGTGTGCTGGCCCTGGTACGGTCGTCATCCCAGTGAAGATATGTGGCCAGCCCACGGTTGGGCGCGTTTGCTCGACTGGAAGTTGATCGACAGCAGCGAGGACGAAGAAGGTGTGGCGCTCACGTGGCGTTTGCAACTATGCGACTGGCAGGTCGACCTGTCGGCCAGGTTGGGCAAAGGCATGGAGTTGCAACTGAGCACGTCGCATCAGGACAGTCAGCCGTGTCAATTGAGTCATGCTCTGCTGGCTTACTGGTGTATTAGTGACGTTGCCGAGATAGCGCTATCTGGGCTAGAAAACATTGACGGTTATGACCGTTTGAACCGTCAGGCCTGTCGCCAGAAAGGTGCCTTGAAGGTCCATGGCGGCTGTCAGCGCGTGTTTCCCAATGCGGTGAATGTGCAGTTGCACGATTCAGCTTGGCAGCGGCAGCTGAGTATCGATACCGGCGATAGCGAAAACACAATCGTCTGGCATCCGGGCAATCGGCCTCTATTGGGCGTCAGCAGCAGTGAAACCCTGGGCTTCGTCTGTGTCGAGGCCGCCAGTGGCAGCAGCGACAGCCTTAGTCTTGCCCCAGGCGAACAGGCTCACCTGCGTTTGCAGGCGCAATTGTTCAGTTGAGTTCGTCGTCGATCGGGTAGCGGCTGGCGTTGAGGCTTTCCTTGATTTTGCGCAGGTGCGGCTGGAAGTCCACGCCCCGACGCAATGTCATGCCGGTAGCCAGAACGTCGAGCACTGTCAGTTGGATGATGCGTGAGGTCATCGGCATGTAAATATCGGTGTCTTCTGGCAGCGGTATGTTCAGGCTCAGGCTGCTGGCTTTGGCCAGGGGCGAATCGGCAGCGGTCAAGCCAAGCACCGAGGCGCCGTTTTCCCGGGCCAGGCGTGCAACCTCGACGAGCTCACGGGTGCGCCCGGTGTAGGAGATGATCACGAACAGCTCGCCGGTGTGAGCCACCGAGGCCAGCATGCGCTGCATCAACACATCGGCGTGGGCCGACACGGCCAGGTTGAAGCGAAAAAACTTGTGCTGAGCGTCCAGTGCCACCGGAGCGGACGCACCGAGGCCGAAGAAATGGATCTGCCGGGCCTGGATCAGCAAGTCTACGGCGCGGCTGACCAGTTGTGGATCAAGTTGTTGGCAGGCGCTGTCCAACGAGGCGATGGCGCTGCCGAAGATTTTCTGAGTGTAGGAGGCCGGATCATCATCGGCTTCAACTGCTCGGCTGACGTAGGCAGCGCCGCTGGCCAGGCTCTGGGCCAGTTGCAGTTTGAGCTCGGGGTAGCCGCTGACGCCGAACGAGCGGCAAAAGCGATTTACGGTCGGCTCGCTGACCTTGGCAGCCTGGGCAAGGGCGGCAATGCTGAAACGGGTGGCTTGTTGAGGGTTGAGCAGGATGACTTCGGCGACTTTGCGCTCAGCCTTGTTCAGTTCTTCGAGGCGGCCCTGGATCTGCTCCAGGAGGTTTCGCACGCGGTCCATGGGTATGTGTCCTTGGGTCGATGAGGCGGCCCGTGCTGGGAGCAGTGGGCTTTTGAAGCGGTGGCCTATCGTACTGATGGCATGGGTGGCACACCACTCGAATCTATTCGTGGCGCAAAATGTTATGGTTTTTACTACATTATTCCTTGAAAACTCGGATTGAAACCGGTATTTCTACGTCAACTTGATAAAAGAACCAACATATCATGGCATCGATCAGCGTTGAACCTTGCACCTTTGCCCTGTTTGGCGCCCTTGGGGACCTGGCGTTGCGCAAGCTGTTTCCGGCGCTTTATCAGCTTGATCGCGCCGACTTGCTGCATGCTGACACCCGCGTGCTGGCGCTTGCCCGCGAACCGGGCAGCGTTGCTGAGCACCTGGCGACAATCGAAAGCCATCTGCGAGAGTTCGTCCCGCAAGATCAGGTCGAAATCCTGGCGTTGCAGCGTTTCTTGGTGCGCTTGAGCTACGTGCATGTGGACTTCTTCAAGGCCGAGGACTATCAAGCGCTGGCCAGCCAGGTTGGTGATGATAACCAGCTGATTGCTTATTTCGCGACGCCAGCGGCAGTTTATGGTGGTATCTGCGAGAACCTCGACAAAGCCGGACTCAGTGCGCGCACCCGCGTTGTGCTGGAAAAGCCCATCGGCCATGACCTGGACTCTTCACGCCGGGTGAATGACGCGGTGGCCCAGTACTTCCCGGAGGACCGCGTCTACCGTATCGACCATTACCTGGGCAAGGAAACCGTTCAGAACCTTATAGCCCTGCGTTTTGCCAACAGCCTGTTCGAAACTCAGTGGAATCAGAACTCGATTTCCCACGTTGAAATTACCGTGGCGGAAAAAGTCGGAATCGAGGGGCGCTGGGGCTATTTCGACAAGGCCGGGCAACTGCGTGACATGATCCAGAATCACTTGCTGCAGCTGCTATGCCTGATTGCCATGGATCCGCCAAGCGACCTTTCTGCCGACAGCATCCGCAATGAGAAGGTCAAGGTACTCAAGGCCCTGGCACCGATCACTGGCGAAGGCCTGAGCACGCATGTGGTGCGCGGCCAATACATTGCAGGCTACAGCGAAGGCAGGTCGGTGCCCGGCTATCTGGAGGAAGATAACGCCAATGCCCAGAGCGATACCGAAACCTTCGTCGCCTTGCGGGCGGATATCCGCAACTGGCGTTGGGCTGGCGTGCCTTTTTATCTGCGCACCGGCAAGCGCATGCCGCAGAAGCTCTCGCAGATCGTCATCCATTTCAAGGAAACACCGCACTACATCTTCGCCCCGGAACAGCGCTTGCAGATCGGTAACAAACTGATCATTCGCCTACAGCCGGACGAAGGTATTTCGCTGCGGGTGATGACCAAGGAGCAGGGGCTGGACAAGGGCATGCAACTGCGCAGTGGCCCGTTGCAGCTGAATTTTTCCGACACCTGGCGTAGCGCCAGGATCCCTGATGCCTACGAACGCTTGTTGCTGGAAGTGATGCGCGGCAATCAGAACCTGTTTGTGCGTAAAGATGAAATCGAATACGCGTGGAAATGGTGTGATCAGCTTATCGCTGGTTGGAAGCGCAGCGGTGAAGCGCCCAAGCCCTATGCCGCAGGCTCCTGGGGGCCGATGAGTTCAATTGCATTGATTACCCGTGATGGGAGGTCTTGGTATGGCGATATCTGAATTGCAACTGCCTGAGGGCGTGACGGCGCATGACTTCAATAGCGCTGCACAGTTGGCCGAAGGGCTGGCCAAGGATGTAGCAGGGCGCTTGAATACCGCGATAGCGGCTAACGGCCAGGCTACGTTGGTGGTGTCCGGTGGGCGTAGCCCGGTGGCATTTTTTTCGGCGCTAATTCAGCAGCCGCTGGACTGGTCGAAAGTGCTGGTGACTTTGGCCGACGAGCGCTGGGTGCCGGTCGAGCATGCCGACAGCAATGCGGGTCTGCTTAAACGTCACTTATTGACCGGCAAGGCTGCCAAGGCGCGCTTCCTCAACTTATACCGCGCCGCTGGCAACCTTGAGGCCGCAGCGTTGGACGCTGACAAGGCCCTGGCCGAGCTGCCCGGGATCGATGTGCTGGTACTGGGGATGGGGGATGACGGGCATACCGCTTCACTGTTCCCCAACAGTCCGAATCTGGCCGAGGGCCTTGACCCGCAAAGCAGTCGCCGTTGCCTGCCGATGCTGGCGCCAAGTGTTCCTCATCAACGCCTGAGCATGACCCGTGCGCTGCTGGCCAGTGCCGAATTTACCGCCTTGTCCGTGCAAGGGTCGGGCAAACTCGCTACCCTGCGCGCCGCCTTGCAGGGCACAGACATCGCCGAAATGCCGATTCGTGCTTTTCTTCAAGACCCTCTGGATATTTACTGGTGCCCATGAACCAAGGATCCGCCGTTATGACCACGCATGAACTGAAACAGCCGGGAATTTCGATGACCGACAAGATTGCCCGGATCGATCAGATATGCACCCAGGCGCGCATTCTGCCGGTAATCACCATTGCCCGCGAAGAAGACATCCTGCCATTGGCCGATGCCTTGGCTGCCGGTGGCATCAAGACCCTGGAAGTGACCCTGCGTTCGGAGCATGGCTTGAAGGCCATCAAGGTACTGAGCGAACAGCGCCCTGAGCTGTGCGTGGGTGCCGGCACAGTGCTCGACCGCAACATGTTTGCTGCGGTCCAGGCTGCTGGTGCTCAGTTCGTGGTAACCCCGGGTATTACCCAGGACATTCTCCAGGCGGGCGTGGAAAGTGACATTCCGTTATTGCCAGGTATCAGCACCCCGTCGGAAATCATGATGGGTTACACCCTGGGTTACCGACGCTTCAAGCTGTTTCCCGCAGAGATCAGCGGCGGTGTAGCGGCGATCAAGGCGTTTGCCGGCCCGTTTGGCGATGTACGTTTCTGCCCAACCGGTGGGGTCAACCCAGGAAATGTCAAAAGCTACATAACGCTACCCAATGTGATGTGCGTGGGTGGCACCTGGATGCTCGACAGTGGTTGGATCAAGAACCGCGACTGGGCGCGCGTCCAGGCTTGTAGTGCCGAGGCACTGGCGCTGCTGGATTGAACTGAATCGTTGTGTGCTGTACGGCTTATGGGGGCGCTTGGTCGGCGCCCCCCTTTTTTTGGTTCTTCACGAAATCCCAGGGGCATGATCTTTGGGCTGGGCTGGGCTGGGCTGGGCTGGGCTGGGATTTGAGGCTGTGAGCTTATCCATTCGATGCGGCGGCGCTGTT
>NZ_JAZDCU010000021.1:0-87224 GCF_036324085.1 Pseudomonas auratipiscis
CGCTGCAAAAAAACGTGAAACAGATGCAGCCGCCAGCAAGGCTGTTGCCAAGGCCAAGGATGCCGAACAGGCAGCCACCGAAGCGCTTAACGCCGCCCTCGCCGATGCCGATACCCCGGCATTGAAATCCCCCGAGGCCGCCAGTGAGGCACAGCAGGCGAGTAAGGCAGTCGCCGACGCACGCAAGGCCGTCGAAGCGGCCAAAACCGCGCGAGTAAACGCCGAAACAGCGGGCTCCGCTGGCCAGATAAATGAGGCCAACAGTGAGGCAGACAAAGCCAAACAGGCCGCAGCAAAGGCCAGCAAAGCTGCCAAGGTCGTCGCCGATGCCCGCAAGGTGGCCGAGGACGCTGCAAAAAAACGTGAAACAGATGCAGCCGCCAGCAAGGCTGTTGCCAAGGCCAAGGATGCCGAACAGGCAGCCAAGGCTTCACGAGACGCCGCGCAAAACGATGCAAACGCCGAGGCACTCAAAGCTATTGATGCAGGTGAAGAACTGAGGACGGCTAATGCAGCCGCTGCTCAAGCCCGTATCGCGGCTGAAGAAGCCAGTACCGCCCGGAAAAATGCCGAGGCGGCCGCTCTGAAGGGTGACGTGGCAACGACTGTCGAAGAAGCGGCTAAAGCCACTCAAGCTGCCAAAAAGGCCAGCGAAGCAGCTGAAAAAGCTGCCACAGCACGCAAAACTGTCGAGGAGCGCAAGGCTAGTGAACTAAAGGAGGCAGCTATTATAGCGACGGCAAAACAATACATGGCGTCTGACACTAACCGCGCCAGAGTTTATTACGGTCAAAGTTGGGTGACTGGCCGAATTACTGCGGTTGACGAAACCCACGTAACGGTTAATTACTACATGACCGGTAAAGGCCAGACCGACCTCGTGATCCCCCTCCCCCAAATTACTAAAATCGTAGACGCCTGAGGCGCTGAGCGAGTGCGAAACAGGCAAACAGTAACCTTGGTCAATTTTCAAATACAACCTTATAACAATCAACATCAGCGCTTAATAACTAAACGTGTCAAACGCTTCAGACCTACTTAACCCAAAGCGAGGAAACTGCAATGTCTAAGAAAGATGAACTCATCGACCTGTTTAACGAAAAATATGGGGTCGACAAATCAGAGATATCCGGCGAGACCCAGCTTAGCGATATCATTGGCTCTGACACTAAATTTTCAAGTTATCTGGAAGAAAGATTCGATGATCAACCTTCTTCTAGTGAAGAGCTAAATTTCTTAACCGTCGACGATGTGGTTGCCTGGCTGGAGCGCTGAACGGCTTACGCTGGCATGCTTAGGATCGGCACCGGTTCCAGCGCAACGCTGGTGACTTGAGCAGGGTGCCGTCACGGTGGGCTGCTTAGGCTCTGTATGAAAAGTTTTGAGACAACGGTCAGGCTAGGCGAAAACAGCCGAGGAAGCGCAGTTTACAGGTTGTAAATGAGCTCTCCGAGGCTGCTTTCAACGCAGCCTCACCGAGGATCAAGGCTTTTTTCGTACAGAGCCTGGCAGCCCTGTGCCGCTCGCCCCCTGGCCGTTGAATGCGGTCGCGCCTGATCCCTTTAGGTTCATAAAAGCAACTGGACAATCTTCATTTTGCGGTTTACGTTAACGTAAAGGTGAAAGAAAAACCGCTGAGCCGCTGTTGCGCCCTTCCAACAGGATGGCGCAAAGGACAGGGGCTAGGCTCAGCATGAAAAGTTTTGAGACGAAGGTCAGGCAAGGCGAAAACAGCCGAGGAAGCGCAGTTTACGGGTTGTAAATGAGCGTTCCGAGGCTGTTTTCAACGCAGCATCACCGAGTACCAAGGCTTTTCGTACAGAGCCTAAGGTGTAATCCAATTTCAAGAACAACAAGGTGCCCTCCATGCATTACCCATCCCTGAACTTCGCCCTGGGCGAAACCATCGACATGCTTCGCGACCAGGTACAGTCCTTCGTTGCTGCCGAGCTGGCACCTCGCGCCGCCCAGATTGACCAGGACAACCTGTTCCCCGCCGATATGTGGCGCAAGTTCGGCGACATGGGTTTGCTGGGCATCACCGTCAGTGAAGAGTACGGCGGTGCCGGCCTGGGTTATCTCGCCCACGTGGTTGCCATGGAAGAAATCAGTCGCGGTTCGGCCTCGGTCGCCCTCTCCTACGGCGCCCACTCCAACCTGTGCGTCAACCAGATCAACCGCAACGGCACTGCCGCGCAAAAAGCCAAATATCTGCCCAAGCTGATCAGCGGCGAGCACATCGGCGCCCTGGCCATGAGCGAACCCAACGCCGGCTCCGATGTGGTCTCGATGAAGCTGCGCGCCGAACAGCGCGGTGACCACTATGTCCTCAACGGCAGCAAGACCTGGATCACCAACGGACCTGACGCCAACACTTATGTGATCTACGCCAAGACCGATCTGGACAAAGGCCCCCACGGCATTACCGCGTTTATCGTTGAACGTGACTGGAAAGGCTTCAGCCGCAGCAACAAGTTCGACAAGCTGGGTATGCGCGGTTCGAACACCTGCGAGCTGTTTTTCGATAACGTCGAAGTACCCGCCGAAAACATCCTCGGCGCGCTCAATGGCGGTGTGAAGGTGCTGATGAGCGGCCTGGATTATGAGCGCGTGGTTCTTTCCGGCGGCCCCACCGGGATCATGCAGGCGTGCATGGACCTAGTGGTTCCGTATATCCACGACCGCAAGCAGTTTGGCCAGAGCATCGGTGAGTTCCAACTGATCCAGGGCAAGATGGCCGACATGTACACCCAGCTCAATGCCAGCCGTGCCTACCTGTACGCCGTGGCCCAGGCCTGCGACCGCGCCGAGACCACCCGCAAGGATGCTGCCGGCGTAATCCTCTACACCGCCGAGCGGGCGACACAGATGGCCCTGGAAGCGATCCAGATTCTCGGTGGCAATGGCTACATCAACGAGTTCCCGGCCGGACGTCTGCTGCGCGATGCCAAGTTGTATGAGATCGGTGCCGGCACCAGTGAAATCCGTCGGATGCTGATCGGGCGCGAACTGTTCAACGAAACCCGCTGAGCATAAGGATAACGTCCATGGCTACCCTCCATACCCAGATCAATCCGCGCTCGGCGGAGTTCGCCGACAACAGCACGGCCATGCTCGAGCAGGTCAATGCGCTACGGAGCTTGCTGGCGCAAGTTCAGCAAGGCGGCGGCCTCAAGGCCCAGGAGCGCCACACCTCGCGGGGCAAACTGCTGCCACGCGAACGCATCGACCGCCTGCTTGACGCCGGCTCGCCGTTCCTGGAAATCGGCCAACTGGCGGCCCACGAAGTGTATGGCGAAGACGTTCCGGCGGCAGGTGTCATTGCCGGTATCGGTCGGGTCGAAGGTGTCGAGTGCATGATTGTGGCCAACGACGCCACGGTCAAAGGCGGCTCGTACTACCCGCTGACAGTCAAGAAACACCTGCGCGCGCAGGCCATCGCCCTGCAGAACCGCTTGCCCTGCCTGTACCTGGTGGACTCCGGCGGCGCCAACCTGCCCCGCCAGGACGAAGTGTTTCCCGACCGTGAACACTTCGGGCGAATCTTCTTCAACCAAGCCAACATGAGCGCCTTGGGTATTCCTCAGATCGCCGTGGTCATGGGCTCCTGTACAGCGGGTGGCGCCTATGTACCGGCCATGGCTGACGAAGCGATCATGGTTCGCCAGCAAGCGACCATTTTCCTTGCCGGTCCACCGCTGGTCAAAGCCGCCACTGGCGAAGTGGTCAGCGCCGAAGACCTCGGTGGCGCCGATGTGCACTGCAAGACCAGTGGCGTCGCCGACCACTATGCCGACAATGATGACCATGCCCTGGCCATCGCCCGGCGCTGCATCGCCAACCTCAACTGGCACAAGCTCGGCAACCTTGCGCAACAGACGCCGATTGCACCCCTGTATGACGCGCAGGAGCTGTACGGCGTCGTTCCAGCCGACGCCAAGCAACCGTTCGATGTGCGTGAAGTGATCGCCCGCCTGGTGGATGGCTCGGTGTTCGACGAGTTCAAGGCACTGTTCGGCACGACCCTGGTGTGTGGCTTCGCCCACCTGCACGGCTACCCGATTGCGATCCTGGCCAACAACGGCATCCTGTTCGCAGAAGCGGCGCAAAAAGGCGCGCACTTTATCGAGCTTGCTTGCCAACGGGGAATCCCGCTGCTGTTCCTGCAGAACATTACCGGCTTCATGGTCGGGCAGAAGTACGAGGCCGGTGGTATCGCCAAGCACGGCGCCAAGCTGGTGACAGCAGTGGCCTGCGCGCAAGTACCGAAGTTCACCGTAATCATCGGTGGCAGTTTCGGAGCGGGCAACTACGGCATGTGTGGCCGCGCCTACGACCCGCGTTTTCTATGGATGTGGCCCAATGCACGCATCGGCGTGATGGGTGCCGAGCAGGCTGCTGGCGTGCTGGCTCAGGTCAAGCGTGAGCAGAGCGAGCGCAGTGGGCATCCGTTCAGTGCCGAGGACGAAGCGCGCCTCAAGCAACCGATCCTCGACCAATACGAACATCAGGGTCACCCGTACTACTCCAGCGCCCGCTTGTGGGATGACGGCGTCATTGACCCGGCGCAAACCCGCGACATCCTTGGCCTGGCGCTGTCCGCAGCACTGAACGCCCCGATCGAGCAAAGCCGTTTCGGCATTTTCCGGATGTGACCATGAGCGACTTCACTACCCTTGAATTGATCAAGGACCCCCGTGGTTTCGCCACCTTGTGGCTGAGCCGGGAAGACAAGAACAATGCGTTCAATGCGCAGATGATCCGCGAGCTGATCCTGGCCATTGACGACATCGCCGGCGATGCCGAGTTGCGCTTTGTACTGTTGCGCGGTCGTGGTCGACACTTCAGCGCCGGTGCCGACCTGGCCTGGATGCAGCAGTCGGCAGCGCTGGACTACAACACCAATCTTGATGATGCCC
This sequence comes from Pseudomonas auratipiscis, assembly GCF_036324085.1. Lineage (NCBI taxonomy): Bacteria > Pseudomonadati > Pseudomonadota > Gammaproteobacteria > Pseudomonadales > Pseudomonadaceae > Pseudomonas > Pseudomonas auratipiscis. The sequence continues at coordinate 4,920 of NZ_JAZDCU010000021.1, forward strand.
GCGAGCTGGCAGAGTTGATGTACAACCTGGCCAAGCTCAAGGTTCCGACCCTGGCGGTGGTGCAGGGCGCAGCCTTTGGTGGCGCCCTGGGCCTGATCAGTTGCTGCGACATGGCCATCGGCGCTAGCGATGCACAGCTGTGCCTGTCTGAAGTGCGCATCGGCCTGGCGCCTGCTGTGATCAGCCCGTTCGTGGTTCAGGCCATGGGCGAGCGTGCTGCGCGGCGCTATGCGCTGACCGCCGAACGCTTCAGTGGTGAGCGTGCGCGCGAACTGGGCCTGCTCGCCGAGGCCTACCCTGCCGCTGAACTGGAACAGGCCGTTGCCCAGTGGATCGACAATCTGTTGCTCAATAGCCCGCAAGCCATGCGCGCCAGCAAAGAACTGCTGCGCGAAGTCGGTCACGGCGAGCTGACCCCGGCACTGCGCCGCTATTGCGAGAATGCCATCGCCCGCATCCGCGTCAGCCCCGAGGGCCAGGAAGGTTTGCGCGCCTTTCTGGAAAAACGCAGCCCGGCCTGGCAGGCCGAATCGTCGAACAAGGAGCCGCGCCCATGACCCGCACAGCCTTGACCACATTGTTGGTCGCCAATCGCGGCGAAATCGCCTGCCGCGTCATGCGCACTGCCAAGGCGCTGGGCCTGACCACCGTCGCGGTCCACAGTGCCATCGACCGTGATGCCCGCCACAGTCGCGAAGCCGATATTCGCGTCGACCTGGGGGGAGCCAAAGCCGCCGACAGTTACCTGGACATCGACAAACTGCTGGCAGCGGCAAAAGCCAGCGGTGCCCAGGCGATTCACCCAGGCTACGGTTTTCTTTCGGAAAACGCAGGTTTTGCCCGCGCCATCGAACAGGCCGGGCTGATCTTCCTCGGCCCACCGGCCAGTGCCATCGACGCCATGGGTAGCAAATCGGCAGCCAAGGCTCTGATGGAGAAAGCCGGCGTGCCACTGGTGCCTGGCTACCACGGCGAAGCCCAGGACCTGGAAACCTTCCGCGCCGCGGCTGAAAAGATCGGTTACCCGGTTCTGCTCAAGGCAACCGCTGGCGGCGGCGGCAAGGGCATGAAAGTCGTCGAGAGCGAAAGCCAATTAGCCGAGGCCCTGGCGTCGGCCCAGCGCGAGGCGCAGTCCTCGTTCGGCGATGCGCGCATGCTGGTGGAAAAATATGTACTCAAGCCGCGCCACGTGGAAATACAGGTGTTTGCCGACCAGCACGGCAATTGCCTGTATCTCAACGAGCGCGACTGCTCGATCCAGCGCCGCCACCAGAAAGTTGTCGAGGAAGCCCCGGCCCCTGGCTTGAGCAGCGCCCAGCGCCAGGCCATGGGCGAGGCTGCGGTCAAGGCCGCACAAGCCATCGGCTATGTCGGGGCAGGCACCGTGGAGTTTCTCCTCGACGCACGCGGCGAGTTCTTTTTCATGGAGATGAACACGCGCCTGCAAGTAGAACACCCGGTCACCGAGGCCATTACCGGCCTTGATCTGGTGGCCTGGCAGATCCATGTCGCTTGCGGCGAAGCGTTGCCGATCACGCAGGAGCAAGTTCCGCTCAACGGCCACGCCATTGAAGTACGGCTATACGCCGAAGACCCGGCCAATGACTTTTTGCCGGCCACGGGCAACCTTGTGCTGTATCGCGAATCCGTACCGGGAGAAGGCCGTCGGGTCGACAGTGGGGTCAGCGAAGGCGACAGCGTCTCGCCGTTCTATGATCCGATGCTGGGCAAGCTGATCGCCTGGGGGCAGACCCGCGAACAGGCGCGCCTGCGCTTGCTGGCTATGCTCGACGAATTTGCCATTGGCGGTTTGAAAACCAACATTGCCTTTTTGCGGCGCATTCTCGCTCACCCTGCGTTTGCCGATGCCGAACTCGATACCGGGTTCATCCCCCGCTATCAGGAGCAACTGCTCCCGGCGCCACAACCTCTACCTGCCCAGTTCTGGCAAGCGGCGGCTGAAGCGTATATCCAGAGTCAGCCTGTCGCGCCGCGCCTGGACGACCGTTTTTCACCGTGGGCTGCCAATAGCGGTTTTCGTGCCGGCATGCCCGCACAAATCAACCTGCACCTGAACTGCAACGGTCAGACCGAGGCACTGAGCCTGTCCCACGCGGCCCCGTCAACCCTCAAGCTTGCAGGCGAGTACTTGCAGGTAGAAGATAACGGCCTGCGCCTGCGGCACCTGGCGGTGCGTCGTGATGACACGCTGTACCTGCAATGGGATGGCGAGCTGCACGCCGTTACCCGCTACGACCCGATTGCCGAAGCCGACGCCAGTCACAGCCATCAAGGAGGCCTGAGTGCGCCCATGAATGGCAGCATCGTACGGGTCTTGGTCGAAGTCGGTCAGGTAGTCGAAGCGGGTGCTCAACTGGTGGTACTTGAAGCGATGAAAATGGAGCACAGCATTCGAGCGTCCCAGGCCGGGATCGTCAAAGCGCTGTTTTGCCAGGAAGGCGATATGGTCAGTGAGGGAGCGGTATTGGTGGAGTTGGAAGAAGGCTGACAGCCTGCGACTTAATCGCCAGACAAGCCCGCTCCTAGCAACTTGCAGGAGCGGGCCCGCCCGGCGATAAAGCCAAGCCCATCAAAATTTTGCCAACGCCTGCACCACAACGCCAAGCACCTGTGTCTGCTCGGTGAACAAGGCCTTTGGATAGGTCGGGTTGAGTGGCTTCAGGTAGCGCTGGCCACCCTCCTCGATCAACTGACGAAATACCGCGACGGGGCTGTCGGGCGAACGCGCGATCAGCAATTTGCCGGTGTCGGCCGCCACATCGGTATCCACCAGAATCAACATGCCTTGCGGTACGCTCAGGCCCACCGGCGCAGTCATGGCGTCGCTTTCGACTTTCAGCCAGTACCCTCGGCCCTGCGCCGCATAATCACTCGCCTGAAGCTCGCAGCCCGGCGCACTCTCAACCTCGTCCAGGCTGTTCCAGTTCAAGATCGGATAACGAAAATAAAATTCGTGGCGCTTACCGTCAGCACCGGTTATCGCCGCGGGAAATGCTGATGCGCCATAGGTACCGTTGATTTCGCGCAACTCATGGGCATCCACAATCCGCAGCGGCGCAAAACCGACCTCGACCAGAATCTGGTTCAACACCCTGAGTTTGGGGTGGCGCTCACTGCGCAACCAGTGACCCACAGCCCCTTGCGTGACGCCGATGCGCTCAGCGAGTTTTTCCTGCGTGAGCTTTATCTCACGCATTCTGGCCTTGACCAGATCAGTCCAATTATCCATCGCTGGCACGATACGGACTGCCCCTCAGCTCTCAATACACAAATTGTAGTATTTAAAGATTAGAAGCAAATACAAATCGTATTATTATCAAGTGCGACGTTAATTAGCTCACTCACAAGGTAGCCAGCCGAATGAAACAGATTGCTTCTGACAAGGATATCGTTCTGGATAACGAATCGTTGAGTAACAGTGACGCTGCACGGCGCGCCTTGGATTTCTACCTGAACCCAACCCCGCCCGCCCATTCAGCACATACATCCTGGCTGGTGCCGCGCGAGGGCATGAACGAAACCCAGGCAAACGAACATGTCGCGCAATTGCTACGCTGGGCAGCCGCCACTGCGAACGAGTCGGCAAATGGCTTGCAGGGCACACAACGGGATATGACGCTGGCGGTGGTGCACATGATCAACACAGCCAGGACCGTGCTTGAGCACCTGAGAAATGCATCTCAACATTGTTGATCGAACGAGGAAACAACGTGGAGAGTCGCTTCAATGACGATGCTGGCGTCGTTCATTGAATGAGGGAGCAGGTTCGGTAAATTTTTTTTACCGGATTACAGAAAATTCATTTGACTTGCAAATGATAACGATTATTATTGCTCACAACTGGTCGCGAGACTGGTTGGATAAACTGAAAGCCCTTAGGTCGGACTCTCAGATTATCTCCTCATCAGGCTAATCACGGTTTTTGACCCGGCTTTTTGCCGGGTCTTTTTTTTTGGCTCTTCAGGCTAATGAAGGCGGGTGTCGCTTGAATGGCCGCGATGATAGCAAATGAATGTCGCAGGGTGAAGCGTGTAACAGCGCTTTGCAGAATTAGCACTTGAGAATCAATCTCGTTAAGATTAAGCTGTTGTCGCGTCAAGGAGGACGCCCCCTCCCCCTCTCGCAAGGAGCTTATACATGACCCGTCTGCTGCTGCCCCTTGAGCATCATCCGCAGGCCCAGAATATCGCTGACAGTTCGGTGCTGGAGCAATTGAAAAGGCTGCCACGCCGCGTCCAGCAGGTCTTGCTCCTCAGTCGCCTCGATCAGTTGAGTTTTGCCGCCATCGCCGAGCGCCTGGAACTGCCTGCGCTTACCGTGGAGCGCCACATGAACCAGGCCCTGCAGAGCGTTCGCCACGAGCATGACGCCGTCGCGAGCACCGCTGGCCAATGGTACGTACGCCTGCAGAGCCCACAAGTGACCGCCAGTGAACGCATCGACTTTCGCCGCTGGCTCGACTCTGACGCCGCACACCGTGAAGCGTTCCACGCCACTGAACTGCGTTGGCGATCACTGCTGGCCCCAGCCAGGCAACTGGGCCACGACGGCTGGTATCGCCAGCCTCGGGCGGCGTTAACGGTAGGTGGCTGCTCGGTCGCCATCGGCCTGGCCCTGGCAGCCATGGCAGCGATTGGTTTCTGGTCGTGAGCCAGGCGTGTAGAGTTAGGCTCACAACAACTCTACAGGAGCCTGGTGATGACCGTGACGCTGTCTACCCTGCACATCGATTGCGACTTCGATTCCGGTAACATTCTCATCAACGATGCCAGTGACCCGCGACGCACGCGCCTGGCGATTCGCCCTGACACCTGCAGCGAACATTTCCAGTGGTTCCACTTCAAGGTCAGCGGCCTGACTCCAGGCCAGCAACATACGTTCATCCTGGAGAACGCTGGCCAGTCCTCCTACAAGAATGCCTGGGCGGGCTATCAGGCCGTTGCCTCCTATGATCAACAACACTGGTTTCGCGTCCCAACCCAGTTCGACGGCAAGGCACTGAGCTTTGATCTGCAGGCCGAACAGCCCCAGGCCTGGTTCGCCTATTTCGAACCCTACACCCGCGCCCGTCACAACAAACTGATCGAACGCGCAATCAGTCTGCCTGGCGTGGAGCTGCTGGCCACCGGTCGCAGCCTCGATGGCCGCGACATTCCCCTGCTGCGTGCCGGCGACGGGGCCGCGGGCAAACGCAAGATCTGGATCATCGCCCAGCAACATCCGGGCGAGCATATGGCGCAATGGTTCGTGGAAGGCGTAATCGACCGGCTGCAGCATAACGATCCAACCGTGCAAGCCCTGCTCGAACACGCCGACGTATACCTGATTCCCAATATGAACCCGGACGGCGCCTTCCGCGGCCACTTGCGCACCAATGCCGCAGGCCAGGACCTCAACCGCGCCTGGCAATCCGCCAACACCGACAGGAGCCCCGAGGTACTTTTCGCCCAGATGCAGATGAAACAACAAGGCGTCGATATGTTCCTCGATGTGCACGGCGACGAGGAAATCCCCCATGTATTCACCGCAGGCTGCGAAGGCAACCCAGGTTTCACCCCGCGCCTTGCCGAACTGGAAAAAACCTTCCGCGACAACTTGTGCAAACGCACCGTCGACTTCCAACAGGTACAAGGGTATCCGCGCTCTGCGCCAGGCCAGGCTAATCTGACCCTGGGCGCCAACAGTGTCGGCCAGAGCTTTGATTGCCTGTCGCTGACCCTGGAGATGCCATTCAAGGATCACGACGACGCCCCCAACCCGGAAACCGGCTGGAACGGCCTGCGTTCGCGAGAACTGGCCAGCGCTGTGCTGGATGTGCTTGGGCAAATGGTCGAACGCCTGCGTTAAGGCGCGGCAACCACTGCTTCAGACGTTACCGTGGGCCTTGTGCTTAAGCCTCTCGGTGTCGACTCGCACGAACACCGAGTCGGCACTCACGGTCAGCACATCATCGGCCCAGACCTCGCACACTACCCGACTCTTGCGCCCGACCTCGCCTTCGACCCTGGCCTTGAGCAACAGCTCGACGCCCATGGGCGTGGGCTTGAGGTAAGTCAGGCTCAATTGCCCAGTCACACAGTCGATACGTGGCAGGCTCCCCGGCTCGCGCCCCTCGGCGCGGTAGTGATAGGCCATGGCAGTCCAGTTGGAATGGCAATCGACCAGCATGGCCAGCAGTCCACCATAGACCAGCCCCGGCCAGCCGAGAAAGGTGCTGTCGGGCGAATGCCGGCAGATCAGATGAATATCGTCCTCATGCCAATGGCTTTGCAGGTGCAGGCCACTGGGATGGGAGCAGCCGCAGCCATAGCAGACGCCCTCGGGGGCGGCCAGTTCCTGAACGGATAGCAGAGCGTTGTTCATAAGCTTCCTGGTTGTCTGTATTGGAGGGAAAGCCAGGCTGATAGTACCGCTGTGCAACGCAAAAGCCCATGAACAGGTCATGGGCTTTTGCACACTGCACAGGTGCGCACTAGACGCTGCCGCCTGGTGTCAGTGACCGATCTGAAAGGTCATTGGCAACGGCTTTGCGACGGCTCAGGGAAATCAACAAGATCGCCAGGGTCACACCCGCGGTCATCAAGGTTTCGTAGCGGTAGGCTGGGCTGATCAACATGTAGCCCAGCACGGTCACGATCAAGCCGATCACCAGCCAGGTCAACCATGGGAACAGCCACATCTTGAACGCAAGCTCGGTGCCTTGACGATCAGTGATGGCGCGCATGCGCAGTTGCGATACGGCGATAACCAGGTACACCAGCAGCGCAATGGCGCCTGTGGTCGAGAGCAAGAAACCGAAGACTTTGCCGGGGAACACATAGTTGACCAGGCAACCGGCAAACCCGGCAAAGGTCGAGAGTATTACTGCTACGGTGGGCACGCCATTACCAGAAATGCGCTTGGTCATGGGCAGTGCTTCACCCCGAGCGCCAAGCGAGTAAAGCATCCGCGAAGCAGTGTAGAGGCCCGAGTTCATGCAACTGGTCACGGCGACCAGCACCACCAGGTCGACCAACATTTTGGCCCCCGGCACGTTGAGCACCTCTAGTACACGCTGGAAGGAACCCACGGCCTTGAGCTGCGGATCGTTCCAGGCCACCAGCGAGACGATGAAGAAGATCGAGACGATATAGAAGATGGCGATGCGGTAGACCACCAGGTTTGTAGCCTTGCGGATTTTCTCCTTGGGGTTCTCGGTTTCGTCCGCGGCAATAGTGACGATTTCAGCGCCGAAGAACGAGAAAATAGTGATCAACACCCCTCCCAGCACGGCACCGAAACCATTGGGCATGAAACCGCCGTTGGCCCAAAGCTGGCCGACACCGGAGGTGTTTTGCGCCATCGGCCAGACACCGAACACGGCCAGGGTGCAGACAACAATGAATGCCAGGATGGCTATCACTTTGATCAGCGCGAACCAGTATTCGAACTCACCAAAGTTCTTCACGCTGATCAGGTTGGTGCATGACAGCACGATCATGATCAGGAAGGCGAACAACCAGGAAGGCACGCCGGGAAAATAAGCATGCAGGATGTCGGCGCCAGCAATCGCTTCCACCGGGATGATCAGCACCCAGAACCACCAGTACAGCCAGCCAATGGTAAAGCCCGCCCAAGGACCGATGGCCTGGCTTGCGTAAGTGGAGAAGGAGCCACTGTTCGGGTTGGCAATGGCCATTTCACCGAGCATGCGCATGACCAGCAACACCAGCACGCCGGTCATGGCGTAGGAAATGAGAATGGCGGGGCCCGCCGTTGCGATGGCGGTGGAGGAACCAATGAACAACCCGGCACCGATAATGCCGGCGATGGAAATCATCGACACCTGACGGGATGTCAATCCGTGCTGCAGCGAACGCTGTTTCTTTTGTTGTAGCGATGCCATGTTCAACCCTCAACTGGGTATGTCGCTGCCTAGCAGGAGCAGTCGACAGGGTTAGAGCAGAAATTATTATTTTAAAGGTGGCGATTTTAGTTATCGAAGGCTCGTCCCACGCCGTAGAAAGTTTAAAAACCGCAAGAATTCATTCAGTTAAACATTAACTTTCAAGCACACAAACGCGACCCGTTAGTTGCCGTGGCTAGACTGTTTCGCTTACTGTCAATTTCAGTTGAAATCCTTGACGCCGATCAGTATTAATCTATACGACCGACACTCACAAACGACCTTTTAGAAAAACATAATTCCTCGAAGGAATGACCTCACGCTTTTTTCGCCGGATCACTTGACCATATCCAAACGCCTGATGCCCTCGACCACCGCCCTGCAGTGCTTTGAAGCTGCCGCCCGGCACCTGAGCTTCACACGGGCAGCGCAAGAGTTGCACCTGACCCAGAGCGCAGTGAGCAAACAAGTTGCGCAACTGGAGGAGATGCTCAGCCACCCATTGTTCCAACGCATTCGCCGGCGCCTACACCTGACACCGGCCGGCGCCCTGTACCTGGCGCAGGTGAACAAAATTCTCGTCCAACTGGATATCTCCAGCCGCTACATCCTCAGCTACGGCGGCGAGACCGAAGTGCTGCGCATCGCAACCCAACCGACCTTTGGCGAACGCTGGTTGGTTCCCAATCTCAAAGGTTTCGGCGAGCGCCACCCGCGAATTCATCTGGATGTTCGCAATGCGCTGGAACCCTTTGACCTGGTCCAGGCCAAGGCTGACATCGCCTTTTTCTTCGGTCAGGGCACCTGGCCAGGGGCGACCTGCATTGAGTTGTTCAACGAGAACGTGGTGCCCGTATGCTCACCACAACTGCTCACGCTGCATGCTTTTGAAAGTGCCAGCACGCTCACCGCGCAGCGTCTGCTGCAATGCACCTCGCGGCCGGAAGCCTGGCACGAATGGTTCGACGACCAGGGTCTGCACAGCGAAAACAGCTACCATGGCCCGCGCTTCGACACTTTTTCCATGTGTATACGTGCCGCCCAGGCAGGCTGCGGCATTGCTCTGATTCCGCATTATCTGGTGGCCGAGGAACTGACCGAAGGCAAATTGGTACTCGCCTGGCAACACGCCAAGCCTAGCGAGGGATCCCACTTTCTCGCGCACGCCGAACACGCTGCCGAAGTCCCCAAGGTGCGAGCGTTTGTGCAGTGGATCCGCGAGCGTGTAAGGCAACAAGCAATACTTCCAGAATTTCAGGAATAACCGCAATCGTTTAATTCGTTTGCGCTCCGTTCTGCGGTGTCGCTTATATATCAACTTAACTTGCCGGAGCCCGCGCGCATATGAGTCACGAATATATCAGCCAGTCCATTTCCGTAGTTCACCCGATCACCGTGTCGCACGGCAAAAATGCGGAAGTGTGGGACAGCAACGGCAAACGCTATATTGATTTTGTCGCAGGTATAGGCGTGTTGAACCTGGGCCATTGCAACCCAAGCATTGTCGCAGCCATCCAGGATCAAGCTACGCGACTCACTCACTATGCGTTCAATGCTGCCGGGCACCAGCCGTACATCGACTTGATGGCGCGCCTATCGGACTTCGTACCGGTCTCCTACCCCGTAAGCGGGATGCTCACCAACAGTGGTGCAGAAGCGGCGGAGAACGCCCTGAAAATCGCCCGTGGAGCCACCGGCAAAACAGCGATCATCGCCTTCGATGGCGGCTTTCATGGGCGCACCCTGGCCACCTTGAACCTCAACGGCAAGGTCGCCCCTTACAAGCAACGGGTTGGCGTGCTGCCAGGACCGGTCTATCACCTGCCCTTCCCCAGCGTCGATACGGGTGTCAGCAGCGATCAGGCTCTGCAAGCACTGGAACGTCTGTTCAGTGTCGAAATCGATGTCAATGAAGTGGCGGCAGTGATTTTCGAACCGGTCCAGGGCGAAGCTGGCTTCCTGGCCATGGAACCCGCATTTGCCCAGGCTTTGCGCGCTTATTGCGATGCCCACGGGATCTTGATCATCATTGACGAGATCCAGTCAGGCTTTGGTCGAACCGGCCAGCGCTTCGCCTTCTCACGCCTGGGCATCGAGCCCGACCTGCTTCTGTTGGCCAAGAGTATCGCTGGCGGCATGCCGCTGGGCGCCGTGGTCGGGCGCAAGGACCTGCTAGACTGCCTGGCCAAAGGTGGCCTGGGAGGAACCTATTCAGGCAACCCGATGGCGTGCGCCGCGGCCCTGGCAACCCTGGATGCGATGACCGACAGCAACCTTGCCGACTGGGGCGAGCTGCAGGAAACCACCATTGAGAGTCGCTATCAACGCTGGAAAGCCCAGCAGCTTTCGCCCTATTTGGGCCGCCTGACCGGTACCGGTGCGATGCGCGGGATCGAACTGATCGACGCCAAGGGCGCGCCGGGCTCGGCGCAACTCAACCAATTGCTTGCCACTGCGCGGGATGCTGGGTTGCTGCTGATGCCGAGCGGCAAGGCGCGGCACATCATTCGCCTGCTGGCGCCACTGACCATTGAACCTGAGGTACTGAACGAAGGCCTGGATATTCTCGAACGCTGCCTGGCGAATCTTGACTGATTCAGTCTGAAGGATGCCACCAGCGCTTGATCCGTGACCATACGCCTAGGCGAGATAACTGAACAAGTGCCGGTTCTGCCGGCACCAGTAAGCGCTGCTCCCAGGAATCGATCGCCGCCTGCAACTCGGCATCATGACTCAGATGGTGTTCAACCTCGGGGCGCGGACCTGCCCCCAGCGAGCCAAGTTCGTACTCCAAAGCCAGCATATCGAATTCATCCTGGGAGTCGTTTTCAGGGTGGCCGTTCATTTCATGCACTCCCCGCAGAGCAACCGGACTTTGCCTGCAACCTACAGGATACCCCCCGCAACAATTGCCGTTCAGCGAGGGGATGAAGGGCGATCCGCCGCCCATTGATACTTACAGGCCCAACTCTTCCGGGGTGAGCATGTCGCATTCAAAAGCGATCCAGCCGAACTCCAGCTCCGCATGGCCATTGACGATTGGGCCATAGTAAGTGAGGCCGTTGTCCAGGGTTACACAGATGTGCGTCGGGTTGTCGGGGGCTGCCAGGGCGCCGGTGAAGTGGACCTTCTTCAGGGACTCGGTGACGGCTTCCAGGCCGATCTTGATCCCCGGGTTCTCGACCGCCTCGACATCATCGCGCTGCTCGGCGCTAACGGTCACGGTGGCTGTGTGTTTGTACATGCTTGAACTCCAACGGCGGATAGATCGGCGTCTGCTGACGCTCGCGGGCGCCTAGGGTAATGGACTCTCATAGAAAAATCCCCTTCGCTTCGACATCCGGCACGGCCAAAGACTGGTATTGTGCGCCCCCGCCAAGACTAATCAGGGAAAACACATTGACTGCTGAACAACACCTGACCTCGGATCTTTTCGAAGTCGACAAGCGCCTGAGCCTCAAGCCCGTCGTGGACTTCAACACCTACCTGCAAAAAGCCTTCGGCGACGGCCCATGCCGCTGCAGCCGCTGCCAGGCTAGCGCTGGCGACGAAGCCGGGTACGAACACGCCCACACCTTCGAGCTGGCCGGGCAAACGCTGCATCGACGTTTCGCCACCACCTCGGGCAGTGATGTGCTGATGGTGCTCAAAAAAGCCTGGCTGTCGTACACCAAAGCCGACCTGGTAGTGCCGGGCGAGCTCGACCTGCAGACATTACGCGCCTTGGTCGAAGCGCAATTGCACAAGCGCCTGCTGCCACTGCTGCTGGCCAGCGGCCTGATTCGGGACATCGATGGAAAGCTGATGCTGCAGGTTCAGACCGGCGACTGAGGGGACAACCCCGTACCTAGCGGTTGTAGTTGAGGGTGCTCAATCCTCAAGTGGCTTGGGCGGCGGCAAGGGTTTGGCCGGTTTGCCTGGCTTGGCGGGCTTGCCGTCCTTGTTCGTTGCAGAAGCGGCCTGTTTCTGCTCCGCCACTGTCGGGGCAACGATGGCTTTTTCTTCGGCAGGCAAGGCATCGACTGCATCAAAGATTGTCTTTGGCTCTACGGTGCCGGTGTGCTCGATTCGATGCTTTTCGCCATCCTTGCCGACCAGCACCACCTGGGTAATCACCGTGTCGGCAGCGCTGAACTTGAACTCACGTATCAGCGCCATGGTTGCCTGCTGATCGAGGTACTTGTCTTCGCGCTTACCGATCATGCCGGCAATGCTGTACAGCACCAGGTTGCGCTCCTGGAACGCCGCCTTGGTGGCTGGGTCATTCAGGGCCTCGTTCAGCCCGCGAAGGGTCGGATCTGCGGTACTGGGTGCAATGACTATCAGTGGACGGGCCTTGTTCAGATCCTGTTCCAACGGGCTGGGATCACTGTTGGCGGCGAAGACCGGGCCAGCAATGGCCATCAAAGTGGCGAGGGTCAGTGACCGTACGAGCATGCGCATCTCCTTCAAGTTCCATGCATCAAAGACTACAGATCGCGACGAAAGATCTGAGGTGCGAGCCTAAACTACAGGACGAAATCCGTGGACAGCTCAAAGGTAACTTGCGGTTTCCATGTAAATCCTTGGGCATGTCCAGAACAGGCTGACATCTGAGTCTGAGGATAGCTGATGGCTGTCAGCCACGCTTGCCCCTGCCACTGCCGAAGGACTGGACCATGAGCGTTATCGAGACCTTGCTGTTGTTGCTGATCCTTGCCACCGCCCTCGGCTGTGGCCTGATGGGTGGGCTGTTCTTCGCCTTTTCCAACTTTGTCATGAAAGCACTGGAGCGCATCCCCGAGCAGAGCGCGGTGGCGGCGATGCAGTCGATCAACCAGGTGGTGATCAACCGACTGTTCCTGGCCTTGTTCTTCGGCACCGCGCTAACCAGCATCGCGCTACTGGTCTGGGCCTATCAGCGTTGGCCTTTACCAGGCAGCCTGTGTATGGCCATTGGCAGCGCGCTGTATCTGGCAGGCAATGTGCTGGTGACCCTGCTGTTCAACGTGCCGAAAAACCAGACCCTCGCCCGCCTCGACCCCGCCAGCAGCGAAGCCGCAGCAGCATGGCATCGCTATGTGCCGAGCTGGAATCGCTGGAACCACGTTCGCACGGCAACTGCCCTGGCAGCGGCAGCCTGGCTGATGCTGGCGCTGGGGCTGATTCGGGGTGAGTAACGACTGCGCTAGAACAAGCCCATCTGCCGATCGATCAGAGCGGTGAAGTCGTCCTGCACAAATGGCAGGATGGCATCCGCCACCGGTTGCAGTTGCCGAGTCAGGTAGTGGTCGTAATCGATGGCGCTGTTCCGGGTTTCCAGGGGTTCGGGCCCAGCTACCGTCATCACATAGCTGATCCAGCCGCCGTTCTGGTACTGCCGAGGTCGACCCTGACGCTGGTTGAATTCATCGGCCATGCGCGCCGCCCGCACATGAGGCGGTACATTGCGCTGGTAATCCTCCAGCGGCCGACGCAGGCGCTTGCGATAGATCAGCAACGGGTCCAGTTCACCTGCGAGGGTTTGGCGCACGTACTCGCGTATATAGTCCTGGTAAGGCTGGCGACGGAAAATACGTTCGTAGAGCGCCTGCTGAAACTGGCGAGCCAGTGGCGACCAGTCGGTACGCACGCTTTCCAGCCCCTTGAAAACAATATCTTCCAGGCCGTCCCCACGCTGGACCAACCCTGCATAGCGCTTTTTACTGCCCTCTTCAGTGCCGCGGATGGTCGGCATCAAAAAGCGCTTGTAGTGCGTCTCATATTGCAGTTCCAAGGCGCTGTCGAGCTGATAGGTCTCGCGCAAGTGCTCGCGCCACCACTGATTTACCTGCGCCACCAGGCGACGGCCGATGACATCGGCCTCGGCCTCGTTGTGCGCACCTTTGAGCCAGACGAAGGTAGAGTCGGTATCGCCATAGATCACCGTGTAGCCCTGAGCCTCGATCAACTCGCGAGTGCGACGCATGATTTCGTGACCGCGCAGGGTGATCGACGAAGCCAGGCGCGGATCGAAGAAGCGGCAGCCACTGGAACCGAGTACACCGTAGAACGCGTTCATGATGATCTTCAAGGCCTGGGACAGCGGCGCGTTGTGCTCGCGCTTGGCGCTCTCGCGGCCCTGCCAGACCCGCTCGACAATAGCCGGCAAACAATGGCGCGTTCGAGAAAACCGCGCCCCGCGAAAGCCTGGCACCGAGCTGTCATCACCCGGCTCGCGCAGACCCTCGACCAAACCCAGTGGATCGATTAGAAACGTGCGGATGATCGAGGGATACAGGCTTTTGTAATCGAGCACCAGCACCGACTCGTACAGACCGGGCCGGGAGTCCATGACAAAGCCGCCGGGACTGGCTTCGTCCGGGCGCTCGCCCTGGTTCGGCGCGACAAAGCCTTGGCGGTGCATCAAGGGAATGTAGAGATGACAGAACGCCGCCACCGAGCCGCCACTGCGATCGACCGGTAAACCGGTTACCGTGGCCCGCTCAAGCAGGAAGGTCAGGAGCTCGGTCTTGGCGAAAATTCGCGTGACCAACTCGCAATCCTTGAGGTTGTAGCGTGCAAGCGCTGGCTTGTCCTCGGCGAACATGCGGTTGATTTCATCCATGCGCTGGTACGGCGTATCGATCGCCTTGCCCTCACCGAGCAGAGTTTGCGCCACATTCTCCAGACTGAACGAGGGGAAGCTCCAGGTCGCCGAGCGCAGCGCTTCGATACCATCGATGATCAACCGCCCATTGGCGCCGGCAAAAAAGTGCGAACGGCTGCCATGTGCACGCCATTCCATTGCCTCGCCGCCCCGCCCAAGGCTCAGGGGAACCTTGAGCTGTTCAGCGTGGGCCTGCAGTACGCGCAAGTCGAATTGCACCAGGTTCCAGCCAATGATCGCATCGGGATCGTGCACCGCCATCCAGCGATTCAAACGTTCAAGCAATTGCGCGCGACTGGCGCAATACTCAAGGTCGAAATCAATGCCTTGGGCGTCACCATTCTCAGGACCGAGCATATACACCTGGCGCTGGCCGCAGCCTTCCAGGGCGATGGAATAAAGCTCGCCACGCTCGGTGGTTTCGATGTCCAGCGACACCAGTTTTAGCGCCGGTCGATAGTCGGGGGCCGGTTTTAGATGCGCATCCTGCAACACTCCCCGCTCGTCCGGGATGCCGCTGAAGCTGACCCCAGCGGTAATGAAACGCTCCATCAGATAGCGTTCAGGCGGCTTGATATCGGCCTCGTAGATCTGCACCCCGACCGCACGCAAGCGCTTTTCCAATTGCATCAATTGGCGATGCTGGCGGCAGTACAAACCAAGCACCGGCCGTTGTTCAAAGTCCCGCAGCGCCAGTGGCCGTAACTCGACGCCACGCTCACCACGCACTAATGCCTGGACCTGTTGGCGATGTACCTCGGGAATAAAGGCGACAGAGGTCTGCAACGGTATGCTCAAGCGTCGCGGACCTTGATCGGTGGCCAACCAGAATTCGACGCAGGTGCCTGCCGGGGTATCACGCCAATGCCGGGTCAGGACAAAGCCCTGCTGTAACTCCACCGCTGCAACCTCTGAACAACTGTCTGTAGGACGATTCTACCCTAGCCGACGGCTCACGCGCCCGGTGCAAAGCCGTGGCGATGAGCGCCCCCGGCAATCAACAAGGCCTGACCGATCAACACCAGCACACCGGTCATAAAGCGCGCAATGCCGTCACGCTTGCGCGTGTTCATCGACTTCATGGCTGAGCGGGTATTTGCCGAACATCGGCACGACGTCGAACACAACCATTAGTCATACAAATAATCGACACCGTGGAGCGGTAGTTGCGGCACCAGCGCCAGCAAAAATTCGCCCAACGCTCGTACGTCCCGCGCCTGCGGACTCGTTCGCGGCCAGGTCAGATAATAGCTCTCGGCAGTGGCCACGGCCTGGGGAAATGGCATGACCAGCCGGCCGCTGTCGAGCTCGCCCTGAGCCAGCAGCAAATCGACCACGGCAACGCCGGCGCCTTGCTGCGCGGCGCTAATACCTTGATCGAGGGTATCGAACAATTGGCCACGGTCGATTGTCACCTGCGCAGCCCCCATTCTGGTCAGCCAGCGGCGCCAATCGCGGCGATCTGCCGAAGGGTGCAAAAGTTCGATGAAATTCAATGCATCCAGGTGCTCAGCCGCCTTCACCGGGTGGTCAGGGCTGCATACCGGCACCAACCATTCGTCAAACAGCTTGAGACTGTCGACATCGGCGCTAAAGCGCCCGTCAGCCAGGAGGATGGCGGCCTCGAAAGGCTCGCTGTAGAAGTCGACGTTATCAACATCCATCCACACACTCGAGAGCTGCACACGGCTGTGGTGCTCCTGCTGGCGATATTGTTCCAGCGCCTTGAGCAACCACCGCACGGTCAGGGTGGAAGGCGCTTTCAAACGAATGCCGTTACGGTCTTGCTTGAGCAGGCCGCAGGCATTTTCGATGATTTTGAAGCCGACTTTAAGCTCTTGAGCCAGCAGGCGGCCGGGCTCGGTCAGCGACAGTTTCGGGCCGCGGCGTTCGAACAACGCGCAGTCGAACAAGCTTTCCAGGGTCTTGATGTGATGGCTGATCGCCCCCTGGGTCAACGCCAGTTCATGAGCTGCCCGCGTAAAGGAGCCATGTCGCGCCGCCACCTCGAAAGCCCGCAGCGCCTGCAAGGCTGGAATTCGTTCGGACACGGCCGACCTCAAGCATTAGTAAGACTAATACAAAGCCACAATAACATGCGTTTTTCAAGATGCTCGTCGCTGTCGAGAATAGCCAACACGATTCCAGCTACCGAGCACAACGATGAACACCGCACTACTGCTGACCTATGCACTGACTGTACTTCTACTGATCGCCACGCCTGGCCCGGTGGTGGCGCTTGTCGTCGACACTGCCGCCAATGCTGGCCGCCGCCAGGCGTTGATGACGGCCTTGGGGACCAATGGCGCCTCATTGGTACTGATCGCCCTGGCGGCCTGCCTGATTCTTACCAGCGCCACCATCGCCCCTCCTTTGCTCACGGCCTTGAGCCTGGCAGGCTGCCTGTTTATTGGCTACCTGGCCATTTCCAGCCTGCGCCAGACACTCGGGCAATCGGCCGGCGATGCACCTGCGCCGCCCTCCGCCCAAGGCGGCCTGTGGCGTGGATTCGCCACCGGCCTGTCGAATCCGAAGGACATTCTTTTTTTCGTGGCCCTGTTTCCGCAGTTCATCCATATCACTCACCACACCGGTAACAGCCTGTTACTACTTTCACTGGTTTGGGTAGTGCTGGATATGGCCATATTGGGGGCGTACATCCTGGTGACCCGGACGCTGGCAACCCCGCGGCATCAGCGCCTGATCAGTCTGACCAGCGGTGGCATGCTCCTAGTGATCGCCGTGACAGGGCTGTTTTACAATCTGAGCTCGCTTTGGCACTAATATTCTGCTGCTTTGGACAAGGGTCCTGAAATGGTTAAAATGTTCACCTTTGCCCCAGGCCCCTTCGAGCCCCACTACGGACAGTTGGATTGAACCCTGTAGATCACCGCGTTTCTCGTTCGTTGATGCACAGCCGTCAGACACCGCCTTGCAAGCGCTTTGCCCTGCCGGGCGCCTCGCTATTAGCCGCCGTGCTGGTCGTGCTGGCACCCGTCTGCGTTCAGGCAGAGGGCCTGCAGATCGATCCGCACGCCGATCTGTTGTATCGCCAAGCCCTGACCTTGCTGGAGCAGGCCGAGAGCCAGAACACCAGCTTCAGCCTGAAAACCAGCACCACCAACCAGGATTTGGCGCAACAGGGCCAGAACATGGGCCGCACCTTGGCCCCTGCGGTAGGCCTGTTGAAGAAAGCCGTGGAGCTCGACCACCCGGTAGCCCGCTACCGTCTGGCGTTGTACTACATGACCTACCTGCCCGCCGACCAGATTCCCGACGCCGCCTGCCCGCTGCTTGAAGCCAGTGTTGCCCAAGGATTTGCACCAGCAGCGCTGGGCATTGAGTCCTGGTGCCCGAACTACAACCAAAGCGCAGCGTTTGACCGCGACCTGGAAAACGTCAGCGCTGTCGCCAACCGCTACGCTTCTTACTATCCGCAACCGGCAGAACGCTTGCTGTGCAACCGCACCCAGCCCCAAGGGCTGGCCATGCAGTGGGGTCGCCAACGCGACTACCAGGCTGAAATCTACCGCTTGCAAGGCAATGGCAATCCTGCCCAACGGCAGTTTTACTGGCGCAAGGCGGTAGACCTGAACGGTTGTTTTGCGGTGCAGCAACGATTGCTCAGCAGCAAACATTGAGGCTTGCTTTCACGCCCCGACCTGCGCCATAGCAAGATCGTACAAGTCACCCGCGCGCGGCTCTGGCATGCTGTGCAACCTTGTTCAGTTGTCGCAGACGCCCATGCCCAATCCACCTTTCGCCCGCCAAGCCTTTATCCAGGGCGCCATTGCCATTGTGCCGTTGTCCCTGGCCGTTGCCCCTTGGGGCCTGCTGGCTGGATCAATGGCAATCGAAGCCGACCTCACGCCGTGGGAAGGCCAGGGGCTTTCGGCTATCGTGTTTGCCGGCGCCGCGCAGTTGGTGGCGATCGGCATGATCAAAGGTGGCGCCAACCTGTTCTCAATCCTGCTGACTACTCTGTTGCTGACCTCTCAGCACTTGCTGTATGGCCTGTCGATGCGCCCGGTGCTGTCAGGGCTGCCGACACGCTGGCGGTTGGGCCTGGGCTTTTTGCTCACCGATGAGTTCTTCGCCCTGACCAGCCAGTACGACCAGCAGCAGTTCAATCGCTGGTATGCCCTGGGTGTGGGCCTAACGTTCTACATTGCCTGGAACCTGTTCACACTGGTCGGCATCATTCTCGGGCAGAACATTCCGCACCTGGATCAGTTGGGCCTGGACTTCTCTATCGTCGCGACGTTTGTCGCCCTGATCGCGCCATTGGTACGCAACCTGGCAACCGTGGTCTGCGTCGCCGTGTCCTTGTTCAGTTCGGTACTGTTCAGCTTTTGGCACTGGGAAACCGGCCTGGTGGCGGCCGGTCTGCTGGGCATGAGCGCGGGTTTCATCTGCCAGAAATTCAGTGGAGCACGCTCATGATCTTTGCATTGATTATCGGCATGGGCCTGCTGGTGTTTCTCAATCGCTATGCCTTTCTCGAACCGCGCTTGCCCCTGCGCCTGAGTTCCAACGCACGGCAATTTCTAGGATTTGCCGTACCGGGCATGCTGACTGCGATTTGTGGTCCGATCATTTTCTTGCCAGGCCATGAACTGGACCTGAGCCTGAGCAACCCCTACCTGCTTGGCTCGGTGGTCGCGGTGGTGCTGGTGCTGTTGACCCGCAGCACCTTGATCAGCATGCTGGTGAGCATGGCCTTTTTCTTCGTCATTCGCTGGTGGTTGAACGGCAGCCCATGAACCTTGCGCCGCAGGAACAGACCCGCTTCTGGCAAGCCCCCGCACTTGGCGATATCGAGCTGCTGCACGCTCGATATTTCCAGCAGCGCTTTGCTCCGCATGTGCATGAAGGCTATGTGATCACCATCATCGAGTCGGGCGCCCAACGGTTCTGGCACCGTGGCAGCGAACACCTGGCGCCGGTGGGCAGCATGGTGCTGATCAATCCCGATGAGCTGCATACAGGAGCGAAGGCCCACGAACAGGGCTGGCGCTACCGGGGTTTTTATCCGGAAAGTGAGCGCATCACCGGCGTGCTGGACGAACTGGAACTCAAGCGCGATGGCTTGCCCAGCTTCGAAGCCAGCGTGCTGCATGACCGGCAACTGGCCAAGGCTTTCAGCTGGCTGCACCGCTCGGCGGAACAGGGGGCCAGTGCCCTGGAACAACAGACCGCCTGGCGCGAGGCCGTATTGTTGCTGGTGCAACGCCATGCCCGAGTGGGCAGTGTCCGCCAGCCAGGTAACGAGCCCTGCGCCGTGGCCCGGGCCAAGGAGTTGATGGACAGTCGCCTGGCCTACCCGCCTTCACTGCAAGAGCTGGCTCAGTCAGTGAACCTTTCGCCCTTCCATTTCGCCCGCGTTTTCCGTCAGGCCACCGGTCTGCCGCCGCATGCCTGGCTCAAGCAGCGGCGCCTGAGCCGGGCGCGAGAATTGCTGAAAAACGACTGTCTGCCGTTCAATGTCGCGTTTGCCTTGGGGTTTTCCGATCAGAGCCACTTGAACCGACAGTTCAAGCAAGCCTATGGGGTGACGCCTGGTGAATACCGGCGTGCGTGTGTGGGCGAGCGTCTGGCTTGAACAATAAGTAAGTCGCCGGGCAAGCCTGCGTCTACCGGTTTCAGGTAGGCACACGCTTGCCCGGCACGCTGTCCATCAGGCCGGCGCAGACGTCCGGATCAAGTGATCAAAAGCCGCCAGCGACGCCTTGGCCCCCTCACCCACGGCAATCACGATCTGCTTGTACGGCACAGTGGTCACATCGCCCGCCGCAAATACACCCGGCAGGTTGGTCTGGCCACGGGCATCGACGATGATCTCGCCTCGCGGCGTCAACTCGACAGTGCCTTTGAGCCAATCAGTGTTGGGCAACAGGCCGATCTGAACAAAGATCCCTTCCAGTGCAATGTCATGCTGCTCGTCGCTGTTACGGTCTTTGTAGCGCAGGCCATTGACCTTCTCGCCATCACCCAGCACTTCGGTAGTGAGCGCACTGGTAATGACCTTCACGTTCGGCAAACTGTGCAACTTGCGTTGCAGGACAGCATCGGCACGCAACTGGCTGTCGAACTCGATCAGGGTGACATGGGCAACGATGCCGGCCAGGTCGATAGCTGCCTCGACACCCGAGTTGCCGCCACCGATCACCGCCACGCGCTTGCCTTTGAACAGCGGGCCATCGCAGTGCGGACAGTAGGCCACGCCACGGCTGCGGTACTCTTTCTCGCCCGGCACGTTCATTTCACGCCAGCGCGCACCGGTAGCCAGAATCACGGTCTTGGCCTTGAGCGAGGCGCCACTGGCCAGGCGCACTTCGTGCAGGCCGCCGTCGGTGGCTGGAATCAGCGCTTCGCCACGCTGTAGGTTCATGATATCCACGTCGTACTGTTTGACGTGTTCTTCCAGGGCCATGGCCAGTTTCGGGCCTTCAGTTTCCTGAACCGAAATGAAATTTTCGATCGCCATGGTGTCGAGCACCTGACCACCGAAACGCTCAGCGGCAACACCGGTACGGATGCCTTTACGCGCAGCGTAGATGGCCGCCGCAGCACCGGCTGGACCACCGCCCACTACCAGCACATCAAAAGCGTCCTTGGCGTTGATTTTCTCAGCCTGGCGCTCACCCGTACTGGTGTCCAGCTTGGCGACGATCTCTTCCAGCCCCATGCGCCCCTGGCCAAATACTTCACCATTGAGGTACACACTTGGTACAGCCATGACTTTGCGCGATTCGACTTCTTCCTGGAACAACGCACCGTCAATAGCGACGTGACGCACATTGGGATTGAGCACCGCCATCAGGTTCAGCGCCTGGACAACGTCCGGGCAGTTCTGGCACGACAACGAAAAGTAGGTTTCGAAGTTGAACTCACCTTCAAGGCTGCTGATCTGTTCGATCAATTCGGCGCTGGCCTTGGACGGGTGACCGCCAACCTGCAACAGCGCCAGCACCAGCGAGGTGAATTCGTGCCCCATGGGAATGCCGGCAAAGCGCAGACTGATGTCTTTTGCAGCCCCTGGGCGATTGAGCGAGAACGATGGGCGGCGGGCGTCGCTGCCGTCCTCACGCAAGGTAATCAGAGTGGACAGGCTGGCAATTTCAACCAGCAAGTCGCGCATTTCGCGGGACTTCGCGCCGTCATCGAGGGAGGCAACGATCTCGATCGGCTGAGTGACCCGCTCCAGGTAGGTTTTCAACTGAGTTTTAAGCGTGGCGTCCAACATACGGGCGATTCCTTTTTCAAACGGTAGAAATAAAAACGCCCGAGCGAAAGCGCCCGGGCGTTTTGCGGGGCGGTGACAACGTCAGGTGCGGTGGCTCACCGCCCTCGGCTGGCTCACGGTCTTAGATCTTGCCGACCAGGTCCAGCGATGGCGCCAGGGTAGCTTCGCCTTCTTTCCACTTGGCCGGGCAGACTTCGCCTGGGTGGGCAGCGACGTACTGGGCAGCCTTGATCTTGCGCAGCAGTTCGCTGGCGTCACGGCCTACACCGCCATCGTTCAGCTCAACGATTTTGATCTGACCTTCCGGGTTGATCACGAAGGTGCCACGGTCAGCGATACCGGCTTCTTCGATCAGCACGTCAAAGTTGCGCGAGATGACGTGGGTAGGGTCACCGATCAGCGGGTACTGGATCTTGCCAATGGTTTCCGAGGTGTCGTGCCAGGCTTTGTGGGTGAAGTGGGTGTCGGTGGACACACCGTAGATTTCCACGCCCAGGTCTTTGAATTCGGCGTAGTTATCGGCCAGGTCGCCCAGCTCGGTAGGGCAGACGAAAGTGAAGTCAGCCGGGTAGAAGAACACCACGGACCATTTGCCCTTGAGGTCGGCTTCAGACACTTCGACGAACTTGCCCTGGTGGTAAGCAGTGGCTTTGAACGGTTTTACCTGGCTATTGATAATAGGCATAAGTGACTCTCCTTCAGGGGGTTGAAAAAACTGATGGAAGAATCGTAGCCAATACACTCACTCAATGCTCATTGGTAAACCTCATGTTGGTGATTGGTTTTGGCTATAAGCGTGCGTCCCTATAGGTGAAAGGCGTCTTACCACACTAGAGTAAGACACGATCGTCAGGAACACACCTGGCGGTCAAAACTGAGGGACCATGGATCTTGGTTTGAGACTCAGGCAACTGGTAATTCACCGAACAGCGTTGCTGATTACCCCGCCCCCAACGCACTTGCAGGCTGCCCTGCGTCTCGATACCGCGTACATGCAAGCGGCTGCCCTGCCCGACCATCCCCAGTTCATCCCCGGCCTCATTGACCACGCTGGCGCCGAATGGCAACGCACTGCCATCCGCCAGCCGTGCATCGATCAAAGCACTGCGTCCGCTGCGCGTTGGGAAGTAAAGCAAAGGGGCGGCGCCAGCACGCGGCACAACCTGCTGACTGCTGATCTGCAGTTCCACATCCTGCGAAGTGCCCTTGGGATCAAGTTCCACGGTGTTGAGGCTGTAGGGTGACAACTGTGGCAGTACGCCATATCCGCGCCGGTCGAGGCGCACCTGCGGCGCTTGCTTGAGCCGTGCGTGCTCCGCTCCTGGGGCGTGCACGATAGCAAAGCTTTCGCCTAACGACTGCGCCCCGGTCAACCCACCTGCGTGAGCGATGACTGCACCGCGAACACCCATGGAGACCTGCCGATAGTCGTTGTGCTGAAGCAACGAAGCACTGATTTCGGAGGCTGCGCCGCTGTATCGCAGGCTTGCATCCACACCCGCGGTGTTGCGTTGCTGGTCATGTGCCGTTGACAGGCCTAGACCATAGCTCCACTCGCTATGCTCACCCGCCGTTGTCGTGAACCGCGTGGTGCTGCTGCTCTGTCCCTTGCCGACACCGTTCCAACTGCTGTTCAACGAGCTTCGCCTTTGGCGGCCAAGCGGCATACTCAGGGACAAGCCAAACTGATTGAGATGCCCGGTCGAAGCGGACTGCTCTCGGGAGGCGGTAATGCCGTAGCCCAGTGATCTGTAACGATTGAAATAGCCCACTGAATAGCTCAAATAACTACCTGCTTGCCCCGAATACTGCATACGCGTGGCCTGCAAGCTGAACCGACCACGTTGATCACCCAAGCCCTGGCTGACAGCAACACTTGCGCGCACGCTTGCCTGTTGATTAGGTAAAATGCCCACCCCATCACTCTGTCCACGGGCAAAGTCGTTAAAACCGTAATAACCCGGGCGATTGCTGCTCAGACTGATGCTCAGATCAGTCATCGACGTCGCGATTACGTGTCGCCAATGGAGGCGAAGTGCTTCGCCACGGGCGGCCGGCTGCCCAGTCTGCTTTGCTCGCGAACCCAACAGGGTTAGTGCCAGTGCGCCGATCTGACTGTTGAATGTCGCCCCCATGGCGGCCGAATGGTAGCCATCTGCACCCAGCACACCACCATGGACGCTCATGTGATTGCTCAGGCCCTGTTGCCAACTGCCTTGCAAATGCTCGGGCCCGACGTTGCCCAGGCCATCGCGCCAACGCCCGAGGCTGAAGTCAAAACGACTGGCGCCTGGGCGCAGGGCCAACGGCGCAGCCTGATAAGGGACGGTATAGATACGCTGGTTACCATCGGCTTCCCTGATTGTCACTTCCAGGTCATCACTGTAGCCATTGGCATACAGATCGTTGATTTCGAACGGTCCTGGCTGAACTGTCGACTCATGCACAACAACACCTCGCTGACGTATGGTCAGCAGCGCCGTAGTGTAGGCAATGCCACTGACCGTCGGTGCAAAGCCACGTTGCGAAGCTGGTAGCATGCGTTCGTCGCTACCCAGCCCAAGTCCCAGGTAGGCAATGCTGTCGAAGACTTCACCTCGGCTGAAAGCCTCACCCAGTGTCAACTGCGCCTTCCACATCGGCACATCACGTTGCACATAGGTGGCAACCGGTTGGTAGCGCTGTTCCACACCCTCGCCCGCCTGCACGTTACCTTCATGGCGCCAATACCAGGCGCCGGTATTAACACCGCTGCGCAGGCCCAGAAAGGACTGGTTCCAATGCTGACTATCTGCCCTGCTCTGCTGGCTGAACTGGTTCAAGCGGTAATCGACGAACGCTACTTGCGTACCGCTGCTCCACTGCTGCGCAGGCAAGTAGTCACGCGCATCGGACAACAATGCCAGTTGGGCGATCTGCAGGTTAAGTCGTAACGCGGAGTAGTCCAGATGCTCGCTGGCCTGTAACCCCAGCGCAGACAAGGGTACGCAACTGGCGTTTGCACGCAGTTGCGCTTGTGCAGATGGCGCCAGCCGGGATTGATCGATTGCCAACGCTTCGAGCAAGGTAGCACTGTAACAAGGTTGGGCTTGGTGACCGTCGCCCTGAAGGCGCAATGAAACCGGCCAGCGCCCGCTCCAGTTCTCATTGATCACGACATCCAGTAGTTGCTCACCCTCGGGTACGGCGTCAGCCTGTTGGAAACGGCTCACATCGGCCACTGGACCACCCTCGCCTTGCAGGAAGCGGGGATCGAACTCCAGTGCCAGCGCCTGCGCCGCACTGACCGCCAGCCCCATGCCCAGGCAACATAGCGCCTGGACCCGTCGCCATGGGCGACCGGTGCAAGATCTGTTCATGGTTATTGCCCCCAGTGCACTCAGTGCCTGGGCACCACTTCGGCTGGCGTGCGGGCAGGCAGCACCGTGCCGTAATCGTTGACACTGGCGAAGTGCACCGCCGCCATCGCAGCCTGGACACTCATCAGGCCTTTCACTGCGAATAGCTGGGCCGACAACGGCGCGATATGGCTGCTGATTACCGGATACTGACGACCGTCGACATGCACTGACAACTCACTGAGGTTGACGTAAAAGTGGCTCGGGTTATGGGCTTCGAGCATCCAGCCCTCAGCGCTGCGCAGCAAACGCCAGCTCACCGATTGCGCCGCTAGTTGAGCATTGCCTGCAAGCCCTTGGGGGCGATAGAGCAGCTTGATACGAGAACGCACGGCCAGTTGCAACGCGTTACCCTGGCCCTTAGGGGGAATGTCCAACACGTTAAGCCAGTAAAGGCTCTCGCGGTCAGAGGCAAATTCATGTTCGCTCTGGAACAGCCGTAGCGTCTGCCCCTTGCCGGGATCGAGCCGGAACAACCCTGGCGTCAGACTGAATGGCACGTTCAGTTGCTCCACCGGCACATCTGCTTGTCCGTCATCGACCCACGCTTGCACTAACGAGGGATGCTGGCCTTTGTTGCTGAGGCTGACGGTAACCTCCCCAGCATCGGCCGGATAAATCACCCGGGTGGTTGCAATCACCACGTTTGCATTGACCGCCCCGCTGAACACGCAGGCAGCCAGCAGCCACCCGCGCCACATTGGCAGGCAAAATCCTTTCATAGAGGTTTCCTGAAGCAACAAAGGCAGAAGAAGGCAGCCCGATTGAGGGCTGCCTCGGCGCAATTACGGGTACACCAGGGTGTATTGCACGCGAGTGTTTACCGGTCCTGGAGTCGTGCCCCCCAAGGAGTAGTACTCGGCGTAATAGTTGAGCACCGCCCGGCCGCTGACAATATCGACGACCTGGGAGTTCTGGTTGCCTTGGGCGCCTGCCAGATCCATCACTGCTTTATTGCCATTGCGCAATTGAACCTCGACATTGGTGCTGCCACTGGCATCAACAATCAACCGCCCTTGCGGGCTGATGGTTGGACCGGGTTCAAAATAGGTAGAGACGCGATTCAGGCCAGGAGAGCAGTTGGTCAGCCTCAAGTTGAATGGCGTTTCGCCGGCAACCTGACCAGGATTGATCAGCAGACTGGCAGCCACAGGCGGCAAGGTCACGGCGACATCACTGCTCCCGCCATTGACCAGACAGGTGCCGGCCAGAACGCTACCGCTGAAACTCATCTGACCATTGGCTTGAGCCAGCCCAGCCCCAAAGAGAAGGCAGCAGCTCGCGGCGAGAAGGGATTTTTTTGAAGGTTTCATAGTGACATTCACTTGAGAAATGATTGGGACAATCAGGCCTCACCTGACTGGACGCTGGATTGCAGCGCCCGGCCAGTATCTGGAATGTCCCTATCGGCGAATGTCAGCTGCGGTCAACCGAGCCAACCGCTTTCGTCACGCTAAAAGTAGGAAACCGCACGTTCACTTCGCGCGTAAACACGCAGTCTCGCCTTAACGCGATACGGGTGTACGCAGTGTCACGAACTCTTCGGCAGCCGTCGGATGCACCCCGATGGTTTCGTCGAACTGCTGCTTGGTTGCCCCCGCCTTGAGCGCAATGCCCAGACCTTGAATGATCTCGCCAGCCTCCGGACCGACCATATGGCACCCCAACACACGGTCGGTATCGGCATCGACCACGAGCTTCATCAGGGTCTTCTCCTGAATATCGGTCAAGGTCAGCTTCATCGGCCGGAAGCGGCTCTCAAATACCTGCACGTTGTGCCCTTGCTCCAACGCCTGCTCTTCAGTCAGGCCGACGGTACCGATAGGCGGCTGGCTGAACACGGCGGTCGGAATGTTCTGGTAGTCCACCGGACGGTATTGCTCGGGCTTGAACAAGCGTCGGACCACCGCCATGCCTTCGGCCAGCGCCACGGGCGTCAATTGCACCCGACCAATCACATCACCAATGGCCAGAATCGACGGTTCGGTGGTCTGGTACAAATCATCCACGCGAATGAACCCACGAGAATCCAGCTCCACGCCGGTGTTTTCCAGGCCCAGGTTATCGAGCATCGGGCGTCGACCCGTGGCGTAGAAAACGCAGTCTGCAACGTACTCGCTACCGTCTTTGAGTGTGGCCTTGAGGCTACCGTCATCCTGGCGTTCGATGCGCTGGATATCGCTGTTGAACTGCAGCTCCATGCCGCGTTTTTCCAGCTCTTCTTTCAGGTGCGTGCGCACGGCGCCATCGAAGCCGCGCAAGAACATGTCACCACGATAAAGCAGGGTGGTTTTCGCGCCCAACCCCTGGAAGATTCCGGCAAATTCCACAGCGATATAGCCACCGCCAACGACCAGAACACGCTTGGGCAACTCTTTGAGGAAGAAGGCTTCGTTGGAACTGATCGCCAGCTCTTTGCCGGGGATATCCGGAATCTGTGGCCAGCCGCCAGTAGCAACGAGGATGTGTTCGGCGGTGTAGCGCTGACCGTCGACTTCCACTGTGTGGGCGTCGGCAAGCTTGGCGTGGCCTTCGAGCAAGGTAACGCCACTGTTGACCAACAAGTTGCGGTAGATACCGTTGAGTCGTTCGATTTCACGGTTTTTGTTGGCGATCAACTGGCCCCAGTCGAACTGAGCGTCCTCAAGTGACCAGCCAAAACCTGCGGCCTGCTCGAAGTCATCGGAAAAGTGTGCACCGTAGACCAGCAGCTTTTTCGGCACACAGCCGACGTTGACACAGGTGCCGCCCAGGTAACGGCTTTCGGCAACCGCCACCTTTTTACCGAAACCGGCAGCGAATCGCGCAGCACGCACACCACCGGACCCGGCACCAATCACAAACAGATCAAAATCGTAGGACATATCGACGCTCTCAAGTTGCAAGTTTCAAGCTACCAGCTACAAGAAAAAGCCGTATGCGATCCACTTGCAACGTGTAGCTTGCCGCTTGAAGCTATTTAGTAGGCCTTACCGGTCTTGTAGAAGTTTTCGAAGCAGAAGTTGGTGGCATCGATGTAGCCTTCGGCGCCGCCACAGTCAAAACGCTTGCCTTTGAATTTGTAGGCAATGACGCAGCCGTTCTGCGCCTGCTTCATCAAGGCGTCGGTGATCTGGATCTCACCGCCTTTGCCTGGCTCGGTTTCTTCGATCAGCTTGAAGATGTCCGGGGTCAGGATGTAGCGACCGATGATTGCCAAGTTCGATGGCGCATCTTCCGGCGCAGGCTTCTCGACCATGCTGTTCACCCGGTAAATGTCGTCACGGATCATTTCACCAGAGATCACACCGTACTTGTTGGTCTCTTGAGGATCGACTTCCTGAATGGCGACGATCGAGCAACGGAATTGGTTGTACAGCTTGACCATCTGTTGCAGCACGCCATCACCTTCAAGGTTGACGCACAGGTCGTCCGCCAGCACGACGGCGAAGGGCTCGTCGCCGATCAGAGGGCGGCCGGTCAGGATTGCGTGGCCCAAGCCTTTCATTTCGGTCTGACGGGTGTAGGAGAACGAACACTCGTCGAGCAGACGACGGATGCCGACCAGGTATTTTTCCTTGTCGGTGCCTTTGATCTGGTTTTCCAGCTCGTAACTGATGTCGAAGTGGTCTTCCAGCGCCCGCTTGCCACGACCTGTAACGATGGAGATCTCGGTCAGACCCGCTTCCAGCGCTTCTTCAACGCCGTACTGGATCAGTGGCTTGTTTACCACCGGCAGCATTTCCTTGGGCATGGCTTTGGTAGCAGGCAGGAAGCGAGTGCCGTAACCGGCTGCCGGGAACAAGCATTTCTTGATCATATACGTCCTTAACAGGGGCTTTGCGTACGAAATTCGGCGCAGTCTAATCAGGCGGCAGTCACCTTACAATGCCCCGCCACTACTGGCCGATGCCATGATAGAGAAATCCTAGTGTAGATAGTTCCCATCGAAGGTAAATATTGCGCTGCTCGCAGGCTGCAATACAGCCTGCGAAAGCGAGTTTTCCTAGAGGACGCCCTTACCGATCAGCACCCCTTCAACCTTTTGCCCGTAGAGATTGACCCCGTCGTTGGCGTGATACTTGACGCGGGTTTTCTCGATCGAGCCGTCCACCAGACGCGGATCCTGAGGGCGTTCGTGGCGGTTGATATAGGCTGCAACATCCCAGGCCTGCTGGTCACTCAGGCTGCCGGGCTTGCCCAGGGGCATGTTGTACTTGATAAACGAGGCCGCAGTATTGATCCTATGCATGCCTGCGCCCCAATTGTAGGAATCTTTTCCCCAAAGTGGTGGCATCACGTAGTCCGAGGCAACCTTTTGCCCCTGGCCGTCAGGGCCATGACAAATAGCACACTGCTGTTGATAGACCTGCTCTCCGCGCTTGAAGTCATACCCCTGCGCCGGCTGCGCCACCTCTGGATAGCCGCGCCCCGGGGTTTCCACCGCAATCGGCGCTTTGCTCGCCAACCAGTAGGCATACACCGACAACGCTGTCATTTCCGCGCTGTCAGCTGCAGGTGGCGTGCCGTTCATGCTGAACTGGAAGCAGCCCTGAATGCGTTCGGCGAAGGTGTTGACCTTGTCGTTTTTCTTGCGATAAGCCGGGTACATCGGGTACGCGCCCCAGAGCGGTGCCGAATTACCAAGACGGCCTTGATCGAGGTGACAGTTGCTGCAGTTGAGGCCGTTGCCAACTTTATCCGGCAGCAGCCGCTTGGTATCGACGAACAGGGCATGCCCTTGGCGGACCATGGTGCCGAACGCGTTGTCTGGCAGTTCGCTTTCGGCAGGCGGGGTAAAGCCTGGGGCAGCACTCGCCGCAGGCACCTTGATCTGCGACTGGTCGTCCATGGCAATCGGTGCGGCGTGAGCGCTGCCCACTGCCAGCGCCAGGGCGCAAAACATCAACGGCTTCATGGTTTCACCTCC
The DNA here is from genome assembly GCF_036324085.1 of Pseudomonas auratipiscis. NCBI lineage: Bacteria > Pseudomonadati > Pseudomonadota > Gammaproteobacteria > Pseudomonadales > Pseudomonadaceae > Pseudomonas > Pseudomonas auratipiscis. The sequence goes on from NZ_JAZDCU010000021.1 coordinate 35,007, forward strand.
TGGCTGGCCGGATTGGCAAAATACTCGGCTACCGCCTTCACCTCTTCTTCGCTCATAGCCTTGGCTACGCCAACCATCAGTTGGTTCGGGTCGTTGCTGCGGCTGCCATCGCGCCAGGCATTGAGCTGCGCCACCAGATAGGCAGCAGGTTGCTGCGCCAAGGGCGGAAAATGCTCGCCCACGCCGACACCCCCTGGCCCGTGACATTGCACGCAGCCTGGAATCTTGCGGCTCCAATCACCATACAAGGCGAGCTTCTGGGTGGCATCGATCGCCATCTGCTGCCTGCCAGGACCTGCCATGACATCGCTGGGCATGGCCGCCAAGGTTGTGGTCACCGCCTGGATTTCCTCATCGCTGAGGGCTTTGGCCAGAGGCTCCATGATCGGGTTCTTGCGACTGCCATCACGAAAATCGTGCAGCTGTTTGCTCAGGTAGGCGGCTGGCAAACCTGCCAATCGTGGGAAACCAGCGGCCGCCATACCCTTGCCATCTACCCCATGGCACCCCAGGCAGGCCATGGCGGCGGGGTTCTGCCCACCTTGGCTGAAAACTTTTTGGCCGTCGGCGGCCTGGGCTGCAGTCACGGAAAACAGCAGCAGGCTACTCATCAGGATTCGATCCAGTGGGATCATCACAGACTCCATTTTTTGTTATAAGCTTAGGCTTATTATTCATAAGCCTATGAATAGTAGGCCTATCCACCCGCAGCAACAACGTTGAAGTCACGAGAAAGTGGCTAATCGCCAGATGAATCGTTTTAGCCTCTATCGTGGACTCAAACTGAGCACCGCTCATCAGCCAATTCCGACCAACGCGTGGTAAACGGTCGAAACGCATCTGCCCCGGACGACCATAGGTACATTCCTCCGCTGGAGCGTAACCATGGACAACTACAACAACCCGCAGGTGGTTTCTCGCAGTGAATGGCTCAGTGCCCGCCGGCAACTGCTCTTGCATGAAAAAGCCGTCACCCATCAACGCGACGAACTGGCCAGGGCCCGCCGTGCCCTGCCATGGGTGCGCGTCGAGCAAAATTTCAGTTTTGAAGGCCCCGCAGGGCAACTGAGCCTGGCCGATCTGTTCGGCGGACGCAGCCAGCTATTGGTTTATCACTTCATGTTCGCCGATGGCTGGAGCGAGGGGTGTAGTGGATGCTCTTTCCTGGCCGACCACTTCGATGGCGCCAACCTGCACCTGGCGCATCACGATGTGGCGCTGGTCGCCGTGTCGCACGCGCCCTTCGCGCAGTTCCAGGCATTCAAGCAACGCATGGGCTGGAAGTTTCCTTGGGTGTCGTCCCACGGCAGCCACTTCAATCAAGAATTCGGCGTCAGCGTCAACACTGATGGCAGCAGCCAATACAACTACGAACCTTACGTGGGGGACGAAACCGAGCTGCCGGGCTTGAGCGTGTTCTATCGCGATGCCGACGGAACGATCTTCCACACCTACTCAAGCTATGCCAGAGGCCTGGACATCCTGGTCGGTGCCTACAACTTCCTCGACCTGATGCCCAAGGGCCGTAATGAACAAGGCACCATGGATTGGGTACGCCATCACGACCGTTACCAGGGGGTCGATACCGACAAGCCCCACTGCTGCCACGACTGAGCAGGATCAGAAGTACTTGAGCCAAGCCACATCCCGACGTTGCTGTTTCAAGGCAGCGAACCAGCGCGTCGGGTAATACAGCACCACTGCCAATCCCAGGCTGCACAGCCAGACGCTGGCAATTTGATCAAAACCGAAATGCGCACCCTGGTTCAACCCCCACCAGGCCACTGCTACCAGGTACATTGCCTTGAGCACGTAAAGGTGCAGCAGATAGAAAAACATCGGTGCAGCGCCGAACAGCGCCAATAGTGACACCCAGCGGCGCGCCTGATAACGCTCCAGCGCAGCGAGCAGGATCAAGCAAAGGCCCAGCGTAGGCATCAGGAACATCAGTGATGGCGGATATTTGCGTGCCGCGAGAAAGCTCATGGTAGTACGCAGTGCATCACCTGTGGCGACCCAAGGTTGATCGCCATAGACATTCAGGTAGCGGATGCCCACAAATGCCAGCAGCAACGCCACCCCCCAACCCAGCAACGATACCAAGCGCCTTGTCGACGCTACACCGTGAGCAAACCAGGGGCCTGCGCACCACCCCAGAAAGATCACCCCCATCCACGCCAATACCGGGTAGGTGGTGCGGACCTGGGTGATGCCGCCCAACTCGATGAACGCTCGCTGGTGGAGGATTGCCCAAGGGGCAAACCAACTTGATTCATTGTCGAGCACCAGTGGGTCGAGCACGTTGTGACCCGCCACGATCAGAATGCCAAGGGCGAGCACCACCGGACCTGGCAGATGCAAGGCCGCCGCCAGGACAATCATGCAAATGCCGATGCACCAGATCACCTGCAGCCACACGGTTTGCGGCAGTAAGGTGCCGTTCCAGGCCAGGTTGACCAGGGTCAGTTCCAACAGCACTAGAAACAGTCCGCGCTTGAGCAGGAATACTGAGGTCTCTGTGCGGTTGTGCTTCTGGCTGTAGAGCCAGGCAGAAAGTCCGGTGAGGAAAATGAACACGGGTGCGCACAAGGCACTGAGCAGACGCGTAAAGAACAACTCGGGAGCCACATTCAAGGCATCGATAGGGTCACTGACCTGGCGATGCAGAAAAAAGGTTTCACGAACATGGTCGAGCAGCATCAAAAGCATGACCAAACCACGGAGGGCGTCAATCGATTGCAGGCGGGCGTGAGGGGAAGACATGAGCAACTCGCGAAAGGCTATTACGATATAATGTAACATCATCTCGTTGCCGAGCTGTATCCTCTCTACGCTTTGTCCTAAAGTATTGCGCGAATTTTTCGCACCACAGTACAAGGTTTGCCGTGATGATCATCCAGCCGCAAAAACCCTCCATCCGCGTTTTGCTGTTCTCCCTCAAGGGCTCGATCATTCCGGCGATATGGCTGAAGGTGCTGTACATCGTGCTGATCAGTTCTGTAGTGGTCGCCACGCACGGTACGTTGTTCGAGTACAAGGTTATCCTCACCCCAACGCCATTCACCCTGTGGGGCCTGACCCTGGCCATCTTCCTCGGTTTCAGGAACACCGTGGCCTATCAGCGCTTCTGGGAAGCGCGCACGCTGTGGGGCGAGTTGCTCATCGTCAGCCGCAACCTGACCCGCCAGACGCTGAGCCTGTTGCCTGACCTATCCGCCAATCAGCGCAACAACCTGCTCGATTCGTTGGTGGCATTCGCCTATGTATTGCGCGACCAGTTGCGCGGTAACCGACCAAGCGCCGACTTGCAGCGCCTGCTCGATGACCCGACCCGCGCCCAGCTCGCTACCAGCGATGCTCCGGCGAGTCTTCTGCTGGGCAAAATCGGCCAGCGCTTCATGGCCCAGGCCCGCGATGCTGGTGGCGGCGAAGTGCTGCAGGCCAACCTGGACCAACAACTAAGCCGTCTCTCCTACGTACTGGGTGGCTGCGAGCGCATCAAGAACACGCCCATTCCCTACCCCTACATCCTGATGCTGCACCGTATCGTTCATGTCTACTGCTTCCTGTTGCCGTTTTGCCTGGTCGACAGCATCGGCTGGTTCACCCCGTTTGCCGTTTGCGTGCTGGCCTATACCTTTTTTGGCCTGGATGCCCTCGGCGATCAGATCGCCGATCCCTTCGACACCCAGCCAAACGACCTGGCCCTGGATGCCATGTGCCGCAATCTGGAGATTGCCGTGCGCGAGCTTTCGGGCGAGACCGCGCCAACTCAGTTGCAACCGGTCAAGGGCATTCTGCTCTGAGCGCGGGCGCTTCACTGCGCGCCGCGTAGCGCTGGGCCAATACCGCACAGACCATCAGTTGAATCTGATGGAAGATCATCAACGGCAAGATCATCGCGCCAATACCACCACCGACAAACAGCACCTGAGCCATCGGTACTCCGGTGGCCATGCTTTTTTTCGAGCCTGCAAACAAAATCGTAATGCGGTCTTCCAGGTTGAAGCCCAGCCTGCGCGCAAGCGTAGAGGTGCACCAGAGCACCACTGCCAGCAGCAGGCAACAGACCAACACCAACCCGGCCAGGCGCGAGGGCGGTACCGACTGCCACAAGCCACTGACTACCGCATCACTGAAGGCGGTGTAAACCACCAGCAGAATCGAACCCTGATCGACCACTTTCAACCAACGTGCATTGCGCCTCACCCACTGCCCGATCCAGCGTCGTGCAAGTTGCCCTGCAACAAACGGCACCAGCAACTGCAAAACGATCTTCAACACTGCATCCAGGCCCGAGCCGCTGTCACCTTCCACGCCCATCAACAACACCACCAGCAATGGCGTGAGGGCAATGCCCAGCAAGCTCGACGCCGCAGCACTGCAGATAGCCGCCGGAACGTTGCCTCGCGCCAGCGAGGTAAAGGCAATGGCCGACTGTACCGTCGCTGGCAGTGCGCACAAGTACAGCACCCCCAGGTACAGCTCATCACCCACCAGTGGCAGCACCAATGGTTTGAGCGCCATGCCAAGCAACGGGAACATCACGAAGGTGCAGGCGAATACCAACAGGTGCAAGCGCCAATGCCCTGCCCCGGCAGCCACGGCTTCACGCGACAACTTGGCCCCATGCAAAAAGAACAACAGGCCGATGGCAAGGTTGGTCAACCAGCCGAACAGTACGGCACCGTCGCCTTCGCAGGGCAACAAGGTGGCCACGAGAATCACTCCCAGCAGCGCCAGGGTGAAATTGTCGAACAGCATCCGCAGGTACTTCATCATCGATCCTGACTTGTTATTGTGTGGCGCCAGACGATAAGGTCTTTTCGATTCCTCCACTAACGCCAGAACGCTGCCAGTGTCGCCAAACGGACAAACCACCTCGCAGGAGCCACAAGCGCTCGAGCATCTGCCCCAGCTCCCACGCCCGGTCTATGGTCATGTCCAGACCTTGCCAAATATCATTCTGGGCTACCGTCATAGCCATCCCTGGGGGCAATTGTCCTATGCCATTGGGGGCGTCGTGCAGGTGCATACCGACAACGGCTTCTACATGGTGCCGCCACAACGTGCGGTGTGGGTTCCGGCACACGTTGCACACCGGGTCAGTTGCACCGGCAATACCTGCCTGCGCAGCCTGTACCTGGAGCATGCCCCCGACCATTGGTCGTCCACGCAATGCCGGGTGATTGCGGTCAGTGCGCTGCTGCGCGAGCTGATCCGAACTTTCAGTGAGTTGCCTGTGCACTACGACCTCAAGGGTGCCGACGGGCGCCTGGTGCAGGTGCTACTCGACCAACTGAGCCTGGCCAGCGAGCAGCACCTGATGCTGCCACTTCCACGCGACAAGCGCTTGCGCGAGTTGTGCCTGCATTTGCAGGAGCAACCGGATGCGCAAACAGGGCTCAATGACTGGGCGCAGCAAGCGGGCGTATCGGAAAAAACCTTGAGCCGCCTGTTTCAACGCGAGACGGGCCTTAGCTTTCGCCTTTGGCGCCAACGCATGCGCCTGCTCAGCGCATTGCCGGCCCTGGAGCGTGGCGAGCGCGTTACCGACGTGGCCCTGGCCTGTGGCTACGATTCTCTATCGGCCTTTATCGCCGCGTTCGGCAAGCTATTCGGCCTGCCCCCGGGCGAATACTTTCGTGTCCGAGCCGATCAGCCGCAATAGCCAGGCGCGCTTCAGAAACCGCGGACAAGCCTGTTACCCTTGGGCCCAACCTTTTCTCTCGTTGGCGCCGAGCGGCCGTCATCTTCCGAGCACCGTTTACATGATCAGAACCCCATCCGTAGCAGCACTCCTGTCTATTTTCGCGTTCGCCTTTGGCACAAGCCAAAACGCCGCTGCGGCGCTTGAAGAGGGGCAGATCGAATCAAGCGTAAATGCTGCTATCGCCCCGCTGATGAAGCACCAAGCCATACCCGGTATGGCCGTGGCGGTATCCTTCAACGGCAAGCAGCATTATTTCAACTACGGCGTAGCCTCCAGGCAGACGGGCCAGCCAGTGAACACCGACACCTTGTTTGAAATTGGCTCGGTGAGCAAAACCTTCACCGCAACCCTCGCCGCCTATGCCCAGGCCAGCGGCAACCTGTCACTGGGCGACGCGGCCAGCAAGTATTGGCCGGATCTCAAAGGCACCTCGTTCGAGGGTGTCACGTTGCTCAACCTTGGCACCTACAGCGCTGGCGGTTTGCCGTTGCAATTTCCCGAGCAGGTCAAGGACCAGGCAAGCCTGCGCGATTACTACCGCCACTGGAAAGCCGACTTTGCCCCTGGCACTTACCGGCTGTATTCCAACCCCAGCCTGGGGCTGTTTGGCTACCTTGCAGCCAGGAGCATGGGCACACCGTTCAGCGAGCTGATGCACAAGCAGCTGCTGCCACAGCTGGGTTTGCAGCATACCTTCGTGCAGGTGCCCGAGGCTCAAGCGGGGAACTATGCCTGGGGCTACGACAAGAACGATCAACCGGTGCGGGTCGGGCCGGGGGCACTGGATGCCGAGGCTTACGGACTGAAAACCACATCGGCAGATTTGCTCCGATACGTCGAAGCCAACATGCAGCCAAAGGGCCTTGAGCCTTTGTTACAGCAGGCCATCGCCACCACCCAGACCGGTTACTACCGCGTCGGCGAGATGACTCAAGGCCTGGGCTGGGAGCTGTATCGCTATCCCCTGACGTTGGATCAATTACTGGCCGGCAACTCTGCCTCCATGACGCTTGATCCGCATAAAGTGACCTGGCTCAAGCCGCCGCAGCCGTTGCAGGACGGCACGCTGCTGAACAAGACCGGCTCTACCAACGGCTTCGGCGCTTACGTGGTTTTCGTACCCTCAAAACGCATCGGTATTGTCCTGCTGGCGAACAAGAACTACCCGAACGCCGAGCGGGTGAAAGTGGCCCACGCCATACTTAGCGCACTGGACCCGCAATAACTTCACGGCGCGCCGTTGCGACCATGCAAACGGTAGCCCTGGCGCTCAGTCAAACGCTCGTAGTACGCCTGGACGCCAGGCAGCGGCGGATGCTCCAGCGGCGTCTGAAACCAGCGGTTGACTGACAGGCCAATGGCGATGTCAGCCAGCGAGAACGCATCGCCGCTGACGTAGGCACCGGTGCGCTGCAACTGACGATCGAGGATTGTCATGTTTCGCGCCCAGTTGTCGCACGCCGCCGCCAGGGCCTCGGGGTCCTGATGTTTGGGCGACTGGCGCACTAACGACAAGAAGGCATAACTCCAAGCCCCATTGAGGTCGGTAGCCTGCCAGTCCAGCCACTGATCGACGCGGGCGCGCAATGGCGCCGTGGCCGGGTATAGGTGTTCGCCGCCATACTGGTTGGCGAGGTAGCGGATGATGCTGTTGGACTCCCACAAAACAAAGTCGCCATCCACGACCACCGGTACCATGGCGTTGGGATTGAGCGCCAGGAAAGCCTCGCTGTGTGTCGACTGGTACCCTGAGCCCCAGTCTTCGCGCTCGAATGCCAGGTTCAGTTCGGCGCAGGTCCACAGCACCTTGCGCACATTGATCGATGAAGCCTTACCCAATATTCGCAGCATCCTTTCACTCCTGTGCTTGCCGTTGATTCAATTGTCGCAAAAACAGACTGAACGATTGCGACGGTGATGAAACACCGAGCTTGGCGTACAGGTTTCGACGATACAGGTTCCGGGTCAACTGTAGCTCGTCTTCACCGATCACCGACCGAAAGTAGTTTTCAACCGAGTTGCTGGCGTGGAAGACGCTATTCTCACTGCAATACTTGCCGTGACCGACCTACAGACAAATGGCCGCCAAGGGCACTTGAAAAGCCTTACGCACAAAGGCACTCGTTGCTGCGACAATTTGTCGGTATGGTGGTGTGCAGAAGATGGACGTTTACCCGCTCACAGGAAAACCAGAATGCCCCAACGTGAAGTAATCAATGCATCTGTAAGCCCAAAAGGCAGCCTGGAAACACTGTCTCAACGTGAAGTACAGCAATTGAGTGAAGCCGGTTCCGGCAGCCTGTACACCCTGTTCCGCCAGTGCGCCCTGGCAATCCTCAACACTGGCGCGCATGTCGATAATGCCAAGACCATCCTTGAAGCCTACAAAGATTTCGAGGTACGTATTCACCAGCAGGATCGCGGCGTACGCCTGGAACTGTTGAACGCTCCTGCCGACGCCTTCGTTGATGGCGAAATGATCGCCAGTACCCGCGAAATGCTCTTCAGCGCCCTGCGCGACATCGTCTACACCGAAAGCGAACTGGCCAGCCAGCGCATCGACCTGGAAAGCTCCCAGGGCATCACCGACTATGTCTTCCACCTGCTGCGCAACGCCCGCACACTACGCCCGGGTGTAGAGCCGAAAATGGTCGTGTGCTGGGGTGGCCACTCGATCAGCACCGAGGAATACCAATACACCAAGAAGGTCGGCCATGAACTGGGCCTGCGCAAACTGGACGTCTGCACTGGCTGCGGCCCAGGGGTAATGAAAGGGCCGATGAAGGGCGCCACTATTGCCCATGCCAAACAGCGCATGAGCGGCAGCCGCTACCTGGGTCTGACCGAGCCTGGCATCATCGCTGCCGAGGCGCCCAACCCTATCGTCAACGAACTGGTGATCCTCCCGGACATTGAAAAGCGCCTTGAGGCCTTCGTGCGCGTCGGTCATGGCATCATCATCTTCCCCGGTGGCGCCGGAACTGCCGAAGAGTTCCTCTACCTGCTCGGCATCCTTATGCACCCGGACAACCGCGACTTACCGTTCCCGGTGATTCTCACGGGCCCGAAAAGTGCCGAGCCGTATCTGCAGCAGCTGCACGCCTTTGTGCATGCGACCTTGGGTGATGAAGCACAGAACCACTATCAGATCATCATCGACAACCCGGCCGAAGTGGCCCGACAAATGGTCGATGGCCTCAAGGAGGTCAAGCAGTTCCGCCGCGAGCGCAACGATGCGTTCCATTTCAACTGGCTGTTGAAGATCGAGGAAGGCTTCCAGCGCCCCTTCGACCCGACGCACGAGAACATGGCAAGCCTGCAATTGCGCCGTGAATTACCCGCCCATGAACTGGCTGCGAACCTGCGCCGAGCGTTCTCCGGAATCGTCGCCGGCAACGTCAAGGACAACGGTATCCGTCTGATTGAAGAAAAAGGCCCGTATGAAATCCATGGCGATACTGCCGTGTTGCAGCCATTGGGCAAACTGCTCGAAGCCTTCGTCGCACAGCACCGCATGAAGTTGCCTGGCGGTGCCGAGTATGTTCCCTGCTATCGCGTTGTAACCTGATCTCTGCCCTCCGCTGAATTGCGGGCACCATCTGTGCCCGCAATATTTGCTGTTATTTTCCCTCCTCCTTCAGTGAACCTGCCTACAGAAAAATGGTCTTTCTGCTGGCGGCTTGCGTGCACGCCCGTGTTCACCGGCCCAGTCATCGGGCTTTTTTTTTATTTCACGCGAAGACCACAATGCCTATCTCTCGTCCTGTTCCTGCGGAGCTTGCCTCTGTTTCGACCTTTTCCCTGCGCCCGCGCAACAGACTTGCCCTCGGCCTGATCGCTGCACTGACAGCCCTTGCCAGCCCGGTGCATGCCGAAGAAACCACCAGCAACGAGCGCTGGGTCAGTGACAGCCTGACCACCTTCGTACGCAGCGGCCCTACCAACGGTCACCGCATCGTCGGCAACCTCAAGTCTGGGCAGAAAGTCACCTTGATCGACACCCAGGGCAACTACAGCCAAGTGCGCGGCGAGTCCGGCGATATCGTTTGGATTACCAGCAGCGACCTGCAATCTGCTCCCGGCCAGGCCGAGCGCGTACCGCAACTCACCGAGCAAGTCAGCCAACTCAGTGAGCAACTCAAGACCATCGATGACAGCTGGAAAACTCGCGTGCAAGGCATGCAAGAGACCCTGGACTCACGCAAGGCTCTGATCGATGAACTGGAAGCGCGCAGCAAGGCGCTTAATGCCGAACTGAGTGACACCCAGTCGGAACTGCGCAGCACCCAGGCGCGCCTGGGCGATGAGAACAAACAAGTACTGATGCGCTACATGGTCTATGGCGGTGCAATTGCCGGTGCAGGCTTGCTTGCCGGCCTGATCCTGCCTGCCTTGAGCCGTGGGCGCAAACGCAACGACCGTTGGTTTTGACGTTGAACGGGCCCTGGCGGCTGATAGGTGCTGACGGTCTTGAGCACCTGAGCGACCAGCCGGGGCAGTTCGGTGGGCACCGACGCAGCAAAATCTACGGGCGCCTGGATTGCCCGGGCGCACTGCGAGCGATTGCACGCGGTGGTTATGTAAAGCATCGGGTGTTTTTTCTCGATGCCCAGGCCGCCCAGGCAGCGGGCTATCGACCCTGCGCGGTATGCATGCCTGTGCAATACAAACGGTGGAAAATGTCAGCCGCGGGCTTGCCCGGCGATCCCGCGTAGCCACTCCATCATCACCCGAACTCGCACCGGTACAGTTTCGCGCCGTGGATGCACAAGGTAGTAGCCCTGCCCTCCTATCGACTCGAAATCGCCAAACGGCAAGATCAACTGGCCTTGATCAATCAATGGCTGCACCAACTGTCGACGTCCCATGGCCACGCCCGCATGATGACTCGCAGCCAGCGCACACAAATCCGCACGGTCGAAGGTCATTGCGCCATTTGGCAGATAGCCTTGAGCATTGTGTTGACGCGCCCAGCGCTGCCATTCGGCGTCGAACGCCGCATGCTCCCAGGCCAGGGCGTCATGCAAGAGCGTGCATTGCTGCAAACGCTGTGGCGCATCGATCAGGTCATGGCGCTCGGCATACTGCGGACTGCACACAGGCGCGACCTGCTCGGCCATCAGTAGCTCACTGGCCAGGCCGGGAAACTCGCCGTCCCCATACAACAACGCCAGATCGATATGACGGGCACGAAAATCCAGCGGATCGTTGCCGCTGCGCACATCGAGGCTGATCTGCGGGTAGCGCTGCTGGAAATCCGCCAGCCGCGGCACCAGCCAACATTGGGTAATCGACGGTCGCGCATAGAGCGTCAGCGCGCCACTCACCGTGGACGTCGAGTCAGGTTGCAGGGCCTCTTGCAGATCTTCGACCAGCCCTTGCACCAGGCGGTACAAGCGCTCACCTTCATCTGTAAGGCGTATGCGTCGTGTCAGCCGTTCGAACAGACGCTGCTCAAGGGCCTGTTCGAGGCGGGCAATGCGATGGCTGACGGCGCTCGGCGTCAGGCACAACTCCTCTGCCGCCAGGGTAAAACTCAAATGCCGAGCAGCCACCGCGAAGGTATGCAGATTGGCAAACTGCGCGCCGGTCAGGCGGGCGCCCAGGCGCGGCGGCAAATTGAGCATGATTACTGCCCAGCCAGCACGACACGGCCTTTGGCCAGGTAAGCGTCCATTTCGGCGCGGGGTACCATGCTGCCACCCGTGCCCCATATCAGGTGAGTAGCCCGACTCATGCGTGCTTCATCCAGACCCAGGCGGTGGCGGTAGCCTTGCTGCTCTTGGAGTACACGTACCATACCGGGCACCCCGGCAAGCGCCGACGGCTCCAGTTCATGGCCCTCGCACGCGTGCATCTGCGCCAGCAGACGGTACAAGGTGTCATCATCGACGGTGTAATAGCCATCGATCAACCGCTGCATCGCCCGCCCGACGAAACCGGATGGGCGACCCACCGCCAGGCCATCGGCAACCGTCTGGTTGTCAATGCCAAAGTCGTACACCGAAACCTCATCGTGCAGGCCGGTATAAACGCCGAGGAACATGCAAGGTGAATGGGTGGGCTCGGCGAACACGCAATGCACCGCATCGCCAAACACCAATTTCAAGCCATAGGCAACGCCACCAGGCCCGCCGCCTACGCCGCAAGGCAGATAGACAAACAACGGGTGCTCAGCATCGACCGGGATGCCTTGCTCGGCAAACTGGCGCTGCAGGCGTTCGGCCGCGACAGCGTAACCGAGGAACAAGTTGAGCGAGTTTTCGTCGTCGACGAAATGGCACTGCGGGTCTGCCTCGGCTTCGCGCCGGCCTTGCTCCACCGCCACACTGTAGTCGGCACTGTATTCGCGAACCTCGACACCATGGGCACGCAGTCGATCCTTCTTCCACTGCCGGGCGTCAGCCGACATGTGCACGGTGGCCTTGAACCCCAGGCGTGCACTGATAATGCCGATCGACAGCCCAAGGTTACCGGTAGAACCAACCGCAATGCTGTACTGGCCAAAGAATGACCGCGCCGCTTCACTGTCCAGGCTCGCGTAGTCATCGCCAGGCTGCAGCAAACCACCCGCCAGTGCCAGGTCCTCGGCATGCTTGAGCACCTCGTAGATGCCACCGCGGGCCTTGATCGAACCTGAAATAGGCAGCAAATTGTCAGCCTTGAGCCACAGCGCGCCGCCTTCGGGTAGCTGATGCTCGGCGCGCAGCACGGCCTGCAGCGCCGGCAGTGGCAACAAGGGCGATTCGATAATGCCCGCGCTGGTTGCCGTTTGCGCGAAGGCCGACTGGATGAACGGTGCAAAACGCTGAAGCCGATCACTGGCCTCACGCACATCCTCCTGGCTCAGAGGCACATCAGCCAACGCCTGCGCACTGGGTGCCAGCTTGGGATTGAACCAACTGGTAGAACGCAAGGCCACCAGATCGGCAATCAGTGGGTGTGTCTGGCACCAAGTGTTCACGGAGTGTTCCAGCGGCATTGTCATGCTCCATAGGCAAGCGAATAGAACGATTAAGCGTCAGCAGCGGGTGCATTACAACCGATGGTTACTCAGGCCATGGATGATCGTGGTTCAAGCATGCGCCAGCGTGCAGAGCGGCTCACTTCTGCTACCTTGGGAGTACCCTCCTCTTCGTCTAACGTATCCTTGCGCAGGTGACCCATCATGGCGCGCACCACCCCCATCGAGCTGTACCGCAACATCGGCATCGTCGCTCATGTTGACGCAGGCAAGACCACCACCACCGAACGCATCCTGTTCTACACCGGGGTCAATCACAAAATGGGCGAGGTGCACGACGGTGCGGCGACCATGGACTGGATGGCGCAGGAACAAGAGCGCGGCATCACCATCACCTCGGCCGCCACCACTGCGTTCTGGCAGGGTTCTATCAAACAATTCCCGGAAAAATTCCGCTTCAACATCATCGACACCCCCGGCCACGTCGACTTCACCATTGAAGTAGAACGCTCGCTGCGGGTGCTGGACGGCGCAGTGGTGGTGTTCAGTGGCGCAGATGGCGTGGAACCCCAGTCGGAAACGGTCTGGCGCCAGGCCAACAAATACCATGTACCGCGCATGGCTTATGTCAACAAAATGGACCGCCAAGGCGCCGATTTTCTGCGGGTGGTCAACCAGATCGACCAACGCCTGGGACACCATCCGGTACCGATTCAACTAGCCATTGGCGCCGAGGAACACTTCATCGGCCAGATCGATCTGGTGAAAATGAAAGCCATCTACTGGAATGAGGCAGATCAGGGCACCAGCTATCGCGAAGAGGACATTCCGGCAGACATGTTGGAGCTGGCTAATACCTGGCGCGCGCACATGATCGAAGCGGCTGCCGAAGCCAATGACGAGTTCATGGAGCTTTACCTGAACGGCGAAGAGTTGAGCAACGAACAAATCAAGGCCGGCCTGCGCAAGCGCACCCTGGCCAATGAAATCGTTCCGGCCATCTGTGGCTCCTCGTTCAAGAACAAAGGCGTACCGTTGATGCTCGACGCGGTAATCGACTACCTACCAGCACCGTCGGAAATCCCGGCAATCAATGGCACCGACCCTGATCACGACGACAAGCATCTGGAGCGTCACGCCGACGACAATGAACCCTTTTCGGCCCTGGCGTTCAAGATCGCCACCGACCCTTTCGTCGGCACCTTGACCTTTGCCCGGGTCTATTCAGGCGTGCTCAGCTCCGGCGATGCTGTACTCAACTCGGTCAAAGGCAAAAAAGAGCGTGTGGGCCGCATGGTGCAAATGCACGCCAACCAGCGTGCGGAGATCAAAGCGGTGTGCGCCGGTGATATCGCGGCGTTGATCGGCATGAAGGATGTGACCACCGGCGATACCCTATGTGATATCAACAAACCGATTGTGCTGGAGCGCATGGACTTTCCTGATCCGGTGATTTCGGTGGCGGTCGAGCCGAAAACCAAGGCCGACCAGGAAAAAATGGGCATCGCCTTGAGCAAATTGGCCCAGGAAGACCCCTCGTTCCGGGTACGCACCGATGAAGAAACGGCGCAGACCATCATCTCCGGCATGGGCGAACTGCATCTGGATATCATCGTTGACCGCATGCGGCGCGAGTTCGGCGTCGAGGCCAATATCGGTAAACCGCAGGTGGCCTACCGCGAAAAAATACGCAATACCTGTGAGATCGAGGGCAAATTCGTCCGCCAGTCCGGTGGTCGCGGCCAATACGGACATTGCTGGATTCGCTTCGCACCCGGTGAGGAAGGCAAGGAAGGTTTGGAGTTCGTCAACGAGGTCGTTGGTGGCGTCATCCCGCGCGAATACATCCCAGCGATTCAAAAAGGTATCGAGGAGCAGATGAAGAACGGTGTGCTGGCCGGTTATCCGCTGATCGGTCTGAAAGCCACCGTGTTCGATGGTTCCTACCACGACGTCGATTCCAATGAGATGGCGTTCAAGGTCGCTGCCTCCATGGCCACCAAGCAACTGGCGCAAAAAGGCGGTGCGGTGCTGCTCGAGCCGGTAATGAAAGTCGAGGTGGTAACGCCTGAGGAATATCAGGGCGATATCATGGGTGACCTGAGCCGTCGTCGCGGGCTGATTCAGGAAGGCGGCGAAACACCCGCAGGTAAGGTCGTCCGTGCCGAAGTGCCGTTGGGCGAAATGTTCGGCTACTCCACGCAAATGCGCTCCATGACCCAAGGCCGCGCCAGTTACACCATGGAGTTCACCAAGTACGCCGAAGCGCCGGCAAGCATTGCCGATGCGATCATCAAAAGACAAGGCTGATCGCTCAGCGCAACGCCAGCCCGCGCCCCTCAGTGGGGACGGGCTTGGCTCGCGATACAAGCAGCATCGATGCCAGACCTGTAGACTTGCCGCAAAGCCCAAGCCTGCGGAGTTTGCCCCATGTTCGCCCTCACCCATTTTGTCGCCCCGCCCGAGGAGTCGATCAAGAGCCAGATCCTGCAAATGGTGGTCGATTACCTGACCGACATCAGCCCTGTCGGCATTGCGCCGAGCAACCCGCTATTCAATCTCTACCAATACAGCACCGGCCTTGAAGTCCACCGCTACCTGCAAGCGATGGGCGAACCTGGCGAGCTTTCCGTTGAGTTGATCGTGGCCACCGATACGCGAGACCCGCAGACCGTCACCGGTTTTCTTCTCTACCTGCCCGTGCAAGATGATCCCCAGGCATGCGCTGTCGCTTACCTTGCCGTTCACAACCACTATCGCCGACAGGGCGCTGCCCGCGCGATGCTGGGGCAGATGACCGAGCGTTATCCCCATGCGGAACTGGCCTGCACGGTGGGCAAAGTTGCGTATTTTGAAACGATGGGGTTTGCAGTCATTGCTACGCGTGGCCCGCAAGTGCTGATGAACACCCGTGACCACGCCAGTGAAGGTCAGGTAGCGATGCTGGATGTGGCGCCAATCTACCGCACACTCGAAGTGCAGCAGATTCATACCTACTTGCTTCAGCAACATGGCAAACGGGCGATGATCGATGCCGAGAAGCAACGTGACCGGCATCTGGATCAGTTGCAGCGCAAAGCGCAGGCTTTTGTCCAGGAGCGCTTGGGCGAGCGTGCCTGGCAAAACCGTGGTACCGCTGTACGCCTGGTTTAAGCCGGGCGCTGCAACGCAAGCTGGGCCAGCACTTGCAGAACGAATTGAGTGCTCTGCTCCACCTGCCCTTGGCGACTGGCGATACCCAGATGACGCCACAACCCCGGGCGCAATGGGCGCATGCACAAGCGAGGGTCCGGCTCTGGCACGCTGGACTCGTGGGGCAATAAGGTAGCGCCATAACCGGCAGCGACCAGACTTTTCACCGCGTCGTTGTAATTGAGCTGGATTCGCGCATCTGCTTGCAACCCTGCGCTGGCAAACCAGTCACTGGTCACACGCGACAATTGCGTGGTGTTGTCATTGAGGATCAGCGCCCTACCGGCCAGCCAGGTGGGTGTGATACGCGCAGGTGGCGCCCAGCTCGCAGGCACGAAGGCCATGATCGGGTCACGGCGCCACGGCTGAATCTGCACCCCTTTGAGCGCCGCTTGCGGCAACGCCACCAATCCCAGATCAAGCGTTCCGGCTTGCAAACGCAGCAGCGACTCTCGCGAGGTCAGCACTTGCACCTGCACATCGATACCGGGATGACGCACCCGCAGGATATCCAATGCTTGCGGGAGCAAGTGGGCGATGGCACCGGTGGAAGCCCCGAGGCGAACCCGGCCACTCTGGCCCTGCACCTGACGTTGAACCTCATCCAGCGCCTGTTCGGCGTCGGCCAGCAGCCGACGCGCACGCTGCAGCAGAGTTTCACCAATGCTGGTCGGGTGAACCTGCCCGCGCTTGCGCGACAGCAGCGGCGCACCAATGCGCGCTTCCAGATCGGCTATGTGCAGGCTGACAGTCGGTGGCGCCAGGTTGAGCGCCCGCGCGGCCTGGGCAAAGGAGCCAAGGTCGGCAATCACCACCAGGGTTCTGAGGCGGTCCAGGCTGATTTCACGCATAGCGTCCAGTCATTCAGAATTAATGAATGACAGCATCATGATATTCAAATTTTCTTTAGTCCAGTTCAACGCCAGCATAGGCACTCCCTGAACTTATTCATTGAGAGCAACATGCACCAGCCACTTGTGTTTATCGATGGCGATCAAGGCACCACCGGCCTGTTGATCCACTCCCGCTTGCAGGGGCGCGACAATCTACGTCTGCTGACCTTGCCCGACAGCGAACGCAAGGACCCAAAGCGTCGCGCCGAGGCCATCAACAGTGCCGATGTGGCGATTCTGTGCCTGCCTGATGATGCCGCGCGCCAGGCGGTGGCAACGATCAACAACACAACCGTACGCGTGATTGACGCCAGCTCCGCTCATCGCACGGCGCCTGGCTGGGTCTACGGCCTGCCCGAACTTGACGAACAACAGGCCGAACGGATCGCCCAGGCCAAGCGTGTCAGCAATCCAGGCTGTTACCCCACGGGCGCCATTGCCCTGTTGCGACCATTGGTCAGCGCAGGCCTGGTGCCCGCTGACTATCCGCTGACAGTCAACGCGGTATCGGGTTACTCCGGAGGCGGGCGTGCCGCCGTCGAGCGTCACGAAAGCGCAGCAGATAAAGCAGCCCAGGGCGTTCTGGTTTATGGACTGAACCTGGATCACAAACATGTGCCGGAAATCCAGGCGCATGCCGGCCTGTCGCATCGGCCGGTGTTCATCCCAAGCTATGGTAGCTACCGCCAGGGCATCGCCCTGACCATTGCCCTGCAGACGCGCCTGTTGCCGGCGGGTGTCAACGCCGCCCATCTGCATGAGCGCCTGCGCCAGCACTACCATGGTTCGCGCTATGTACAGGTGGCAGCGCTGAAACAGGATGAAGCCGCGCCGATGTTGGATCCGCAAGCAGCGAACGACAGCAACGAGCTGCAGCTAGCGGTGTTCGCCAATCCTGCCCATGGTCAAATAGTATTGACTGCGGTGTTCGATAACCTGGGCAAGGGTGCCTCGGGTGCTGCGGTGCAAAACCTGGAGTTGATGCTGACCTCTATTTGAACACTGGCCCAGGCCGGCGAATTTCCGTAGCATCCTCCCCCTTTTTGCCGGCAGCTTCCCCGACCATGAAAACAACCTCCCTACGCGCCGATGTCCTGGCTGGGCTCACCACGTCCTTTGCGCTGGTGCCCGAATGCATTGCCTTTGCTTTGGTGGCGCATCTGAACCCGCTGATGGGTCTCTATGGCGCGTTCATCATCTGTACGCTCACCGCCTTGCTCGGTGGCCGTCCGGGGATGATCTCCGGGGCGGCGGGGTCCATGGCGGTGGTCATCGTCGCCTTGGTGGTTCAGCACGGCGTGCAGTACCTGCTGGCAACCGTGCTGCTTGGCGGGTTGATCATGATTGTCTTCGGCGTGCTGCGCCTGGGCAAACTGGTGCGCATGGTGCCTTATTCGGTGATGCTCGGTTTCGTCAACGGCCTGGCGATCATCATCGCCCTCGCCCAGCTTGAGCACTTCAAACACGACGGTGTCTGGCTGTCGGGCTCGACCTTGTACCTGATGATCGGCCTGGTCGCGCTGACCATGGCCATTGTCTATGTGCTGCCGCGCCTGACCCGCAGTGTGCCGCCAGCTTTGGTCGCGATCCTTGGCGTCGGCGCCGGCGTCTACCTGCTCGATCTGCCCACCCATACCCTGGGCGATCTGGCCCATATCGCTGGCGGCCTGCCTGCATTGAGCTGGCCGGACATTCCCTGGACCCTGGAAACCCTGCAGATCATCGCGCCTTACGCGATCCTGATGGCGCTGGTGGGTTTGCTGGAAACGTTGCTGACCCTCAACCTGACCGATGAAATCACCGAAAGCCGCGGCTACCCCAACCGCGAGTGCGTGGCCCTGGGTGTGGCCAACATGACGTCCGGCATGTTCGGCGGCATGGGCGGTTGCGCCATGATCGGCCAGACCGCCATCAACCTGAGCTCTGGTGGACGCGGCCGGCTGTCCGGCGTGGTGGCAGGTGTGATGATTCTACTGTTCGTGCTGTTTCTCTCACCGCTGATCGAACGAATCCCGCTGGCAGCCCTGGTTGGCGTGATGTTCGTGGTGTCGCAGCAGACATTCTCGTGGGCATCGCTGCGCGTGCTGCACAAGGTGCCGGTGAACGACATGCTGGCAATTATTGCAGTGACCGTGGTTACCGTACTCACTGATCTGGCCACGGCGGTGCTGATTGGTATCGTGATCGCCGCTATAAACTTCGCCTGGCAGCAAGCTCGCGAACTGTATGCTGACAGCCACCTGGAAAGTGATGGCAGCAAGCTCTACCGGGTCCACGGCACGTTATTCTTCGCCTCGACGACGCCCTTCCTCAATCAGTTCGACCCCGTCAACGACCCAGCCCAGGTGACTCTCGATTGCCAGCACTTGAACTTTGTCGATTACTCGGCAATTGCGGCGCTCAAGACTTTGCGCGAGCGCTACAGCAATAACGGCAAACACCTGCGCGTGGTGCACCTGTCCGAGCGCTGCAAGCAACTGCTCAAGCGCACGGATTTGCATTACGGCTAAACGCAGCCCTCAGGGCGCACCGAACATTGCCGTCCAGTAGATCCCGGCATCGCTCTTGGGATCGACGGCATAGGCGGCGCCCAACTCGGTGAACTGCGGGTTCATCAGGTTGGCGCAATGGCCAGGGCTGGCCAACCAACCATCGACCACTTTGCGCGGGGTGTCCTGCCCGGCGGCAATGTTTTCGCCCGTCAACTGTCCTGCGTACCCGGCCAACTCAGCTCTGTCGCCTGGTGTACCACCATCGCGATCGATGTGATCGAGAAAGTTCTGATTGGCCATTGCTCGTGTATGGGTTTCAGCGACGCCAGCCAGCACCGCGTTCCAGGCCAACGGTGCGCTGGCCGCGAACGTCTGGCTGCCACATTGGCGCTGCTGGCTGCGCGCACTGTTGATCATGCTCAACAACTTCTGGCCTTCGGCCTGCCAGTCGCCCAGCTTTCCGGCAAGCAACGGCCGCGCCAGAACAATGCGCCAATCGCGAGCTTGCTGACTGACACCAATATCGACGAACTGCGGATCAAGCACCACCTGACAGAAGCTTTCCCGCACAGCTTGCATGGCCGCTTGAGCATCACGAGGGCCATTGAGGGTAATAGCCTGAACATTGACCATCGGGTAGCTGGCTTGAGCCAGGGCGCTGCGCAAATCCACGCTACCGGTGGCCGGCAACACCAGGCGAGGATCACTGGCCAGTGGCGGCAGCTCCAGCGATGCCTGCCCGCCGCAGCGTTGGGCCTGACTGCGATAACCATTGATTGCATCGATCAACTGGGACGGCTCACTGGCCTGGGCTGCCGTGGCTGCCAGCAGCGCCATAGGCAGGCAGGCAAGACGCAGAACGGATGACAGGACACGCATGTAAATCTCCCTTGAACAGACCGCACCCATGATGCGCGATGCGCTCGTCGTCGAACAGTTGGAATGTTTTGAGCGTCGCGCGGTCGACCCTGTAACGGGAAGCTTCATCTTTCTCTCGCTACTCAAGAGCCAGATCATGCGCCTTATAACGATTGTAACCTGCCTGGCGCTAAGCCTCTGCAGTCCGCTCCTTGCAGCGAATGAAGCCAAAGCCGAGGTGGCAGAAGAAAAAGCCCAGGCGCTGGAGCAAAAAGCAGCCGTACAACCGAATGCACCGCCTGCCAGCAGAAGCAAAGCTATTACCCAACCCGAAGTCCAGGCAGTCGACCCGGCGGGTCAGGCAGCGCTGGATGACGCCATCACCTGCATGGCGCGCAGCATCTATTGGGAATCGAAGGGTGGCAAGGCGCCGGACATGGAAGCGGTGGCCAGCGTGGTAATGAACCGCCTGGGTCATGAAGGCTTTCCGGACACCGTGTGCGGCGTCGTCAAACAAGGTTCCGAGACCGGCAACTGCCAGTTTTCCTGGTGGTGCGACGGGCGTTCTGATTCAGTCCAGGAAGAAGCCCGTTATGCCATTGCCAAGGAAATCGCACGCAAGGCACTCAACCGGCAACTGGATGACCGCACTCGGGGCGCGCTGTATTTTCATGACCGCCACGTATCGCCGGATTGGGCGCGCGGCTATGTGAAGACCACCGAGACCAGCGACTTTCTGTTCTACAAGCCGCGAAATGGCACGGCGCGCTAATCAGAATGCTGATTCGGCCGGTGTTTGATAGGGGCTGTCATTACCCCGTCCGGGTGCAAGCCAACCGGTTCAGGAAACATCGACGACAGGTATCTCGCCGGTGGTCTTGCCCGCGCGACGGTCACTCATCCAATTGACCAACTGAGTTGAAAACTCAGGCGGCGCCTTGCGACCAACGCGCCGGGCGATATCCAGGATGGTCTGCTGCGCCAACGCCTCTTCCATGCGTTTTTGCGCCGTAAGCATTACCGCATGAATAGAGCAGGTGCCCTCCTGGGCCCAGCTTGGCGGCGAACCTTCAAACAGTGCACAGCGATCGCGCACATCACGGCACTCGAAGATCATTTTGCGCCCGTCTATGGCGGTAACGATATCCAGCACACTGATTTCGTCCGCCGGACGCGCCAGCTTGAACCCTCCGCGCACGCCTTCGGTGGCCGCCACAAGCCCGGCCTTGGCGAGCTTGGTAAAGACCTTGGCCAGGTACTCCTGAGGCACACCCTGCAGGTCGGCAAGGTCACGCACACTGGCTTCACGGCTATCACCCAGCTCATCGACCAGGAAGGTAAGGCAATGGATGCCGTACTCCACGCCAGCGCTATACAACGACATGACAATCTCCGACTAGCTTTGTCGCCAATGTTATCAGATTTTTCATTCATGACGAACGACTTGCAGCCCTTCAAATAGAGCTTCCCAGAGATAAATCAGCCTATCGATGGCAAACATCGCTTAAAAATAGTGCTTGCCCAAACTAACTACGACCAATACAGTCGTAGTTGTACGCCGCCATGGGTTGACCTGCAGCCCCCCATGAGCAACCGGTCAAAAACGATTTCCTCTCTGTGGAGCAGCCAAATGAAACAGCACATTCTGATTGTCGGCGCAGGTTTTGGTGGTGTCTGGAGCGCGCTGAGCGCGGCTCGCCTGCTGGACCAACATGGCCGCGACGACGTTGCCATCAGCGTTCTCGCACCACAGGCCCAATTGCGTATTCGCCCGCGCTTCTACGAACCTGATGTGCACCAGATGCAAGCACCCTTGGCCGAGCTCTTCAACGCAGTAGGCGTTGCCTTTATCCAGGGCGCGGCCGAACAGATCGACGTGAACGGCAAGCGCGTCAGTTACGTCGATGCCCAGGGCAACCGCAGCGATATCAGCTATGACCGCCTGGTGATGGCTGCCGGTAGCGGCGTGTGGCGTCCGGATATCGACGGTCTGAACACACACGCCTTCGATGTCGATCAGATCGAATCGGCGGCGCGCCTGGAGCAACATCTCAAGTCGCTGGCCAGCCAGCCGGAATCAACTGCACGTAACACCGTAGTGGTCGCTGGTGGTGGGTTCACAGGCATCGAAACTGCCACGGAAATGCCCGGTCGCCTGCGCGCTATTCTGGGTGCCGATGCCAATGTCCGGGTGATCATTGTCGACCGCGGCGCCAGGATCGGTGCGGCCTTGGGTGAAGGCATCAGCCCAACCATCATCGAGGCGTCCGAAGCGCTGGGCGTGCAATGGCGAGTCAATGCTTCAGTAGCCGGCGTGGATGCCGGCGGTGTCACCCTCGTGGACGGTGAGCGGATTGAAGCAAATACCGTGGTCTGGACCGTTGGCGTACGTGCCAGCTCACTGACGGCGCAAGTGCCGGGCGAACGCGATGGACAAGGTCGCCTGCACGTCGACCGCAACCTTAAGGTGAAGGGCCAGGAGCATGTCTATGCCACCGGCGATGTGGCCTACGCGGCTACCGACGATGAAGGCAACTTTGCCGTCATGTCTTGCCAGCATGCCATCGTGCTGGGCCGTCATAGCGGCAACAACGTGGCTGCAGACCTGCTCGGTGTCGAGCCCACGCCTTATCGCCAACCCAAGTACGTAACCTGTCTGGACCTGGGAGCCTGGGGCGCGGTTTACACCGAGGGCTGGGATCGTCAGGTCAAGTTGCTGCGCAAAGAAGCCAAAGACCTCAAGACCCAGATCAACACCACCTGGATCTATCCGCCCGCAGCTGACCGTACCAGTGCCCTGGCCGCCGCCGATCCGCTGATTCCGATCGCTTGATGGCAGAACCTGCTACAACGGCCATTGCGCCAATGGCCAGTAACGGCCCTTGCGCGACTCGAACAGGATAAAGTTCTGCGCGCGCAGGGTGAATTCAGCCGCTACCAGTGCTTCCGGTACTTGTCCCTGGTAATCCCGAGCCAGGGTCAGGTGCGGACGAAACTCCCTTGAGGCCTCGGTGAAGCCAAGCGGTAGCAATGCCTGCTGCAGGTTATAGACCAAATGACGCAAGGTTGCAGGCGTTTGGCTGGGTGCTAGCACCAAGGCCTTGGCCGAACGCCAGACTTCCAGTCGATCAAGCGCGACGCTGATGGGCTGACTTGGCACCTTCACTGCAGCAGCAGCCGCCAGAACGGCGGGCAATTGTGCGGTGTCCACTGCCCCGAGGAACATCAGGGTCAAGTGGAAGTTCGACGACGGCACCGGCCGTCCGCTGCTCAAACCGAGGTCACTGCGCCACTGGGCAATGCCCCGACGTTGCGCTGGCGTGCAATCGAAGGCAAAGAATAATCGTTTGAATGGCTGGCCGCTTTCGCGAGTGTCTTGCTCCATACCCTCCCCCCTTTCCTGTTGTCTTTGCGCTCAGTCTAACGGTGGACGTTGGCAGCGCAAACCTTTGCGCCTGGGACTAATGTCTGGCGTCAAAGCAGTAACATTTTGTACAAACCGCGGTCGCGATTGTTTATGCTGGCGAGCTTATGCCATGGCGCATCGCCACATCGATAAGTACCCGCCCATGAAAATTTTTCTGGTTCTACTGTTTGTCTTCTCAATTGCTTTTGTCCATTTTCGCGGACGCGTCAGGCACAAGATCACCCGCCAACTGGGCGATCACTCAAGCTTCCTG
Organism: Pseudomonas auratipiscis; assembly: GCF_036324085.1. Classification (NCBI taxonomy): domain Bacteria; kingdom Pseudomonadati; phylum Pseudomonadota; class Gammaproteobacteria; order Pseudomonadales; family Pseudomonadaceae; genus Pseudomonas; species Pseudomonas auratipiscis. The sequence goes on from NZ_JAZDCU010000021.1 coordinate 58,799, forward strand.
GCCCCGGTAAACGTTTTCCTCTACCTGTTCTCCAAGCTTGAGGCCAAACCCTACCTGCCGGTCGAGTCGTTTCCCGAGCTCAAGCCGTTGCAGGACAACTGGCAGGAGATTCGCGCTGAAGCGCAACAGCTTCTGCATGTAGGCGAAATCAAAAGCTCGCAGAACTACGACGACGTAGGCTTCAACTCTTTCTTCAAGAGCGGCTGGAAGCGCTTCTACCTTAAATGGTACGGCGAGAGCCACCCTTCGGCGATGAAACTGTGCCCACGCACCACCGAGCTGCTGCAAAGTATCGGCACAGTCAAGGCCGCCATGTTCGCTACCTTGCCGCCAGGCTCCAAACTGGTTCGCCACCGCGACCCTTATGCGGGCTCCTACCGCTACCACCTGGGCCTGGACACGCCAAACGATGATGCCTGCTACATCTGCGTGGACGGCGAAAACTACTCATGGCGAGACGGCGAAGGTGTGGTCTTCGACGAGACCTACATTCACTACGCCTCCAACCAGACCGAGCACAACCGCATCATTCTGTTCTGCGATGTCGAGCGTCCATTGAAGTATCGCTGGGCCACCGCTTTCAACCGCTGGTTCAGCCGTAGTGTGATGGCGGCCGCCGCCGCGCCGAACGATGCCGGTGACAAGACCGGCGGCATCAACCGTCTGTTCACGCGCATCTACAAGATCCGTGAGCGAGGCAAGGCCCTGAAGAAACGTAACCGCACCCGTTACTACCTGGAAAAATGGGCAGTGGTCGCGGTATTGCTGCTGGTGTTTATTTATATCTGACCCGTTTACCCGGCCAACGAGCCGTGCTGCCTTCGACCAACGGCGCCGGGGGCAGGACCAACCAGCACAAACAGTTGCATGCCGGCACCAACGCTTTCAGACTCGCGGCTCACGTTGCTAGGAACCGCCATGATTCACATCCGCCCCATGACCGCTGCCGACTTCGACCGCTTCTGGCCAACCTTCCAGGCCATTGTCGCAGCGCGCGAAACCTATGCCTTCGATCCGGCCCTGAGCCAGGATCAAGCCCGCCAACTGTGGCTTGAATCCCCCCTGCAGACCCTGGTGGCGGAAGAGGATGGCCAGTTGCTTGGCTCCTATTACCTCAAAGCCAATGCCGCAGGACCCGGTAGTCATGTCAGTAACTGTGGATACATGGTCACCGAAGCTGCGCGTGGACGTGGCGTTGCTCGGGCCCTGTGCGAGCACTCGCAACAGTTGGCACGCGAACAGGGTTTCTTGGCCATGCAGTTCAATTCGGTGGTGTCGAGCAACGAAGCTGCCGTGGCACTGTGGCAGAAACTTGGCTTTGCCATTGTCGGGCGCTTGCCTCGCGCCTATCGGCACGCTCAGCTAGGGCTGGTCGATTGCCTGGTGATGTACAAATGGCTGGAGCAGCCCCAGCAACCGCTGCTGATCGGGCGCAAGAACATTGAAGCTGTGGTGTCACGCAAGCGCGGGCGATAAGCCAGGGGTTTGTCCAACTCATTGACTGCAAAGACTTTCAATGTTCAGATGCGCGCCAGTTTCAGGTGTCCTGCGCCGTCGTGCGCAGGGTGAAACGGGAAGCCGGTGCATCACTTCAGGTGACTAGTCCGGCGCTGCCCCCGCAACGGTAAGCGAGCGAAGCCTTCGAAACACCACTGTGCTCAGGCATGGGAAGGTGAAGGCCTTCACGACCCTCGCAAGCCCGGAGACCGGCCTGAAGCTTCGTTTGGCAACCCCGCGGTGGGCGGGCGCAGGCCGGTTTGCGCTCGCCTGCGCGCGCAATTCCTTCATGCGTTGTTCCCTCCGGGATCCATTTCTTCCAGTAGACAGTGGAACGATATGTCCCGTAATTCCAAGCTTCACACTCTGGCGGCCAATACCCTGGCCCCCTGCCTGGCATTCTGCGTGCCGACCTTTGCCGCTGAATCTGGCAGCACCGCCCTTGCGCTTCCTTCCACGGCCATCACCAGCAGCAGCGACAACGAGGTGATCAGCCTGGCTACCCCGTTGCCGGCCGGTTCGCGGCTGAATCTCAGCGCCATGGATACCCCGGCCAGCACCAGCAGCATCAGTGCCGACGCCATCGACAAGCGCAACAACCTCACCGTCCAGGACGCCGTCACACGTTCGCCGGGCATCACTTCGGTGGCGACGCCTGGCAATGGCGGCACCGCCCTCTCGGCCCGTGGCTTCGAAGGTCATGGCTCGGTGATGACGTTGTTCGATGGCTCGCGGATGTATACCGGTGCCGGCACCCAGACATTCCCGGTTGATCCGTGGATGGTCGAACGCATCGACGTGATCCGCGGTCCGGCCTCGGTGCTCTATGGTGAAGGCGCCACCGGTGCGGTCATCAACGTGATTGCCAAAAAGCCTTTTGCCGGTGACATCCGCAACCATCTGCGGCTGGGCTACGGCGCCTACGACCGTCAGCAACTGGGCCTGGACAGCGGCGGTTCGCTGAGCGAGCGCCTGAGCTACCGAGTGACCTTGAACAACCAGCAGAGCAACGGCTGGGTCGATCGTGGCGACTCGAAAAACCTGGCGATGAGCGCCGCCCTGCGTTTCGACGCCAGTGACGACTTGAGTTTTACCCTGGCCCACGAGCGCGGCGATGCCGAGCCGATGAACTACTTCGGTACGCCGCTGATTGACGGCCACTACCGCGACAGCCTGGGCAAAAAGAACTACAACGTGCAAAACGATGTGCAGCGCTACCACGACGAGTGGACCCGCCTGAACACTGACTGGACTATCAGCGATTCGATCAGCGCCAGCAACCAGCTCTATTACATCAAGAGTCGCCGACACTGGCGCAACGCCGAAGACTACACCTGGAACAGCGGCGCAGGACAACTGGAGCGCGGCAGCTACCTGGAGATCAAGCACGACCAGGAGCAAATCGGTGATCGCCAGAGCTTCTCCTTTGATCACTCGCTGTTCGGACTGGCCAGCAAGACCGTGGTCGGTGCCGAGTACAACCGCATTCGCTTCGGCATCGACAGCAACTCACCTTACAACGACATTGGCGGCGACTTGGTCGACCCATGGAACCCGGCCCCAGGCTACTTCCACAGCAAGGACCCCACCCGCCCTCAAAGTCAGAGCACTACCCGCACCTTTGCCCTGTTCGCCGAAAACCGTACCCAGCTGACTGATCGCTGGTCGCTGGTAACCGGTATCCGCCGTGACCAGAACCACATCGACCGCGACAACTTGATTGATGGCAGCCGCACCGACCGTAGCCTTGGCGGTGGAAACTGGCGTGCAGGGTTGGTCTTTGCGGTCACCGATGATCTGTCGTTGTACGGCCAGTACTCCACCAGTGAAGACGGCGTCAGTGACCTGGTTACGCTCAGCCCAAGCCAGCAGAACTTCGACCTTACCGAAGCCAAACAGACCGAGTTTGGTCTCAAGCAATTGTTCTGGGACGGTCGCGGCGAATGGACCCTGGCGGCTTATCACATCGTCAAAAAGAAGCTGTTGGTCAGCAACCCCGTCACCCACCTCAAGGAACAAGCCGGGCAGCAAACCTCCGATGGCCTGGAAGCGACCCTGGAACTGGCCCTGGCCAACCAATGGCAAGTTTCTGCCAACGCCTCGGTCGTGCGAGCCAAGTACGACGACTTCGATCAGGTGGTCAACGGCCAAACGGTTTCGCGCGCGGGAAATCGACCAAGCAATGTGCCACGGCGCACCGCCAATCTATGGGTCAGCAAAGGCCTGGAGCACGGCGTGGACCTCGGCATGGGCCTGCGTTATGTCGACCAACGCTACGCCAACACCGCCAATACCCAGACCGTTCCTGGCTTCACCGTGGTTGATGCCAACCTTGGCTGGCAGGTGCTTGCCGATGTGCGCCTGGGACTGCAGTTGAACAACCTGCTGGACCGTCGCTATGCCGCCACGGCGCACAGTGGCGAACAATGGATCATGGGCGAGCCTCGGTCGTACTTCGCCACCGTGGACTACAGCTTCTAAGCGCCACGGCGCATCGCGGCCACGCTGGATATCCGAAAAAAGATGATTATGCTTGAAGAAACCTTGCAGCGATGCAAGACCGCAAACCCCCAGGCCAGGGTGCGGTAAATGTCAGTGGGTGCTCCGGCCTATAAAAACAAGGCGGAGAACACTCATGGCATCAGTCGAAGGCTCCACAGGCAGCACACCTCACCGTGCAATTTCCAAGGAGGAGCGAAAAGTCATTTTCGCTTCGTCCTTGGGCACAGTGTTCGAATGGTACGACTTTTACCTCTACGGCTCCCTGGCAGCGATTATCGCCAAGCACTTCTTTGCCGGGGTCAACGAGACCACCTCATTCATCTTCGCCCTTCTCGCTTTTGCCGCAGGTTTTGCCGTGCGCCCCTTTGGCGCCATCGTGTTCGGGCGGCTCGGCGACATGATCGGGCGCAAGTACACGTTCCTGATCACCATCGTGATCATGGGCGTGTCGACCGCAATCGTGGGCTTGCTACCCAGCTATGCCACCATCGGTGTAGCAGCACCGATCATTCTGATTACCCTGCGCCTCCTGCAAGGCTTGGCCCTGGGCGGCGAATACGGTGGCGCGGCAACCTATGTAGCCGAGCATGCCCCACAAGGTAAACGTGGCTACTTCACCTCCTGGATTCAAACCACTGCGACCCTGGGGCTGTTTCTGTCGCTGTTGGTTATCCTCGCCTGCCGTACCGTTCTTGGCACTGAAGCCTTCGAGGCCTGGGGCTGGCGAATTCCGTTCTTGCTGTCGATTCTGCTGCTGATCGTTTCGGTGTACATCCGCCTGCAACTGAGCGAGTCACCCGTATTTCTGAAGATGAAAGCCGAGGGCAAAGCCTCCAAGGCGCCGCTGACCGAGTCTTTTGCGCGCTGGGACAATCTCAAGGTGGTGATCATGGCGCTGCTTGGCGGCACCGCCGGCCAGGCTGTGGTCTGGTACACCGGGCAGTTCTACGCACTGTTTTTTCTGTTGCAGACGCTGAAGATCGACCCACAAACCGCCAACCTGCTGATTGCAGGCTCACTGCTGATCGGTACACCGTTCTTCATTCTGTTCGGCAGCCTGTCTGACCGCATCGGACGCAAGGGCATCATCATGGCGGGCTGCATCATTGCCGCGCTAACGTACTTTCCGATCTTCAAGGCATTGACCGAATACGGTAATCCAGACGTGTTCCTCGCCCAAGAGCGAAACCCGGTAACGGTGATTGCCGATCCCAACCAGTGTTCGTTCCAGTTCGATCCGGTGGGCAAGGCAAAATTCACCAGCTCCTGCGACCTGGCCAAGAGTGTGTTAGCCAAGCGTGCCATTCCCTACGACAACGTCAAGGCTGAACCCGGCACTGTCGCGCAAATTCGCATCGGCGAGAACGTGCTGCAGAGCTTTGAAGGAACCGGCATGCCGGCCGCCGACTTCAAGGTCCAGAACGACGCGTTCGTCGCCAGCCTCGGGACTGCACTCAAGGACGCGGGCTACCCGGAAAAAGCCGACCCCGCCAAAACCAACTACCCGATGGTGTTGTTGCTGCTGACCATCCTGGTGATCTACGTGACCATGGTTTACGGACCGATTGCCGCCTGGCTGGTGGAGCTGTTCCCGACGCGCATCCGCTACACCTCGATGTCACTGCCTTATCACATTGGCAACGGCTGGTTCGGCGGCTTCCTGCCCACGGTAGCGTTCGCCATGGTCGCGGCCACGGGTGATATCTATTACGGGCTGTGGTACCCGATCGTGATCGCGGTGATGACCGCCATCCTGGGTATTTTCTTTCTACCGGAAACCAAGGACCGGGATATTCATCACGACTGAAGCTCAGGCGCAGGCTATACGCACGATTGCGGATTGGGCGATGATCACGCTCCCCCGCTTTCAATGGAATGAGCATGCACGATATTTTGGCCGTCTTTGCGTTGTGTGTAGTCGTACTCTTTATGAAAATGCTGGCGATTTCCTGCTACCAGGGCTTCTACCGCATTAGCCGCATGACCTTCAAGAACGGTGAGGATGCAGGCTTGGTTGGGCGCCAGCCAAGCCCGGAGGAGTTGCCGCAGGTCAGGCGAGCGGCGCAGGCCTGGGCCAACGACCTGGAGAATATCCCACTGTTTTTCGTCCTGGGAGGGCTGTGCCTGGTGTTCAATCCACCGGCTTTGCTCACCAGCGGATTAATGGTCCTGTTCACCGGTGCCCGGGTGATGCATACCGTGACCTATCTGGCACGCTGGCAGCCTTGGCGAACCGTTGCCTACGCCATTGCAATGGTTTGTCTGTTGGGGCTCGCCGCGCTGGTGACAATGGGTGCAATCCGCCACCTGTAGCCACAGGTCGAGCACAACGAAAAACGGGATTGGCACCCTCAATGGGCCAATCCCGTTCAGTTACAGCGGCGAACTGATCACTCAGTTCCAGGGGCGGTCGCCATTCTCGTCTTTGATGCGAGTTGGCAGGCCCATCTCGTCCAGCGCCTTGAGGAACGGCTCAGCCGGCAGTTCCTCGACGTTGGCCATGCGCTGCACGTCCCACTCTCCACGGGCGACCAGCAAGGCTGCAGCCACGGGTGGCACACCTGCGGTATAGGAAATACCCTGGCTGTCGGTCTCGACGTAAGCTTCTTCGTGGTCTGCCACGTTGTAGATGAAGATCTCACGTGGCTGGCCGTCCTTGGTGCCCTTGACCAGGTCACCAATGCAGGTTTTGCCGGTGTAACCCGGTGCCAGCGAAGACGGATCAGGCAGCACGGCCTTGACCACTTTCAGTGGTACCACTTCCAGGCCTTCTGCAGTCTTGACCGGTTGCTCGGAGAGCAGGCCCAGGTTCTTGAGCACGGTGAACACATTGATGTAGTGCTCGCCAAAGCTCATCCAGAAACGCACGTTGGGCACGTCGAGGTTTTTCGACAGCGAGTGCACTTCATCGTGGCCGGTCAGGTACAGGTTCTGTGAACCTACTACCGGCAGATCATCGGTACGCTTGACTTCGAACATGGTGTTGCTGGTCCACTGGCTGTTCTGCCAGCTCCACACCTGTCCTGTGAACTCGCGGAAGTTGATTTCCGGGTCGAAGTTGGTGGCGAAGTACTTGCCATGGGAACCGGCATTGACGTCGAGAATATCGATGGAATCAATGCGGTCGAAATACTGTTGCTGCGCCAGTGCTGCATAGGCGTTGACCACACCTGGGTCGAAACCTACACCAAGAATGGCGGTGATGTTCTTCTGCTGGCATTCCTCGAGGTGTTTCCACTCGTAGTTGCCGTACCAGGGCGGGGTTTCGCAGATTTTGCCCGGTTCTTCATGGATCGCGGTGTCCAGGTAGGCCACGCCGGTATCGATGCAGGCACGCAGCACCGACATGTTGAGGAACGCAGAGCCGACGTTGATGACGATCTGCGATTCGGTTTCGCGGATCAGCGCCTTGGTCGCTTCGACATCCAGGGCGTTCAGCGCGAAAGCCTTGATTTCAGCAGGCTGTTTCAGGCTGCCCTTGGCGTTGACGCTGTCGATGATGGCCTGGCATTTGGAGATGTTGCGCGACGCGATAGCAATACGACCGAGTTCGTCGTTGTGCTGTGCGCACTTGTGGGCCACCACCTTGGCGACACCTCCTGCACCAATGATAAGGACGTTCTTCTTCAATTTCTCTTTCTCTCCTTTACTGCCAGCTTACGACAGGCTGGACAAGTAGTCTTCGAACCCGAATTCGCGAACAACCTCAACAGTACCGTCGAGTTGTTTCACTACGATGGACGGCATCTTCAAGCCGTTGAACCAGTTTTTCTTGACCATGGTGTAACCCGCTGCGTCAACAAACGACAGCCGATCGCCGATGGCCAGCGGACGATCAAATTGATATTCGCCAAAGATATCCCCGGCCAGGCAGGACTTGCCGCACACCATGTAGGTATGTTCGCCTTCGCTCGGCGCCAGCTTGGCGTTGAGGCGATAGATCAGCAGGTCGAGCATGTGCGCCTCGATGGAGCTGTCGACGACGGCCAGGTGCTTGCCGTTGTAGAGGGTATCGAGGACGGTGACTTCCAGCGAGGCGCTCTGGGTGATGGCAGCCTCACCTGGTTCCAGGTAGACCTGCACGCCGTACTTCTCGGAGAAGGACTTCAGGCGCGCACAGAAGGCGTCCAGCGCGTAGTCTTCGCCCGTGAAGTGGATACCGCCACCCAGGCTGACCCACTCGACCTTGTGCAGCAGATGACCGAAGCGCTCTTCGATGGTGCACAGCATCTGGTCGAACAGGCCGAAATCGCCGTTCTCGCAGTTGTTGTGGAACATGAAGCCGGAGATCTGTTCGATGACTGCTTCGACTTTTACCGGATCCCACTCACCCAGGCGGCTGAATGGGCGCGCAGGGTCAGCCAGCAAGTAGTCGGAGCTGCTTACCTGCGGGTTGACGCGCAGGCCGCGCACGGTGCCTTCGGTTTGCTCGGCGAAGCGTTGCAACTGACCGATGGAGTTGAAAATGATCTTGTCGCAGTTCTCGACCATCTCGCCGATTTCGTCGTCGGCCCAGGCTACGCTGTAGGCGTGCGTCTCACCGGCGAACTTCTGGCGACCCAGCTTGAGCTCGTAGAGCGAAGACGAGGTGGTACCGTCCATGTACTGCTGCATCAAGTCGAATACCGACCAGGTGGCGAAGCACTTGAGGGCCAGCAGCGCCTTGGCACCGGAGTTTTCACGCACGTAGGCGATCTTCTCCATGTTGCGCAGCAGCTTGGTTTTGTCGATGAGGTAATACGGCGTTTTGATCATTTCGAGGCCCCCGGCAAGGCCGGCCAAAAAAAGGACACGCATTGTGCCCTCCCTTGACGGAACTCGAAAGGGAGAAAAGCGTTTTTCGCCACGTCAGTGGTCGAGCGGATGGGTTTGAGCACCACCGCCCGCCCCCTGACGGGTCATTGGATGTCAACTGAACGCGTTGATGAACCAGGTAATCAACGGCAAGGCAACGATATCGATCAACACCGCGCCACACAGGGGCACGATGATAAACGCCTTGTAGGAGAACACCTTGTAGTGATCACAAATGGCACCCATGTTGGCCACCGCATTGGGCGTGGCGCCCAGGCCATGCCCCATGTAGCCCGCGCACAGCACGGCAGCATCGTAGTTGCCGCCGAACAGGCGAAACAACACGAAGATGCACAGCAGCACCATGATCACCACCTGCACTACCAGAATCACCAGCAGCGGCAGGCCCAACTGCTCCAACTCCCAGAACTTCAGGCTCATCATCGCCATGGTCAAGAACATGCCCAGGCTGATATCGCCTACGGTGCTGACCGCGTTGTCCGGCAACTCGATAATCCGTGCGCGATCATTGAGATTACGCAGGATGATGGCGACAAACATCGCGCCGACGTACACCGGCAAAACAATGCCCAGGTGCGCTTTCAAGGCATCGCCGATCCAGAAGCCCAGTACCATGATGACCAGCATGCAGGTCAGCAAGCGCAGCAGTACCGCCGCATCCAGGGTTACGCTCGGGGTTTCGTTGGCTTTTTCCAGCGCCTGCAGCGTATCGACCCGGTCGGCTTTGACCGCCAGCTTCTTGCGATCAATCAGATAACGCGCCACCGGGCTGCCCAGCAAACCGCCAGCAACCATGCCAAAGGTCGCCGAAGCCAGTGCTGCCGTTGTGGCACCCGTGGTGCCAAGGCTCTCGGCAATCGGGCCAAAGGCTGCCGCCGCACCGAAACCGCCTTCCAGTGACACTGCTCCGGCCATGATCCCCAGCAGCGGATCGATACCCAGCGCCTTGGCCATGCCGACACCCACCAGATTCTGCAGCAGCGCCAGGCCCCAGCAGGCACCCAGATAAATGAACAGAATCTTGCCGCCCTGGCGTAGCAGGCCAAGGCTGCCACCCAGGCCGACGGTGGTGAAGAACGCCACCATCAACGGGGTTTGCATGGCCGTATCCAGCTTGATGTCCAACCACTGCTGGTTACGCAGCAGCCATACCACCAGAGCAAAACCAAAACCACCGATTACCGGCGCGGGTACGCAGAGCTGGCGCAGCCAGTAGCTGTGCTTTTTAAGTTGTGCCCCCAGTGCCAGCAGCACAAGTGCCAGGGCAACGGTGGTCAATGCATCGAGTTGCAGGGTCAGCATGGAGTAATACTCTTGTTTTTATACTGGGTTGAATGGGGAACGGCTTAGTCGACCAGGCTTGCCAACAACCTCGCGCCAATGCGCGCGGTGCGCTGGTCCTGGTCAAGACCGGGGTTAAGTTCAGCGATGTCGGCCATGCGCAGCTTGCCGCTGGCCTTGGCATGCCTGACCAGGTGCTCGACCACCATCAGGTCGACACCATGGGCCGACGGTGCACTGACGCCGGGTGCCTGACTGGCGGGCAGCACATCCAGGCAAATGGTCATATAGAGGTGGTCGATACCGCCGAGGAACGCGTCGACAAACGCCTCGATCGCCGCGACATTCCAAGGTTGCATCTGCCGGTCGAGGCGATAGCGCACGTTCAGGCGATCGGCCTGATCAAACAGGGCTTGCGTGTTGTTCAGCTCACTCACGCCCAGGCAGCAGTAGTCAAACACCATGCCCGCCTGCTCGCAGTACTCGGCGATCTGCCGGAACGGCGTGCCGGAGCTGCTTTTTTCGGCATGACGCAAATCGAAGTGGGCGTCAAAATTGAGAACACCCACCCGTGGACTGGCTTCGTGCTTACGCAGGTGCTCGGCCAAGCCGAGAAAGCTGGCATAAGCGATTTCATGCCCACCACCTAACCCCAACGGCAAATGACCGTGGTCGAGAAGTTCATTGACGCGCTGGGCATAGGCCTGCTGCGCGCCTTCCAGATCGCTACCGGTGCAGGCAATGTCGCCGCTGTCATACACCACTCGCTGGCCGCGCCAAGCCAGGTTGGCCAACGCCTTGCGCAATGCCGGTGGCCCTTGGCGGGCACCGCTGCGACCCTGGTTGCGGGTGACACCTTCATCGCAGGCCAGACCTATCAATGCGGTGCCAGGGGCTTGGGCGCTGCTGTAAGGCCGCACCCACTGGTGCCAGCGCAATGCAGACGAACCTTCGCCTGCGTCAATACGGCCTTGCCACTCAGGCATGGGCAGATGTGCGGTCATGCTTAAAAACTCCAGGTTGATTCAGTCCAGCCGTGCACCCACGCGCAGGGCGACTTCGCGGGTCCAGCGGGTCAGGCGCTCACTGTTGTGCTGGGCACGAAAGGCCGGGGCCATCAGGCTGATTGCGCCGTACAAGCGGTTGCGGCTGTCGAGCACCGGCGCGCTGACGCCCCAGATGCCGTCGTCGATTTCGCCAAGGCTTATGGCAAAGCCCTGGTCGCGAATGGGGATAAAGCTTTGCCGATAGAGCTCGAAGCCTTCGGCATCAACACCGTGTTCATGAAGGATCGCCTCGCTTCGCTCTGGCGCCATATGGGCCAGCAGCACCCGCGCCGAAGCGCCGACCAGCAGCGGCTGCGCGAGCCCCTTCTGATAACAGCAACGCAGCGGCTGGGGGCTATCGATCAATTCGATACAAATGGCCTGGCCGTTGCTGGGCACCATCAACGCAACACTTTCGCGGCTCAGTTCGGCCAAGCGTTTGAGCTCGGGCATGGCCTGCGATACCAGCAGCGCCTCGCGGTCGAATTTGTTTGCCAATTGCAGGCAGGCAGGCCCCGGCAGATAACGGCCGTGACCATTGTCTTCGGCCAAGCCCCAGCGCAGCAGGGTTTTCAAATGCCGATACGTGCTGCTCAAGGGCTGTTCCAGCTGCAGGCTCAGTTCCTTGGCCGACACGGCTTCGCTAGCCTGGCCAAGGGCGACAAGAATCTGCAGCAAACGATCGGTGGGGCTGTTGTAGTTCATATGTGCTCCTTGCGAACATGGTGCACAGGGTTTTCTCAAAGGGTGAAACAAGATTCCCATTGAGTGGGAAATTTCTCACTTAAAAGCGACGATGGGTGTGTAGACAGGACCTGGACGGTCACAGAAGGCAGGCAATATCAGAACGCCAAGGTTTTCGCGCAGCGCCCGTACACCAGCACTTCCCCGGCAGTGGCAATCACCAGGCTCAAGCCGGTATAGGAAAAACCGAACGCCCTCACCTCAAGCTCTACCCCAAGCTTGTGAAACAGCGCCGGGCGGTGGTAACGCGCACCGTGCAACCACGAGCCAGGCTCGACCAGCAACAGGTGCTGTTCTGGCCAGGCCAGGGTGATGTCCTCGACCATCCAGCCATCGGCAGTGGCTACCGGCAGGCCGCCCCCATTGATCCCTGCCATGCGGATTACGTGATCCTGCAGAGGGCCGATGCCACGGGTCTGCAGATGACGGTCACTGCCAAGGTTATCGGTGCGATCGCGCGCGACTTTTTCCCCGCTCTGACAATCGATCACGCTACGCCCGGAGCTGGAAGCGACCAGAAGCAGTTCGCTGTCTGCATCGAAGCCAATTTCTAGCAGACCCGCGATGCTCAGCCTGGCCTTGAGTTGCCACGGCGCCGGGGCCGGGGCGATCTGGCGTTGTTCGATCTCCCGTCGTAGCGGGTCAAGGTGGGATGAAGACATGTCACAACTCTGCGCTGTGGGTCGGAGGCCATATCGGCACCCTACACACAGGCAGGTACTTTTGCTATGTAGGGCACCTACCCTTCCCGTGAAATAGGTACGCCGGCACTCGACTTTGGACCTGCCACAGCCCAGGCGATCAAACCGAGCACTGGCACAAAAACGATAAACACGATCCACAGCATCTTCCGATCTGCCCGACTTTTACTCCCGATAATGCGCTTGATAGCCCAAAGTTCGACAAGGGTGAGCAATACTGCAAGTGTGATCCAGATATGACCGTTTTCCATGCGTTGCCTCCAGTAGGGTACGCAGGTTAGGTTTGCGGCAGCCGCCAGGGTTCATTCTGTTTTCGGATACCCCCGCACGTTCGCCACGGGCAATGAACTTCTGAGTAAACTCGACAAACCTCGACATCCTCTTTTGCCTGCGGAGCTTCAATGCCCACCCCACGCCAGTTCAGCAGTAAAACCAGCACAACGAATATGCTGAACCTCAAGCACCCGCAAGCAGCCTCCTCGCCCGCTTACCGCGTCGGCTTTGTGTTACTGGAAAACTTCTCCATGGCCAGCTTTACCGTGGCCATGGATGTGCTGGTTACCGCCAACCTGTTGCAGAACAACCTTTTTGTGATCACGCCATTGTCTCTGGGCGGTGAGCGCGTCATCAGCGACCTGGGGTTGGAGATCTATGCCGCAGGCCTGGAACGGGCCACCCTGGATGAACTGGACATGTTGATTGTCTGCGGAGGGCTGCGCACCCCCCTCAAGTATCCGCTGCTGGATCGACTGCTGGCCGAAGCGGCAAGCCACGGCCTGGCGTTGGGCGGCCTGTGGAACGGCGCCTATTTTCTCGGCCGTGCCGGGGTGCTGGCGGACTACAGTTGCACCATCCATCCCGAACAGCGGGCAAGCCTGGCCGAGCGCAGCGCGCAAAGCACGATTACCCCGGCAAGCTTTGTCCTGGATCGTGATCGGCTGACGGCGGCCAGCCCCAATGGCGCGTTGGAGATGATGCTGGCCCTGTTGCGGCTGCAACAGGGCGATGCACTGGCCGCGGGAGTGGAGGAAATCCTGGCGTTCTCCGGGGCACGATTTCGCCGTGTCGACAGCAGCTCGAAAAAATCCATGAGTGCGCCGCTGCGTACCATCGTCGAGCTGATGGAGAACAACCTTGAAGAAACCCTTAGCCTCGACCAACTCGCCAGTTACAGCGGCCGCTCGCGACGGCAGATCGATCGTTTGTTCCAGGCACAGCTGGGCACCTCCCCGAGCCGCTACTACATGGAACTGCGCATTACCAAGAGCCGTCGTTTGCTGCAGTATTCCGACCTGCCGCTGATGGACGTAGCGATTGCCTGCGGCTTTGTTTCAGTCTCGCATTTCAGCAAATGCTACAGCGCCTACTTCAGCTATCCACCTTCGCGAGAACAGCGGCTTGGCGAGTAGCGCGACGGTTGTTGCTCAGGCTCAGGCCGCCTTCCACCACAAGGACCAGCACGGCTAGCCAAATGGCAATGTAGGTGGGCCATTGCGCCGCAGCGATGCTTTCACCGAGCATAATCGCCGCCAGCACCAGAAGGATGGGTTCAACGTAGATCAGCAGGCCAAACAGCGTCAAGTTCAGCCGCGGCCCCGACAGCGCTTGCAGGGCCAGGGCTGATGCACTGATGGCGCCCAGCCCGACCACCAGCCATGGCAGCGAGGAGCCGCTGCCTGCAGCTGCCAGCACTACCCCGCCCTTGAGCACCAGCCCCAGGCTGACCGGCAAGCTCAGGCTCATGTCGAACCACAGCCCGCCCATATTGTTGCTGTCACTGACCCGGCGCAGCCAGAAGTACAACGGATACCCCAGCGCCACCGCCAACACCGGCCAACTGATGGCCTTGGCAATTGCGATCTGGTTGATGATGCCCAACGCCGCCAAACCACACGCCAGCAGTTGCAGGCGGCTGATGCTGTCATTGAAGGCCAGGCGGCCGACGATCACCATGGTCAGTGGCATGAGGAAGTAGCCCAACGAGACATCGAGGCCATAGCCATTGATCGGTGCCCACATGAACAACCACAACTGAACGCCAAGCAGCGCCGCCGAGATCAGGCGCACAGCCCAGAACCAGCGTTCTTCGAACAACCGCTGGAAAAGCCGACGGACTTCGTGCCAGTGACCACTGGCAAGCACCATCAGCGTCAGGCACGGCACGGTCAGCAGAATGCGCCAGCCATAGATTTCTTCACCGTCGAGGGGATCAAGCAGGTGGGTGTAGGCGTACATCAGCGCAAACAGTACCGACGCGAGTACGTTGAGCAGTACGCCAAGCGAGGCGTTGGGGGTGGCGGGCCGGTGCATTGCGATGTCCTTCTCGGGGCGTTGAGTCGGTGATAATTTATTGCGTAAGCACTGAAAAGTGCCCTCTTATTTCGCCCCAACAATGAGAATTTTTTGCACATGAAGCCTGCATTGGATGACTTCGACCTGGCCTTGCTCGATGCCCTGCAGCAAGACAACAGCCTGGCCCTGCGCCAACTTGCTGAGCAAGTTCACCTTTCCACCGCATCGGTGCAACGGCGGATTCAGCGATTGAACGCCAGTGGCGTTATCCAGGCCAATGCGGCGGTGATCGACCCGGAAAGAATCGGCCAGGTCATTACCTTGATGGTCGAGGTGCATGCCGAACGTACCCAGTCGCCGGATCTGGAACTGATGAAGCAGACCTTCTCCGGACCCGAGATCCAGCAGTGCTACTACGTGACCGGCGACGCCGACTTCATGCTGGTGCTCACCGTGGCAAGCATGAGCGAGTACCAGGCGCTGACCCAGCGGTTATTCCATGACAACCCGAACGTGAAGTGGTTTCGGACCATTGTCGTGCTGGAACGGGTGAAGTCGACGTTGCAGGTGCCTATTGATAGATCGCAGCGCTGATCCGGGAGCCCCTCACTGCTTTTCCAGTGCCTGGCGCAATTCGTCTGCGCTGGTGTACTCACGCTGGCTGACCACCTGCCCCTTGTCCAACTGCAGCCACAGTACTTTATCTTCGGCAGGGGCATAGCGCGTTGCTACGCTGCCGTCACGATCCAGCAACACCCGGTAGCTGTAGTCACGCATGGCCGGAATGGCGAAGAGCTTGGAAATCAACGCCGGCATACGCTGGATATTGGCAACGAACACTGTATTACGCGCTTCCAGATAGCCCTTGGGACGGTCTTCCAAAGCGGCCTTGACCAACTTGGCGCCGTCCATGTTGCTCGCCACCAACAAGGTGCGGGTCTGATCGTTGAGGCTATAGGCCTGGTCGTACTGGTCGAGCAGCGTCCAGGGCTTGAGCTGCTCGCCAACTTCGACCGCCTGGACCAGGAGCGGGGACAAACTCAGCAGTAGTGCGATGGCGTATTTCACAAGTTACCTCGATAGATGTGTTCACGGTTGATAGAGCCTTCATACAAGGCCGTTGCGAGCGCCTGGGTCCACGCATAGACTGGCCTGCCAACTCGGGCCAGTTTAAGGACAAACGGCAGACCACATGGCAAAAGCATTCGAACTCGACACGCTCAAAATTCGCCTTAACGATGTCGAACTTCAAGCGCTGGACCTGCATCAGCGCATTCAGCGCGCCCTGCGCGAGCTGATTCTTCAGGGTGTGCTGGAACCGGGACTGAAACTCCCGGCAACACGGGCGTTGGCGCAGGCGTTGGGCTTTGCCCGGGACACCGTGGAAAATGCCTACATCCAGTTGCAGCGCGACGGTTTTCTCGAACGACGCAAAGGCTCTGGCAGCTATGTATCACAGACCCTGGGTATGGAGTTGCGCGGCATTGCCCATAGACGCATCCGGCAACAAAAACACCCGCAACAGGCGACCGCTGCCGCTGAGGGGCTGAGCCTGCGCGGTCGTATGATCCACGCCAGCGGAGGCGTCAGCGATCAGCAAGCAATCAAGGCCTTCGCCACCGGACTTC
Organism: Pseudomonas auratipiscis; assembly: GCF_036324085.1. Taxonomy (NCBI): domain Bacteria; kingdom Pseudomonadati; phylum Pseudomonadota; class Gammaproteobacteria; order Pseudomonadales; family Pseudomonadaceae; genus Pseudomonas; species Pseudomonas auratipiscis. The sequence goes on from NZ_JAZDCU010000021.1 coordinate 75,305, forward strand.
CCGAAACCCGCTCCTTCCCGGTAGATGTCTGGGAGCGCTTGCAGCGTCAGGCGATGAAGGATTATCGCCCGCGCATATTGCTGCATGGTGACCCGCAAGGCGCCGAGCCGCTGCGCAAGGCGATTTCGGTGTACTTGAACCTGGAACGTGGCGCCAAAGTGACGCCCGAGCAGATCCTGGTGCTGAGCAGTACCCGCCAGGCACTTTACCTGTGTGCACAACTACTGGTGGATGCCGGTCAACCGATCCTGATGGAAAACCCAGGTTACTTTGGTGCGCGCAAGGCCTTCGAAGCGGCCGAGGCTCGCGTGGTGCCGATTGACGTCGATACCCAGGGCATCCGTACCGAACTGCTGCGGGCCGATCGCAGTGGTGCGAACTGTGTCTATGTCACCCCGTCACATCAGTACCCCACGGGGGCAACCCTGTCTTTGGAGCGCAGGCTGGAGCTGATCAACTGGGCCGCCAGCCAAGGCAAGTGGATCATCGAGGATGACTACGACAGCGAATTTCACTACGACGGCCTGCCAACAGCCTGCGTCCAGGGCCTGGACAGCTACCAGCGCACCCTCTACATCGGTACTTTCAGCAAAACCCTGTACCCAGGGCTGCGCCTGGGCTACATGGTACTGCCACGCGAATTGGTCCAACCCTTCAGCCATGCGCGGAGCATTATCGATGGGCATACCCCGCAAATCCTGCAACTGACCCTGGCGCGCTTCATGGAAGACGGACATTACAATGCCCATGTGCGCGCCATGCGCAAACTCTACGCAGCGCGCAGGACAAGCATGCTCACGGCCATCGATAGCCATCTGTCCGGCATCGTCCGTGCCCTGCATCCTCCCGGAGGGCTGCAGATACCCTGCCTGTTGAACGATCGCTGGAGCGAGGCGCAGACCATCGCCAAGGCAGCTTCGGCTGGCCTGCACTTGCCAGGGCTGAGCCGCCTGTATGCCGGTGCGCAAAAGCAACAGGGTTGGCTTCTGGGCTATGCCTCGTTGACGGCCCACGAGATCGAAACGGCCATGCTTCGGCTGGCCAACGCGTTGAAATAACCCACCTCAGACACGGCGGCGCCTGGGCAAATGAGACCGCGGGATCGACATTCACTAATCAAATACCGGGTATTTCAACATTTAATTTGTGCATGAGAGGAGCTTGTCTATATCGTGTCAATGCATCCCCACGCAGCGCCGGCCGGTGCTGCCAGGCACGGGGACACAACAACAAAGTAGAGACTGTCCATGTCTAAATCTTCTTACTACGCCCCTCACGGTGGGCACCCAGCTCAAACCGAGCTGCTCACAGACCGTGCCATGTTCACCGAAGCCTATGCCGTCATCCCCAAGGGCGTAATGCGTGACATCGTCACCAGCCACCTGCCGTTCTGGGACAAAATGCGCATGTGGGTCATCGCCCGCCCGCTGACCGGCTTCTCGGAAACCTTCTCGCAGTACATCGTGGAACTGGCGCCAGAAGGCGGCAGCGAGCGCCCTGAACTGGACAAGAATGCCGAAGCAGTGCTGTTCGTCGTCGAAGGCGAAATGGACATCACCCTGCAAGGCAAGCCGTACACCCTGAAAGAAGGCGGCTATGCCTTCATTCCGCCGGCTGCCGACTGGAGCCTGCGCAACAACAGCGGCAAGAACGTCACGTTCCACTGGATCCGCAAGCACTACCAGGTTGTAGAAGGCCTGGCCCTGCCGGAAGCCTTCGTCACCAACGAGAAAGACATCGAGCCGATCCCGATGCCGGGCACCGACGGCGCCTGGGTTACCACCCGCTTCGTCGACATGGCCGACATGCGCCACGACATGCACGTGAACATCGTGACCTTCCAGCCTGGCGGTGTGATTCCGTTTGCCGAAACCCACGTCATGGAACACGGCCTGTATGTCCTTGAAGGTAAAGCGGTGTACCGCCTGAACCAGGACTGGGTCGAAGTAGAAGCCGGCGACTTCATGTGGCTGCGCGCCTTCTGCCCGCAAGCTTGCTACTCCGGCGGCCCTGGTCCATTCCGCTACCTGCTGTACAAAGATGTAAACCGTCACATGAACCTGGTACTGAACCCTCAGCGCTGAGTCCAGACTCCCGGTACAAAACCCGCCGCCAAGGCGGGTTTTTTTATGATTTTTCACCGAGTCCAGGGGGCGCCTGCACTGGCACATCTTCAAAATCAATGTCTCGCTCTTGATCTTGATCTTGATCTTGATCTTCATGCACGTCAGCACAGGCGCCGCAGAGTGCGACTTCAGAAGGCCGAGAGGAGGTGCCTGTAGGGGTCAGTGCGCAGCACCTTCGGCGTTAGCCGAAGACGCGAGACGTAGACTTGGCGAAGCAAGTCGTAGGCCGCGTGGCCCCGGAAGGTGCCGTATCGAGGGGACCCGAAGCGCAGCGTAGGGCCGTATGTAGGAGCGAGCGGTTTTGGTTCCTTTTGCCAAGACAAAAGGGACCCGCCGTAAGGGCGGAAGGGGCCAACAGCGGCACTGGATAAAATGGATAAGCCCGCAGCCTCAAACCCAGTCAAGTCCAGCCCAGCCCAGCCCAGCCCAGCCCAAAGATCATCCTCCCCCTAACCTTCTTACACCCTACTATCGCCAGGCAAGCCCGCTTCCACGGCCTATGCTTGGGTGACTTGACGTTAGCGATGGAGCCTGCCCGATGAGTCCCAGGTACCTACTGTTGATCATCCTGTTCGCCGGCGTCGCACAGGCCGAGGCCTGGCACTTGGCCAAAGACGAGGATGGCATTCAGGTCTACCTGGATGAGGTGCCCGAGTCGAAGTACCAGCGCTTTCGCGGAGTAACCCTGATCAAGGCCAGTGCGCGCACCCTCGGCGACCTGCAAGAAAACCTGCGGGTCGCGTGCAAATGGCTGTATGGCTGCGCCAGCATGCGTTTGCTCGAAGTCGAAGGCGACAGCACCTGGGTTTACCTGACCACCGAACTGCCCTGGCCGGCCAGTCCGCGCGACATGGTGATTCGTGTGCAAACCGAACGCCGCGACGATGGCAGTTTGCTGCGGCACCTGAGCGCCGTAGCCGGCAAGGTCGAACGCCAACCACAGCTGATCCGCGTCAGCCAGCTAAAAGGCCTGTGGACCATGGTGCCCAAGGGGGAGCAACTCACCGAGGTGACCTACCAGCTGGAGGCCGAGCCTGCCGGAGACATACCATCATGGCCGGCCAACCAGTTCGTCATTGATGCACCAATGGTGTCGCTGAGAACATTGCGCGCAGTGGCAGAACGCCAAGGCGCAGCTGCGACGCAAGAGGCACCGGATGAATAATTACACCTCATGGGCCTCGAGCAAACTTGCCAACACCCCTGCCAGTTCCTTGACCATCGGATCAGCCGTGGGTCGATGGACAATGACAATTTCGTAGCTGTCGATCACCGGCAGTCCGTTCCGCTCGCCCAGCACGGCGTGGTCAGCGGTTGCAGCGCGAGGCGGGAGCAGGCTGATGCCCATGCCATCGGCCACGGCAGCCTGGATACCACTCAAACTCGAACTGGTGAAGCTAATACGCCAGCGTCGGCCCATGCTCTCGATAGCGTTGATCATGTCGTCACGGTACAGGCCGCGTGGCGGAAAGGTCACCAGCGGGATCGGGTCAAGGTCGATCGAAGGTGTTCCGGCACTGTCGATCCACTGCAATTCTTCTGGCCAACAAGCCACCCCTTCGCGGCTGTTGCGCCGCTGCTTGAGCAGGACCAGATCGAGTTCGCCATTGTCGTAGCTCTGGCTCAGGTCGCGGCACAAGCCGCTGGTGACTTCCAGCTTGACCTGCTGGTATTTGCGATTGAAGGCCGACAAGGCGTTGGTGGTGCGCCCCCCCACGAAGTCCTCGGGCACCCCCAGGCGCACCGTAACACCGACTGTGGCACCCGCCAGGGCCTCGAGCATCTGGTCATTCAAGGCCAGCATATGCCGGGCGTAACCCAGCAAGGTCTGGCCCGCATCCGTGGGTAGCACATCGCGATTGCCACGCACCAGGAGGCGATGGCCAACCATGTCTTCCAGGCGTCGCACCTTCTGGCTGACGGTCGACTGGGTGGAGTGCAGCCTTGCAGCAGCGGTTGTAAAACTGCCGCAGTCGGCCACCACGACGATGGCCCGAAGCAGATCAAGATCGAACAAAGACCTATTCGGTTTTACACTGATACTCATGAAAACATTTAACTTCTAAATAGTAAGGCTCATTTCTATCATGAGCCCCTTCCCAGGACAACTCACGCAGACGAGCGAATGTGCATGGAACACTTGAATGTCTTTTTCGCATTTCTATTGGCCATGATGGTCTCACTGACTGCCAGTGCCGAAGGCGGTGTACTTGAAAGCCAGTTGCGCGACGCCGCAGCGAGCGGTCAGGTCGATCAAGTACGCCGCCTGCTGAACCAAGGCGCAAACCGTGAAGCGCGCGATAAGCAGGGGCGCACGCCGCTGCTGTTGGCTACCCAAGGCAACCGGATAGAGGCAGCCCAGGTGCTGATCGAGGCCGGGGCCGACGTCAATGCCAAGGACAACATTGACGACAGCCCCTACCTGTATGCCGGTGCGCGCGGATTCAACCAGATCTTGCGCCTGACCTTGGATCACGGTGCCGACCTCAAGAGCACCAACCGCTATGGCGGCACGGCACTGATTCCGGCTGCCGAACGTGGTCACGTCGAAAATGTGCGCACCTTGATAGCCGCTGGCGTCGACGTAAACCATGTCAATCGCCTGCACTGGACGGCATTGATGGAAACCATCGTGTTAAGCGACGGCGGCCCCAGGCATGTCGAGATCGTCAAGCTGTTGGTAGCCGCCGGAGCCGACGTGAACATCACCGACAAGGCTGGTGTAACACCCTTGGCCCACGCGCGCGAGCGCGGCTATACCGCCATGGTGAATATTCTGGAAGCGGCGCGTTAGGACCGAGTGCGCCCCGTTCCTGCCAAGCCGCAGCAAGTTTCACACCTTGTCAATTTTCGCCGCAGGCGCCGCTTCATCCTCTGCATTCACCGAGTTGCGAAAGCCCTTGATCGACTCGCCCAAATCGCTACCCAGCGACTTGAGACGCTTGCTGCCAAATACCAACACCACCACAACCAACAGTACTGCCCAGTGCTTCCAGTCGAACACACCCATCACGCCCTCTCCTTCTTCTTATTCGATGTTTTCGAATGGCAGGCCCACGTAGTTCTCGGCAATGTTGACTAGGCCGGCGTGAGAATTGAAAAAGTATTCACGGTCGGCCTGTTGCATCTTGTGATCCCAGGCGTCCTTGTGGTCGCCAAAATCATGCAGCAGGTTGGTCATGAACCAACTGAAACGTTCTCCCTTCCATACCCGGCGCAAGGCTATTTCGGAGTATTTTTCGAGCAGATCGGTACGGCCTTCACGGTAGACCTTGACCAGGATCCGGTACAGGTAGCAAACATCCGAAGCAGCCAGGTTCAAGCCCTTGGCACCGGTTGGTGGGACGATGTGCGCAGCGTCGCCCAGCAGGAACATTTTGCCGTACTGCATTGGCTCGACCACATAGCTGCGCAGCGGCGCGATGCTCTTCTCCAGTGCCGGCCCGGTCACCAAGCGATCACCGACATCCTTGGGTAGACGCGCCTTCAGTTCGGTCCAGAAACGGTCATCGGACCAATCGTCGACGTGGTCGGTCAATGGCACTTGCAAGTAGTAGCGGCTGCGCGTCAACGAACGCTGGCTGCACAGGACAAAGCCACGATCATGATGGACGTAGATAAGCTCGTGATTCACCGGTGGTGTATCGGACAACAGTCCTAGCCAGCCGAACGGATAGACCCGCTCATAGTGGCTCAGTACCGATTCGGGAATGCTCTTGCGCGCGATGCCATGAAAGCCATCGCAACCTGCGATGTAGTCGCAGTCGATACGATGAGTCTGGCCGTCTTTTTCATAGGTGATGTAGGGCTGCTCACCCTTCATTTCATGCGGCTGTACATTTTCGGCTGCGTAAACGATCGGCGCATCGCTGGCGGCGCGGGCGTGCATCAGGTCGCGGGTAACTTCGGTCTGGCCGTAGACCATCACCGTCTTGCCGCCAGTCAACGCCTTGAGGTCGACGCGAATACGTTGGCCGCCTACCAACAATTCAACCCCATCATGTATCAGGCCTTCAGCGTCCATGCGTTCGGACACACCGGCTTCACGCAACAGATCGACAGTGCCCTGCTCAAGCACCCCGGCACGAATACGGCCGAGTACATATTCCGGCGTCTGGCGTTCGACAATCACAGTGTCGATTCCGGCTTTGTGCAACAGCTGACCCAGCAGGAGGCCTGAAGGGCCGGCACCAATAATGGCTACCTGAGTTCTCATTGTTTTTGTCTCGCTTGAGGGCTCCAGGCGCTTGGATGTAAGCATCCTGGAAGCTATTGTTGTTGTATGCCCCTGCATTTTTGCTGACAAAAACTGGAAAAAAAGGTGTTATTCCTTCAACAAATTGCACTTTTACAAATACAGTTCGATTATCGGACACACCATAAATGCACCGCCTCAGTGGCCAGGTTGCCCAATGACAAGCGCTTCTCTTCCGCGGATTCCCGTGTTCAAGCTCTACGGCGAAAGCAAAGGCTGGCCTACACCCGACCTGCTGCATTGCGAGTCCATCCCTAAACGCAGCAGCCTGCACCACTGGGAAATCAAGGCGCATCGGCATGCCGACCTGTTTCAGTTGCTGTACGTGCGGCGTGGGCAAGCGTTAATCGAAGTAGAAGGGCGACGCAGCACTGTGCGTGAAGCTGCGATCCAGGTGATACCACCAATGACCGTGCACGGCTTTCAGTTCTCCGCGGATATCGATGGCTACGTGCTGACGCTCGGCGCGCCACTGGTGGCCCAGTTGGAAGGGCAACTGGGTGTGCCCCTCACGGTGTTGGCGTCGGCAGGTTGTTATCGACTGGGGGCTGACCGCAGTGCGTTGCACACCCTGATCAGCGTGCTGCATCAGGAATACGAAGGCAGCGCCCCAGCCCGCGAACTGCTGCTGCATTCATTGGTCACCTCGCTGATGGTGTGGATCAGTCGCCGTAGCCAGCAACGCACATTGCCGAGCAACAGGGACGAGCGTAACCAACAATTGCTCGCAGGGTTTATCAAGCAGGTAGAGCTGCACTACAAGGAACATTTGTCCGTAGAACTGTTCGCACATCGACTGGGTGTTTCCAGCGTCCATCTGAACACCCTGTGCCGTGAATTGGCCGGTCAGACGGCGTTGCAAATCATCCATCAACGCCTGTTGCTCGAAGCGCGGCGCAACCTGATCTACACCAACATGAGCATCAGCCAGCTGTCCGACAGCCTGGGCTTTAGCGACCCTACGTACTTCTCACGTTTTTTTCGACGACTGTGTGGGCAGACACCCAATGCATTTCGTCAGGCCGCCGTCGCCGCATCTCAAAACGAACCCATGGCGCGCTAAAAAGCCTGGGGTTGAATAGGATTGCGCCCTAAGTGGTTTGCTAGCAAATAGCGGATATAGAGAAAGCCCAAATTCACTTTGGGAAGCGTCCTACATTATTTTTTTTTCGTTCTTGTTAGCGTTCGAAGATGTTTGCGCCCGCCCATCAATGCATGCCCGGGCAGCGCATTTTTCCTACTCAAGCTTAAGGACGAGCCCATGTTCGCGTCGGCCAATACCGCGCAGTTCGAACTACTCATCCCCTCGGTGCGCAACGACTTCAAGGTACTGGCGTTCAAGGGCAGCGAAGCCATCAGCACCCTCTACGCCCTGCGCATCGAACTGGTCAGCGAGTACCCCAACATCGAACTGGAAAGTTTGCTCAACCAGCCAGCCTTCCTGCGCTTCGGCTTGCGCGGTGAAGGGCTTCACGGGTTCATCGACGATGTGGCGGTGGGCGAATCGGGAAAGCGCCTGACGCACTATCAACTGACCCTGGTGCCGGCGCTGCATTACTTGCAGTTCAGCTACAACGCACGCATTTTCCAGGACATGGATGTGCCGCAGATTGTCACCCAGGTCTTCAAGGACCATGGCATCCAGGCCGACGCTTTTACCTTCAATATCACTCAGAGCTCCAAGCGCGCCTATTGCACGCAATACGACGAAAGCGACTTCGCGTTCATCCAGCGGCTATGCAGCGAAGACGGCATCGCCTGGCATCACCAGCACAGTGTCGATGGCCACCGATTGGTCTTCAGCGAAGACCAGACCTACTTTCCCAGGCTCGGTAGCACGCCTTATCAGCAGGGCAGCGGCCTGGTCGCGGACGAGCCGGTGGTCAGCCACTTTTGCCACCGTGTCAGAACCCGCACCAGCGCGGTGACGCGCCGCGACTACGACCTGCAGCGTCCCAGTCGCTTGCTGCAAAGCTGCGCTAGCGCCGAGTTCAACCCAGTGCTGGAAGACTATCGCTATCCACTGCTGCTCGAAACGGAAAAGCGCGGCCAGCAACTCGCCCGTCAGGCCCTTGAACGTCATCGTCATGACTACAACTTGGCCGAGGGCGAAAGCGATCAGCCAACGTTACGCAGCGGCCATTTTTTCACCCTCAGCGACCACCCGCGCGAACAGCACAACGACCTGTGGCTGTTGCTCAGCGTGACGCATGAAGGCAAGCAACCGCAGGTGCTTGAAGAGTCGATCAGCAGTAACAGCCAGGCCGCGGACGGCTTCACCCAAGGCTACCGCAACAGCTTCTGCGCCATTCCCTGGGACGCCATCTACCGACCTGCGCGGGTTCAACGTCCGTCCGTACTGGTCAGTCAAACCGCCCGTGTCACCGGACCGGAGGGTGAGGAAATCCATTGCGATGAGTATGGACGGGTGAAGGTCGAGTTCCATTGGGACCGCGCCGAACTGAACAGCGACAAGAGCAGTTGCTGGCTGCGGGTATCATCCGCCTGGGCCGGTAAAGGTTTTGGCGCAATGGCTATTCCGCGTGTCGGCATGGAAGTGGTGGTGACCTTTCTGGAGGGCAACCCCGATCACCCGCTGATTACCGGCTGTGTGGCCAACAAGGTCACGGCGCTGCCCTATCCCTTGCCTGCCAACAAGACCCGGACCGTGCTGCGCAGCCGCAGCTCACCGAACAGTGGTGGCTTCAATGAGCTGTCGATTGAAGACCGCAGCGGTCAGGAGCAGATCTATCTGCGCGCCCAGCGCGATATGGAACAACGAATCGAGCACGACAGCCGCCTGGAGGTGGGCAACGAACGTCGGGAAACCATCAAGGGCAACAGCATTGCGGTGCTCGAAGCGCAAGACCAGCGAACCGTGGGTGCCGACCGCAAGGTCGAGCTCAAGGCCAATGACTACCTGCAGGTTGCCCACAGCAGCCATGCCCGTATCGGCCAAACGTTGGCGATTGAAGCCGGGCAACAAGCCCACCTCAAGGCGGGTGCGCAACTGATTCTCGACGCAGGCGTTGGCATCACCTTGAAAGTGGGTGGCCAGCATCTGGTCATATCGCCCGGCGGAATTTTCAGCAGCAGCCCGATTCAGCTCGGTGGTGCCCCTGCTATCGGGACTGCCGCCGCGCCCCTGCTGCCTGGAGAGCTGGACGGTTTGTCCACGCCAGCGCTGCTGCCACTGGATGCCCTGGCCCAACAGCGCTCGCTGCTGCGAAACCTGCCGCGCTGCGAATCCTGTGATCGCGCTGCACAGGAGAACGCCCAGTGAGCACCCTTGCACATGCCAACTACCTGTTAATCGACGGTGTGCTGCGTGCCAATGCTATTGCTGACTTGCACCAACTCGGCGAGCCGCTTGAGATCCATCCGCTGTACCTGAGCACACGCTGGGCGGAACTGAATCAGTTGGGTCCACTGCTGGTGTCGCTTCCACGCTCATCGACGTTGATCGACAGCACGTTGCAGCGCCAGGCGGGGCACGCTGACGCGAGCCTTTTCTATAGCCCGGCACCGATAAGTAGCGTAGCCGATCACTTGCGACGCTTCATAGCGCCAACCGATGTACATGGCGGTAAAGGGCTGCTGCGTTTCGCCGACCCGCTGGTCACGCGCTACTGGTTGGGCAGCTACTCGGACAAGCCGTTAGATGGGGTGCTTGGCCCCATAGAAACGTGGTTCACACCTGAGTTTGCCCATGCCTGGGAGCGCACCGGGCCGCTCGAATGGCGCAGCTTTTCCCGAACAGCGCCGGCGCTTGAATGGCATGAGTCATACGCCGGACTGGGTGAGGCGCAGCTGGCTGCGCTTACACAGGCGGCACGCTGGCGATTTGTGGAGCGTGTGCATCGCAGGGTTGCACAGAGCCAAGCTGAGCATCTGGCGCGCATTAACAAGGACCAACTTAGCCAGTGGTATGAAGAGCGCCTGTACGACGCACAAGCATGGGGACTAATCAGCGAGCGCAGCCTGGCGATCTGGATTGAATACAGCCTGCGTTGGGGTACGGAGTTTGCCGTGGCCGCAAGCACCCCCTACCAGCAGTGGCTGAGCCAAACACCCGCCTTTGCAAGGCTCGCCCCCGAGATGCGTATCCAGCAGATGGATAACGATTGCTGGAACCTCAATTTGAACAAGGACGTGTGATGTACAAGCCCGCCACTGAAGCCGAACTGCACCGCGCCAGGCGCAACCAGGAATTTACCAACACACCCTTCGATGTAGCCCAATGCGCGTTCAGGCAGCCACAGGTGAGCATCTTTCCGGTGCGCTATGCACTGGATGAATCCCCACACAGCAAAGCCAGCAACCAAGGACCGAACCCGCTGCCACAGAACTGGCAGGGGCAACTGCCCACGCTGAAAACCCGCAGCTACACCCTGCGCCAACTGCGTGACGGCTGGTTGTATGTGTGGGACAGCGTCGAGCAAACCTTTCATGAGTATCAGGTCACTGGCGAGCACTTCACTCGCCACATCTGGACCCAAGCCCAGCTGAATCAGGACATCCGCAACAACCCCGGTGAAACCCATCCGTACCTGCTCTACTCGCGCCACAGCCAGTTGCGCATCGCCTATTCACCCGTGCAGATCACCTGGCGCCTGTGCGAGCACTTGCGCAGCAGTGCCAGCGCCCAGCAGCAATGGATGCGCAAGCTCGATCTGCCCGCCTTTTGCTACAACGGCAAAGCCGAGCATGGTGGCTGGATCACCGAACTGGGCGACAGCGTCGCCGACATTCTTGTCGAGGGTGCACAAGCACCCAGCTTCACCAGCACCCTGTTACCGACCCAACAGCGCGAAACAGGCGCGCCCTACAAGCCTGCGTTCGAAGAGGCGCTGGTCCGCGGGCGGGTCCCGGAACAGGACACGTCGCTGTTCATCGCCCTGGATGATCCCCTGGCGCTGGTCGATGACCTGAGCATGAACCTAGCAGGTCGGCTCATGGAGCAAGACCAGTTTTCCCGCCTGCACCAAGCCAACCTGGAGAGCGCCCTCGCCGTACAGAACCTGTGCGGCTTCGATACCGAAGCCTTCATACCAGAACGGATCAAAGATCCGATCCAGCGCCAGGCCTATATCGACGACCTGTACACCCTGCTGGAAACCTTTGATCAGGTCGAGCGAGGCAATGAGCTGGTGTCTTTCGGCCAGGAAGGCATGGTGGACCTGGCCTCGGCCCGCACCGTCGCTGCCGCCCAATCGGCTTTCAAAGGCCAGTGGGGACATCTGCCTGATCAACAGAAATGGCAGCAAGCCCTTGAGCAATGGCACGACAAGCGCAGTTGGCGCGAAGACGTGCGCTTCGATGACGTGCTGCAGTACCTGAGGCAGACCACGGTCGAGGCGCAACAGTTGCAAGCGCACTGCCAACGCAGCGAAGCCGACCTGCTCACCTGGCTCAACCAACTGCAGCCTGGCGGCGAAAGTGTCTACCACGACACCATTGACGAGCAGCAGGCCAGCCAATTGCTGGAAACCGCCCACGCCGTCTACACCCTGCTGGGCAATGGCGAGCAGGGCCAGCG
>NZ_JAZDCU010000022.1:0-67680 GCF_036324085.1 Pseudomonas auratipiscis
TGCGAGCACCGTAGGGCCAGGACGGCCCTTCGGTGCGGTCCCGACGGGAGCAATGCCGGAGCGAGGGGACCCGGAGCACAGCGCAGGGCCGGATGCAGGGACAGACGGTTTTGATTCCTTTTGCCAAGACAAAAGGAATGCGCCGTAAGGGCGCAAAGGTGACTCCAAACCGCCCATGCCAATGGATCAGCACCTGGCCGTATGTGTCACTGACTACGCAATTGGCCAACAGCGGCGCCGCATTGAATGGATAAGCTCGCAGACTCAAATCCCAGCCCAGCCCAGCCCAGCCCAGCCCCAAGATCATCCCCACAGGATTCAGTGAAGAACCTTTTTATTCCCGCTGCCCCCTGCACCTGCGGTAAGTATGCCGGACGATCCTTACGCCCCGCGAACGGTGCGGCTACGCTGCCCCGCGACACCCACCGGTACATCGCCCTGCAAGGTCACCCGGCGCACTACACGGTTCTGGTTGCCGTAGTCATCCACCGCGTAATGCTGGGTAGCGCGGTTATCCCAGATCGCCACATCACCCGCCTGCCAGCGCCAGCGTACGGTGTTCTCCAAGCGCGTGACATGGCTTTGCAGCAGGTTGAACAGGTGTGTGGAATCAAACTGCGAATAGCCTTTCAGGCGTTTGACGAAGTGACCAAGCAGCAAGTGCCTTTCGCCGCTGACTGGGTGTACGCGCACCACCGGGTGCTCGGTTTCGTAGACGGTTGAGGTGAAAATACGACGATAGCTTTCCTGCTGTTCAAGCGTGACATTCGGCTTGGCCGCTGCGTAATCGTATTCGTTACTGTGCACTGCCCACAGTTGATCGGCCAGGGCTTTGAGTTCATCGGGAAGGTCTTGATAAGCGCTAGCAGTGTTGGCCCACACCGTGTCGCCACCTGCTTGCGGCGCGACCACCGAACGCAGGATCGACGCCTTGGGATAGGCATCGACGAAGGTTACATCGGTGTGCCATGAATTGGCCCTGCGCTCGCTGTCCAGTTCCAGGAGAAAGCGCGTGCCTTCACGTACCGGCACCGTAGGGTGTGCAATCGGCTCGCCAAGTAAATGGGCAAAGGCTTCCTGGCCCTGATCGTCGAGATGATGCTGAGCGCGAAAGAAGATCACCTTGTGTTCCACCAACGCGGCCTGAATCGCGTCGATCAGCGCGGGTTCAAGATCAGCGCTCAACTGCACCCCGCGAATCTCGACGCCGATGCGTCCGGCCACCGGATGAATATCCAACACAGGGTTGATGGCTGCTACGGCGTGTGCGGCATTGCTCATGGTACGACCCTCATCTGGCTGCTCTCGGAAAAATCCCGGCGAAACACTTGCGCTATCTATATGCAAATAAGCTCTAACAGATATTCAATTGCTTCATTGACGGAATAAGAGCTTGCATTTAAAACCTGAGACTTCGTGGCGGCAAATACCTTCGCCGTATTTTTGGAATGCCGGGAAAGCATATGGATCTTCGCCAACTGCGTTACTTCATCGCCCTTACTGAACACCGCAGTTTTGTCCGCGCGGCCGATGCCATGGGCATCACTCAACCCGCCTTCAGCCGCAGCATCCAAGGCCTGGAACACGAGTTTGGCTGTGTGCTGGTTGACCGCGGCAACAAGGACTTGCGTCCCACGCCCGAAGGCCAGGTGGTACTGCAGCACGCTTTGCGACTGGTCCAGGGTGCTGCACAATTGAGTTGCGAAGTGCTGCAGATGACCAAACTCGATGCTGGCGAGTTGCACTTCGGCTGCGGGCCGGCTCCGGCGGTGAACTTGGTGCCTCAGGCATTGGCCCGGTTTCTCCAGGCCCACCCGAAAGTACAAACCCGCCTTGAGGTAGACAACTGGGAGAAACTCAGTCGCGCGCTGAATCGAGAGGAAATCGAATTTTTCATTGCCGATATCCGCCAGTTCGAGGCTGACCCGAACTTCCAGACCTTGCCATTGAGCGCCCGTCGCGGCCTGTTTTTCTGCCGCCCTGGGCACCCATTGCTGGCCAAGGACAGCGTGTCGACCAACGATATGTTCGATTACCCGTTGGCCACCACGCTGATTCCGCCAGGAGTGCGCAAGCTGCTGGCCAACCTCAGCGGCAAGACAGACTTTACCCCGCAATTGCTCACCGAGCACTTGCCGACCCTGGTGAGACGAGTGCTCGACAGCGATGCCATCGGCATCGGCACCGAGGAAGCCTTTGCCGAGGACATCCAGCAAGGCCGCCTGGTACGTCTGCACTGGCGCAACCTGCCGGCCAACCTCGACAGCCTCAATGCCCGCTGCGGCATTGTCAGCCGCAGCGGTTATCGCCTGTCGCCAGCGGCGCGGGCAATGATCGACACCTTGATCAGCCTCGATCAGCAGCCTGCGCTACAGGGACTGGCCGGATAGCCTGGGGGGCCAGCCACTGGCTCACCTGGAATGGCTTGCGGATCAGGCGCTGGGCAGCGGCGAGATCGACAGAGGCTTGAAGCTGGTCGAGAAAGGGTTGATCAAGGCTGGAGCGGAAGGTGAATTCGAGCGTTTCGTCCTGCAAGTCACGTTGCAGGATCACCGGCGGATAGCTCGCCAGCCCCGAGACCAGCTCAATATAGGCCTGTTTGTTGCTCTCATCGCTCAACCACTGCACCGCCTGCTGCTGGGCCGCGAGCAGGCGCTGAACCAGTTGCGGGTGAGCATCGACGAAGGCACCGGAACCCACCAGCACGGCCTGGATGCTGCCCGCTCCACCCAGGTCCCTGGTGTTGAGCGGCAGCTCGGCAAGCCCGCGCTCCTGCAGCGCGGTCAAGCCAGACAGGCCCCAGGTGGCGTCTATTTGCCTGGCCGCCAAGGCGGCAACCGATGCATTGAAATCAAGATTGATGATCTTCAAGTCCTTTTCGCTCAGGCCCTGACTAGCCAGGGCGGCATCGAAGGACAACTGGCTGGCGGTACCACGGAAGATCGCCACGCGCTTGCCCTTGAGGTCCTGCAAGGTCTTGATGCCACTGCCCGGTGAAACGCCCAGGTAGTGCTTGATGCCGCGCCCAGTAGAAGCCAGCAAGCGCGTGTCGACGCCATTGGCCTTGCCGATGATCGCAGCCAGGTCACCCAGGTAAGCGAAGTCGACCTGGCCATTGGCAAAGGCTTCGTTGATGACCGGCCCTGCTCCCTTGAAGTAGTTCCACTGGATCTTGATGCCGTCGTCAGCGAAGGCTTTTTCCAGCAGTTGCTGGGTGCGCAACACATCGGTAACTCCACCTCCTGAATGCTGGGTACCTGCACTCAGATCGGGTACGGCAATGCGTATTTCGCGGACCTCAACGGCCTGCGCCAGTGGCGGTAGCCAACCCACAACCGCAGCCAGGGCGGGAGCGGCAAACAAACTGAAAACACGACTAATCGACAGGTTCATGGCGGACGACTCCTTGTAGTGATGCGTCCACGCTACGCACAACTGCAAAGATCAAATAAATACTAATAAATTACATTTTAATAACTTAATAACATAAACAAGCACTGCCGGGCCTTACCTTGGCCATGCATGACAGACAAAAAAAATATGCCTTCAAGGCATTGGACCTGCGCATTTTGGCCTGCTTTAAATGTTCTCTTATCACCTATTCGAATTTATTTTTTAAAAAATATACCCGAAAGGAATATGAACATAGCCAGTCCACGGAGATCCGCCCATGGCCCGAGCATCACTTTCCAGTCTATCCCTGCCTGCACCGGCGACACGTATGCGTGTTTTCGGCGCCGTGTACTGGGCGCGTCTGCAGGCCTGGTATCTACCGTTGGGTCTGGCTGCACTGTGGTGGCTGGCCAGTCGCAACCTGTGGATGAGTGAGCAAATTTTGCCAGCTCCGAGCCTGGTCTGGCACAGCGCTCGGGAACTGGCTCACGGTGAGTTGTGGGCGCATCTGAGTATCAGCCTGCAGCGGCTGCTGATCGGTTTGCTGGCAGGCGTCAGCTGCGGAGCACTGCTGGGTGCCTGGTTGGGTTTCAGCCGTCGTGCCGAGCGCTTGATACTGCCGACGTTCAATGCCCTGGCGCAGATCCCGACGCTGGCCTGGGTGCCGTTGTTCATGGTGCTGTTCGGCATTGGCGAGTTGCTTAAGCTGGTCGTGCTGGTCAAGGCGATCATCGTGCCGGTGACCCTGCATACCTTGGTAGGCGTGCGTGACGCGCAACCACGCCTGCGCGAAGCGGCTGCGGTACTCAAACTTCCACGCCGGTTATTGATCACCCGGTTGATCCTGCCCGCAGCGTTGCCGGCTTTTCTCGCCGGGGTACGCCTGGCACTCGCCACCGGCTGGTCTTCGCTGTTGGCCGTTGAACTACTCGCCTCCAGCGAGGGCATCGGCTATTTGATGGTGTGGGCGCGGCAATTGTTCATGCTCGACATCGTCTTTGTCTGCATCGCGGTTATCGGCCTGATCGGTTTTGTCATGGACCGTGGCCTCGGCTGGCTGGATCGCCGCCTGGTGTATTGGCCGCATCCACCCGGCGCCGAACTGCGGGTCCAACCTCTGCAGGGCAGTGAACGCCTGCAAGCCCTGTTGCTACCGCTGACGCTCCTGCTCATCTGGCAGTTGGCCAATCAGTGGCAATGGGTCGACAGTAATATTCTGGTGGCACCGCTGCAGGTGCTGGGCACGGCCTGGAAGGGTGTCGTGGACGGCACCCTCACGGCGGCCCTGGCGGTAAGTGTCGGGTGCGCCCTGGCGGGATTAGTGCTCGGTGGCGGCCTCGGTTTTGCCCTGGGCCTGTGGTTGGGTTTGTCGCACCGCGCCGAACGCCTGCTCGGGCCCAGCCTTGCCGGCCTGCGGCAGATAGCGATCTTCGCCTGGGTGCCATTGCTCACCGCCTGGTTCGGTCTTGGAGAGCTGGCCAAATGGGTATTTGTCGGCCTGGCAGCGTTCTTTCCCTTGTTCATCGCCACCCAGCGCAGCGTTGCCAACCGCTCACCACAACTGGATGAAGCGGCGCGGGTGCTGCATCTGAATTTGCCGCAACGGCTGATGCGCCTGGTGCTGCCGGGGGCGGCACCGGGGATCTTCGCCGGTCTGCGCGTGGGCCTGATTTATGCCTGGCTGGGCACCATCGGTGCCGAGTACTTCATGCCCTCCGGTGGCGGTATCGGCAGCCTGATGATCGGCGCCCAGCAACTGCTGCGCATGGACCTGATCATGGCCGGCATGCTTCTGGTCGGCCTCACCGGCGCGCTGTTAGGCGCTCTCGGTCAATACATCGAATCGCGCGCCACGCGCTGGAGACGAGCATGAATGCCATTGCCCACGCTTTAGTCAGTTTCAATCAGGTCGGTAAACACTTCGCCGTAGCAGGTGGAGAGCTTGAGGCCATCCGAGATTTCAACCTGCAGATCGCCGACGGCGAGTTCGTGGCCATTGTCGGCGCCAGCGGCTGCGGAAAGTCCACCCTGCTGCGTCTGCTGATCGGCCTGGACGACGATTATCAGGGGCAGATCCTGATCGACGGCCAGGCCCTAAATGGAATAGGCAGCGAGCGCGGCATCGTGTTTCAGGAGCATCGATTGTTCCCTTGGCTGACGGTGCGCGAAAACATTGCCCTGGGCCTGGTCAATCACTCCCTGACGCGCCCTGAACGCGAGCAACGGATCGCTGAGTACATTGCCCTGGTCGGCTTGCAGGACTTCAGCCAGGCCTATCCGCACCAACTTTCCGGGGGGATGGCGCAACGCGTGGCTATCGCCCGTGGCCTGGTTGCCAACCCGCGCATCCTGCTGCTCGATGAACCTTTCGGCGCCCTTGATGCGCTGACCCGACAACAGATGCAGGAAGAGCTGCTGGCGATCCGCGAACGCTCCCGCGTCACCACCTTGCTGGTCACCCACGATGTCGAAGAAGCGCTGTTCCTGGCCGACCGGGTAGTGGTTCTGGAGCCACGCCCGGGGCGCATCAAGCGCATCAACAGCGTCGACCTGCCTCACCCACGTCAACGATCCAGTTATGAATTTCATCGTCTGCGCGAAGCGCTGCTGCATGAACTGACGGCCGACGACCGTTACTTGCCGCCCGCCCCCATACACATCCACAACCTGCCGCTTTCCTACCTAGCCTATTGAGAACCAACCATGAGCCAACGCCCCAACTTTCTGGTCATCGTTGCCGATGATCTGGGATTCTCCGACCTCGGCGCCTTCGGCGGCGAGATCGCCACGCCGAATCTGGACTCCCTGGCCACTGCCGGCCTGCGCCTGACCGACTTCCACACAGCGCCAACCTGTTCGCCCACCCGCTCGATGCTGCTTACCGGTACCGACCACCATATTGCCGGTATCGGCACCATGGCCGAAGCCCTGACCCCAGAGCTGATCGGCAAACCGGGTTACGAGGGCTATCTCAATGATCGAGTGGTGGCCCTGCCGGAGCTGCTGCGCGAAGCGGGCTATCAGACGCTGATGAGTGGCAAGTGGCACCTGGGCCTCAAAGCCGAGCTGGCACCCCATGCTCGCGGTTTCGAGCGTTCCTTCGCGCTGCTGCCGGGTGCCGCCAACCACTACGGTTTCGAGCCCACCTACGATGAGCAAACGCCGCGCCTGCTCAAATCCACCCCGGCGCTGTATATCGAGGACCAGACCTTCATCGAGCAATTGCCGGAAGACTTCTATTCCTCCGACGCCTTTGGCGACAAATTGCTGCACTACCTCAAGGAACGCGATCAGAGCCGACCTTTCTTCGCCTACCTGCCCTTCTCCGCTCCGCACTGGCCATTGCAGGCGCCCGCCGAAGTGGTTGCCCGCTACAAAGGCCGCTACGATGCAGGTCCTGCGGTACTGCGTCAGGAACGCCTGGATAAACTACGTCAACTCGGTCTGATCAAGGCCGACACCCGCGCCCACCCGGTGGACGATCACTGGGAGAAGCTCAGCGATGAGCAACGCCAACGCTCGGCGCGGTCCATGGAGGTCTACGCGGCGATGGTCGAGCGCATGGACTGGAACATTGGCCGAGTACTGGATTACCTGCGCAATCAGGGGCAGTTGGACAACACCCTGGTGTTGTTCATGTCCGACAACGGCGCCGAAGGCGCGCTGCTGGAAGCCTTCCCCAAATTCGGTCCGCATCTGGCCAGCTATCTGGATCAGCATTACGACAACAGCTTGGAGAACATCGGCCGCGCCAACTCCTATGTCTGGTACGGCCCTCAATGGGCGCAGGCGGCGACCGCTCCTTCGCGCTTGTACAAGGCCTTTACCAGCGAAGGTGGAATCCGCGTTCCTGCGCTGGTGCACTACCCGGCGCTGTCACGCCAGGGACAAATCAGCCATCAGTTCAGCACGGTGATGGACGTCACGCCGACCCTGCTCGACCTCGCCGGCGTTCGTCATCCCGGTACGCGTTGGCATGGACGCGATGTCGCTGCACTGCGCGGCAAGTCATGGCTCGGCTACCTGTCAGGTGAAACCGAACAGGTACACGATGAGCACACCGTCACCGGCTGGGAGCTGTTCGGCCGCCGGGCGATCCGCCAAGGTCAATGGAAAGCCGTGTACATCCCTGGTCCGGTGGGCCCGGCCACCTGGCAGTTGTACGACCTGAGCAACGACCCGGGAGAGATCGACGACCTGGCCCTGGCACAACCGGCCAAGCTCGAGGCGCTGCTGGAACAGTGGCAGAAGTACGTCGAGGAAACCGGGGTCATTCTTAGCGAATCACCGTTCCAGCCGGACTAGCCAAGGCCTGCAGACGGGCGGGGTCGAGAATTTCGATCTCGCCGTACCCCAGCCGCAGCGCCCCGTCCTGTTGCAACGACTTAAGGATCTGGTTGGTGGTCTGGCGCGACAGCGACAGCATCAGCGCCAGTTGCTCCTGTGACAGCTGCAATACTCGCCGGCTGTCATTCATTTCGCCGTAACCTGCGGCGATCTGCAGCAACCGGAGGGCCACGCGTGGTGCGGCGGCCAACAGGCTTTGCTGCTCCAGTGCGACAAACACCAGGCGCAACTTCTGGCTCATCAGCAAGGCAAAATCGCGCCAATACCCAGGCTGTAGCGCCAGCAATGAAAGCAGCGCCGCCTGCGGTATCCAGAGCAGACGTACCTCACCTTCGGCCTGGGCATCATGGGTGCGCGGCTGACCGTCGAACAGGCTTATTTCCCCAAACCACTGCGGTGCCTCCACCAAGGTCAACAGGGCCTCCTTGCCCTCGCTGCTGACCGCGCCCACGCGCATGCTGCCAGACAGCACCGCGTATAACCCGCACGGTGCATCACCGCGCTGGAACAGCACCTGCCCCGGCGCCAGCGCTCGCAGGCGGGCCGACCGCAGCAGGCTATCCTGAAGGGATAAGGGCAGGTGCTTGAACCAGTGGCCTTGGATCATGCACTGGTGCCACGTGGGATCGGTGCTCATAACGCCTCGAAGGTCAACTCTGTCGGCTAGGCGACAGACAGCCGGAATAGGTACAGGGCATGCTCATGTCACCCTTCAGGAGGAACAATAATGAAAAACCTCGTTGAATACCTCAGTCAGTATGCTGCCTACCACCGTGACCCGCGCAACATTGCCACCCATTTCGTCGGCATCCCGATGATCGTGGTCGCCGTGACAGTGCTGCTGTCGCGGCCTGGCCTGGACATCGCGGGCATGTGGCTGTCGCCCGCCTTGCTGGTGGCCTTGCTGACAGCCTGGTTCTACCTGCGCCTGGATCAACAGTTCGGTCTGATCATGGCGTTGCTGCTGGGCTTGTGCCTGTGGGCTGGTCAGGCGCTGGCGCTGCAAAGCACCCTGGTCTGGTTGAGTGCCGGGCTGGGATTGTTTGTCCTCGGCTGGATAATCCAGTTTGTCGGGCACTACTATGAAGGCCGCAAGCCGGCATTCGTGGATGATCTCAGCGGCCTGATCGTCGGGCCATTGTTCGTGGTCGCCGAGCTGGCATTTCTGCTGGGAATGCGGCCGGAGTTGAAACAGGCCATCGAAAACAATGCCGGGCCGGTGGCGCTGATGCCTGGCCGGTAGGAGCGGGTTTGCCCCGCTCCGGTGGGATGTGTGAGCGTTACTCGGCTCGCGACTCGACGCCCAGTTCATCCCACACTGACTCAGCCAGGTGGAACGTCGCGTTGGCCGCAGGAATACCGCAGTAGATTGCGCTCTGCATCAGCACTTCCTTGATCTCCTCGCGGGTAACGCCATTGCTGGCGGCGGCGCGCAGGTGCAGCTTGAGCTCATCATTGCGGTTCATGCCGATCAGCATGGCAATGGTGATCAGGCTGCGGGTGTGCCGTGGCAGACCCGGGCGTGTCCAGATATCCCCCCAGGCGTGGCGAGTGATCATTTCCTGGAACTCGCCGTTGAAGTCCGTCAGGTTGTTCAGGCTGCGATCGACATGGGCGTCGCCAAGCACCGCACGACGCACCTTCATGCCTTCTTCATAGCGTTGTTTTTCGTCCACCAAATGCTCCTCAGCGGGCCAGCAGAAAATCGATTACCCGACGGCTGAACGGCTCGCCGACTTCGACATTGGACAAGTGCGCAGCATGGAACTCGGCGTACTCGGCGCCCTGCACGTTCTCTTGGATGAACAACCCGCCCGCAGGCGGTGTGACCGCATCATGGCTGCCGGAGATCACCAGCAACGGTACGTGGATCTCACCCAGTTGATCACGGAAGTCGGCATCACGTACCGCCCCGCAGTTGGCCGCATACCCTAGCGGTGAGGTGGCGGCGAGCATGTCGGTGATGCGCTTGGCCTGATCGGGATTGCTCGATGAATAGGCGGGCGTGAACCAGCGCTCGATAGAGGCATCACGCAAGCCGACCATGGCTTGCTTGCCGTCGCGCAAGACCATTTCGATGCGCGGATTCCAGGTGTCCGGCGAGCCGATCTTGGCCGCCGTGTTGCAGACGATCAAGCGGTCAAGGCGCTCGCCAGCATTGATCCCCAGCCATTGTCCGATCAGACCGCCCATGGACAAGCCGCAGAAATGCGCACGGTCGATGTTCAAGGCATCGAGCAACGCCAGTACATCCTGGCCCAGTTGCTCGATGCTATAGGGTCCTTCGGTTATCAGCGAGCCGCCATGACCACGGGTGTCGTAGCGCAATACGCGAAAATGCGCGGCAAAGGCCGGCACCTGGGTATCCCACATATGCAGGTCGGTGCCCAGGGAGTTGGATAGCACCAACACCGGAGCGCCCTCGGGACCGTCGAGTTGATAATGTAGTGCGCCATCGGCGAGTTGTACCTGTGCCACTGCAGCCTCCTTCAAGCATTGAAACGGTGATGTTCGGCCAACGCTCGCTCGACCCAGGCACGTGCCTGGCCGAGGTAGTGGGCCGGATCGAGCAGACGATCAAGTTCGTCCGCACCAAGTTCTGCGCTCACCTGTGGATCGTCGCCGAGCACGGCGCGCAGGTGGCGCTGTTCAGCTACTGCACGTTTGCAGCAGGTTTCCAGCAAATGGTGAGCGGTATCGCGCCCCAGGCGTTGCGCCAGCACGATACTGACTGCCTCGGCCAGCACCAGCCCCTGGGTCAGGTCGAGGTTCTGGCGCATGCGCGCTGCATCGACTTGCAACCCATCGGCAATGATCTGTGCCTGGCGCAAAGCCCCCGAGACCAGGCAGCAGATGTCCGGCAGGGTTTCCCATTCGGCATGCCACAAACCCAGGCTGCGTTCGTGCTCCTGTGGCATGGCGGCAAAGAGTGTGGACACCAGACCCGGCACCCGCGTTGCAGCACCAATGAGCACCGCAGCCCCCACCGGGTTACGTTTATGCGGCATGGTCGAGGAACCACCTTTGCCCGGCGCCGACGGTTCGAACACCTCGGCCGCTTCGGTCTGCATCAGCAGGCTGATGTCGCGCCCCATCTTGCCCAGGCTACCGGCAATCAGGCCGAGCACCGAGGCGAACTCGACCAGACGATCGCGCTGGGTGTGCCACGGCTGCTCCGGTAGCTGCAGACCCAGCTGACGAGCCAGTTCCTCGGCTACCGGCAAAGCCTTGTCGCCAAGCGCCGCCAAGGTGCCGGAAGCACCACCGAACTGCACCGTGAGCAAACGAGGCTTGAGCTCCTGCAGGCGCTGACGATGACGGGTCAAGGCCCCCAGCCAACCGGCGATTTTCATGCCCAGGGTGACTGGCGTTGCATGTTGCAACCAGGTGCGTCCGGCCAGGGGCGTGTCGGCATGCGTCGCTGCCTGCAACGCCAGGGATTCGCCGAGGTGCAGCAGGTCTCGCTCGATCAGCGTCAGCGCCTGACGCAGTTGCAGGACCAATCCGCTGTCCATTGCATCCTGACTGGTGGCGCCCAGGTGCACATAGCGTTCAGCTTCGGCGACATCGGCGGCGATGACCTTGCCCAGCGCCTTGACCAACGGAATTGCCGAGTTACCGGCCGTAGCAATGGCCTCGGCCAACGCGACAAAATCATAGCGCCCGGCCTGACAGGCAGCCTCGATCGGTGCCACCACCTGCGGGGGAATCACCCCTACAGCCGCCTCGGCGCGGGCCAGGGCAGCTTCGAAGTCGAGCATGCCCTGCACTCGTCCCTGATCGGAAAACACCTCACGCATGTCGGTTGCGGTGAAGTAGGCATCGAACAGCTGATTGCCCGGTCGCGGGTTCATCTACAAGTCCTTCAACAGGTCAATGGTCGTGGTGCAGATAGGCGGCCTGCTTCGGCAGGCGCAGGCTGAACAGAAAGGCAATGGCCATCATGACGGTAACGTACCAGTAAAAGGTATTTTCCATCCCGATCGACTTGAGCCCCAATGCCACATATTCAGCGGAGCCGCCAAACATCGCATTGGCCACCGCGTAAGCCAGGCCCACGCCCAGGGCACGCACCTGCGGCGGGAACATCTCGGCTTTGACCAGCCCACTGATCGAGGTATAGAAACTGACGATGCACAGCGCCAAGGTGATCAATACGAACGCCAGCAACGGACTGGTGACCGTCTTCAGGGCCATCAAGATCGGTACCGTAAACAAGGTACCCAAGGCGCCGAACAGCAACATCGAATTGCGCCGGCCTATGCGGTCCGAGAGCATGCCGAACAACGGCTGCATACACATGTACAAGAACAGCACCCCGGTCATGATGAAGCTCGCGGTCTTGGCGCTCATGCCTGCGGTGTTCACCAGGTACTTCTGCATGTAGGTGGTGAAGGTGTAAAAAATCAACGAACCACCAGCGGTGTAGCCGAGCACGGTGATAAAGGCTGCCGCATGGTTGCGAAACAACCCGGAAATACTGCCAGCCTCTTTGTCGTTTCGGGTTTCGGCGCTGCTGGTTTCTTCCAGCGAGCGACGCAGGAACAACGAAATCACCGCAGCGACGGCGCCCACCACGAATGGAATCCGCCAGCCCCAGGCACGCAGCTCATCCTCGCTGAGCAACTGTTGGAGGATGACCACCACCAGCACCGCCAGCAACTGGCCGCCGATCAGGGTCACGTATTGGAACGAGGCAAAGAAGCCGCGCTGACCGCGAAGGGCCACTTCACTCATGTAAGTGGCAGTGGTGCCATATTCACCGCCTACCGACAGGCCTTGAAACAGCCGCGCCAGCAACAACAGCGCCGGTGCCCAGGCGCCAATCGAGGCGTAGGTCGGCAAACAGGCAATGACCAAGGAACCGGCGCACATCATCAGCACCGAGATCATCATAGAATTCTTGCGGCCGTGGCGGTCAGCCACCCTGCCGAACAGCCAGCCACCAATGGGGCGCATCAGAAACCCGGCAGCAAACACCCCTGCGGTGTTGAGCAACTGCACGGTTGGGTCGTCGGAAGGAAAAAAGGCCGGGGCAAAATAGATCGCGCAGAAGGCATAGACATAAAAGTCGAACCATTCCACCAAATTGCCCGAGGAGGCGCCGACGATGGCGAAAATACGCTTGCTGCGCTCTTCACCCGTGTAATAGGTAGAAGTCATGGCATTTCACTCTTGGAGGGTTACTGAAGTCTAGACACAATCAGTAACACCTCGTTCCACGAACAATCCCCCGCCAGAGCGCCCCTGCTTGGAGGATGCCCTTACGGAGGATTGAATTACACCCGCTCGATAGCCAAAGCCAAGCCCTGACCCACGCCTACACACATAGTCGCCAGGCCTTTGCGTCCGCCGCTTTTCTCCAACTGATGCATGGCCGTGAGGATCAAACGCGCGCCACTCATACCCAGCGGGTGCCCCAGGGCAATCGCGCCGCCATTAGGATTGACCTGTGGCGCATCATCGGCCAGCCCCAGTTCACGCAGCACGGCCAAGCCTTGGCTGGCGAAGGCTTCGTTCAGCTCAATCACATCGAAATCACTGACCGCCACACCGAGACGCTCGGTCAGTTTGCGCACCGCGGGCACCGGACCAATGCCCATCACGCGCGGGGCGACGCCCGCACTGGCCATACCCAATATCCGCGCACGCGGGGTCAGGCCGTGCTTTTTCACCGCGTCAGCCGAGGCCAACAACAGCGCGGCGGCGCCGTCGTTGACCCCCGAAGCGTTGCCGGCAGTGACGGTTTTGTCTGGGCCGTTGACCGGTTTGAGGCGGGTCAGAGCCTCGAGGGTCGTGTCGGCTCGAGGATGCTCGTCCTGCTCAACCAACGTTTCGCCCTTTTTGTGGGCGATATGCACAGCGACGATTTCTTCGGCAAAGTAGCCTGCGGCCTGGGCGGCAGCGGTTCGCTGCTGGCTGCGCAAGGCGAAGGCGTCCTGGTCGGCACGCGACACTTGGTAATCATCGGCGACGTTGTCAGCCGTCTGAGGCATGGCATCGACGCCATACTGGGCCTTCATCAACGGATTGATGAAACGCCAGCCAATGGTGGTGTCTTCCAGCTTCATGTTGCGCGAGTAAGCACTGTCGGCCTTCCCCATGACAAACGGAGCGCGTGACATCGACTCGACGCCACCGGCAATCGCCAACTCCATTTCGCCGCTGGCAATGGCACGAAATGCCGTGCCGACCGCGTCCATGCCCGAGGCGCAAAGACGGTTGAGGGTGACCCCGGGTACGCTGTCCGGCAGGCCGGCCAGTAACAGCGCCATTCGCGCAACGTTGCGGTTGTCTTCACCGGCCTGGTTGGCGCAGCCGAGGAACACTTCGTCGACCTGATCCCAATGCACCTGCGGGTTGCGCTCGATCAATGCCTTGATCGGTACGGCTGCCAGGTCATCGGCACGTACACCGGCGAGGGCGCCGCCGAAACGGCCAATGGGGGTGCGAATGGCGTCGCAGATAAATACTTCACGCATCATGCTTCTCCTGGCGCTTGGCCATGAGCGGCCGCGGTACGCGCTTCCAGGTCACGCAAGGCGCTGAGCTCGACTTCAGTCGGTTCGGCGGTGATCTGGACGTTATCGGCAAAACGAATAGCCCAGCCAGTGGCTGCAATAACTTGCTCACGGGTCACGCCAGGGTGGATCGCGGTCACGACGAACTCATGGGTATCCGCTTCCGGCTCCATGATGCACAGGTCGGTGATGATTCCCACCGGCCCGTCGCCCGGCAGCCCCAGACGCTTGCGGGAATCGCCACCTTCGCCGTGGCCGACCGAGGTAATGAAGTCGAGCTTGTCGACGAAGGCACGGTTGGACTGCTTGAGGATGATCAGCACCTGTTTGGCGGAGCCGGCAATCTCCGGCGCGCCACCGGCACCTGGCAAGCGCACCTTAGGCTGATGGTAATCACCGACTACCGTGGTATTGATGTTGCCGAAGCGGTCCACTTGAGCTGCGCCCAGAAAGCCCACATCGATACGCCCACCCTGCAACCAGTAACGGAAGATTTCGCCGGTCGGCACCACAGTGTCGGCAGTTTCGGCCAACTCACCGTCACCAATCGAGAGCGGCAGGACACTGGGTTTGGCGCCAATCGGACCGGATTCATAGATCAGTACCACATCCGGAGAAGACGTCAGCCGCGCCAGGTTGGCAGCCTTGGACGGCAGGCCAATGCCCACGAAGCACACGGCACCATTGCGCAGACGACGGGCTGCGGCGACGGTCATCATTTCATTGGTGGAGTAGCTCATTGTGCAGCCTCCGAAGCGCTGGCCAGTTTTGCCTTGAATTCATTGAAATCGGCGGTGCCGCGAATGTATTCGTCGATCCAGGCGGTGAAGACCTCGCGATTGCGCGCAATCGGATCCCAGGCCTGGTAGAAACGATTGTCTCGCTCGTAATAGCCATGCGCGTAGGATGGGTGCGCACCGCCAGGCACCAGACAGACCGCCGAAAGTGCCCAGGTAGGCAGCACACAGGCGTTCATCGGCGCCTTGAGGTCATCGACAATTTCTTCGACAGTGACGATGCAACGCTTGGCCGCCAGTGCTGCCTCTTTCTGTACACCAAGGATGCCCCAGAGCAGCACGTTGCCTTTGCGGTCGGCCTTCTGTGCGTGAATCACGGTGACATCCGGGCGAACCGAAGGAACGGCGGCAAGCACTTCACCGGTAAACGGGCAGGTCACGCTCTTAATCAGCGGGTTGACCTTGGGCAGATCGGAGCCGGCATAAGCGCGCAACACAGCAAAAGGCAGGCCCGAGGCACCGGCAACATAGGCGTTGGCCAGGTCGGCATGGCTGTGCTCTTCGATTTCCATCGCCTGCGGCCATTGCTTTTCGACGGCATCGCGCAAACGGTGCAACGAGCCGACACCGGGGTTGCCACCCCAGGAGAAAATCAGTTTGCGAGCACAGCCGGCGCCGATCAGTTGATCGTAAATCAAGTCAGGAGTCATACGTACCAGGGTCAGATCTTTCTTGCCCTGACGAATGATTTCATGCCCGGCGGCAGTCGGAATCAAATGCGTAAAGCCTTCGAGGGCGACACTGTCACCGTCATGGACGAATTGCTTCACGGCGTCGTGGAGCGAGAGAATTTCAGCCATTGCAGACTCCTGGATATGCTGAGTCGAGGTCGGTGTGCAAGGCGCCTGGCGCGGCGCCGGTAGGACTTCAGATTAAGACGGGGCTGGAGCCGGTACAATCCGATAATCGACTAACTGTTCGATTATCGAACAAATTGTTACCCTGCTAAACAATTTCGCAGCAGCAGTCCGCCACTCAAGTTGCGTCAGCGTGGCTGACCATGCCCTTGATAATCACTGCCAGGGTGGCGAGTGCCGCCGGGATCACCAGCGCGGTGAGCACCTGTTCGAAATTCCAGCCCAACCCCAGCAGGGTCGCGCCCATCCAGGCACCGAGAATGGCGCCGAAACGACCGATGCCAAGCATCCATGACACGCCCGTGGCGCGGCCTTGGGTCGGATAGAAACGCGCGGCCAGCGAAGGCATTGCCGATTGCGCACCGTTGACGCACATACCGGCGATCAACACCAGCGTCGCCAACACGGTGATGTTGCCAAGGCTCTGCCCCACCGCGTAGGCAAACACCCCTGCAAGCAGATAGAAAGTGCCGATAACCTTGTGCGGGTTAAAGCGGTCCATGGCCCAACCCACGACTACCGCGCTGAGCACCCCGCCGAACTGGAACAAGGCACCAATAAATGCTGCCTGCTCCATGCTCGCGCCACTGTCGCGCATTAGCGTTGGCAACCAACTGGTGAGCAGGTAGACAATCACCAGGCCCATGAAATACGTCAGCCACAACAATAAGGTGCCGGCGCTATAAGTGCCGGAGAAAATCACCGCAAGGACATTGCGAGCTTTCACCGAGTTCTGTTCCGGCACGCTGAAACTCGATGCCTGGCCGACAATGGCCGGATCGATCGGCGTCAGGGTCTTGCGAACCTTATCGGTACCACGGTTGCGCACCACCAGAAAGCGCGCAGACTCTGGCAACCAGAACACCAGGACCACGGCCAGCAACAGCGGTAGAAGGCCACCGATCAGCAGCAAACTATGCCAGCCGAATGCCGGAATCAGCTTGGCCGAAATGAATCCACCGCCGGCCATGCCCAGGTTGAAACCACAGAACATACTGGTGACCAACAGCGACTTGTGTCGTTCCGGGGTGTATTCGGAAAGCAGTGTGGTGGCGTTGGGCATACCGGCGCCAAGCCCCAGGCCGGTGAGAAACCGCAGCACCAGCAATTGATCGACATTGGTGCTGTAGGCCGATGCCAGGCTGAAAGCGCCGAACACCACCACTGCGCCCACCAGCACCCCCTTGCGCCCAAAGCGGTCGGCCAGGGGGCCCGAGCCCAGCGCGCCGAAAACCATACCAATCAGCGCCGCGCTCATGACCGGGCCCAGGCTGGCGCGGTCGATACCCCAATCCAGGGACAGCGCCGGGGCAATAAAGCCCATGGCTGCGGTATCCAGTCCATCGAGAAAAACAATAAGGAAGCACAGAATCACCACGCGCCATTGGTAGCGCGACAGGGGTTGTGTATTGATGAAAGACTGCACATCAAGGCAGTTTCCGACAGCAGCTTGTGGACTGTTCATTATTTTTATCCAGTAGAAGCGCGCAAATGTGCGGGTGCGCGCGTGATCGCCACAGCCGATCGGGACAGACCGATCGGTGTGCGAAGGACATTAATAACAGGCCGAAAGCGACGCAATTCGGTAAACGCAACACTGTGCGTTTATCGAACAGGAACGTGCGGTGTCAGGCAAACAACTGGGTACTCAAGTCGCGACTGGCGGCGATCATGATCGGCAAGAAGCGCTGCTCGAGTTCGGTACGGCTGACTCGACCGGCATGGGTACTGACGTTCAGCGCCGCCAGCACCTGCCCGGATGCATCGTAGACCGGTACGGCTATCGAACGCAGGCCTTGCTCCAACTCCTGGTCAACCACACACCAGCCCTGCTGACGGACCTGCTGCAAACACTCAAGCAGCGCCGCCGGATCATGAATGGTACGACTGGTCTTGGCCTGCAGGTCGGCATGCTCCAGGTATTCATGCAGCGTTGCGTCATCCAGCGCCGCCAAGAGAATGCGGCCCATGGACGTGCAATAGGCCGGCAGACGCCCCCCGACCGAGAGGTCCACTGAAATCAAGCGCTGCACCGTAGCCGAGCGAGCTATATAAAGGATGTCGTCGCCTTCGAGCGTGGCCATGTTGCAGGCCTCGTGCAATTGATCACTCATTCGATCCAGATACGGCTGGGCCGACACCGCCAATGGTGTGGAGGACAGATACGCGTGACCAAGGGTCAAGACTTTGGGCAGGAGTGAATAGGTACGTCCATCAGTAGTGGCGTAGCCCAGTTTGATCAAGGTATGCAGGCAACGGCGCACCGCAGCACGTGGAATTTCTGTGCGGTGGCTGATCTGCGCGATGGTCAAATGACGCTTGCGCTCCTGGAACGCCTGAACCACCGCCAGCCCACGGGCCAGCGAGGTCATGAAATCCGGATCGCCGGTAAACGCCTGTATGCGCTTTGCCGGCGAGGCAACGATGGGCGGTGCTAGAGACGCAAACGAACTGCGTACCTCATCGTTCAATCCAGGCGCTTTGGGCGGGGTTTCTTCTGTCATGGTTCATCTCGACAACACGGTCAGTGGTGCGATTATCGAACCATCGACCGATAATCGCAATTGACCGCCACCCTCAATTGCTTATACCTTTCTACCGCCACCATGTGGCTTCTTGGAGAGACTGGTCAGGTACCCACCGTAGAAGTCCCAGGCACGGCCTTGCCCACGAAGCGAGGCCGTTTTTCCTTCCCCTGGTCGTGACGGCAGTCTGTTAACAGGCGCTGAAGAACTTTCGCTGGCAGCAAGCCTTTAAGCGAAATGACACAGCTATTTAACAAACCCGCAACAAATGCCGGTCTTTGTTGTCACTACTGAAACAACAGAGTTACACGGCGATAGAACTTGCTTGCTATAATCAAGTTCCACGCCTGGGTCGACAGCTAGTTGCAGGTTCCATTCTGCGCTGACCTGATGGCCTATCAGGTGTGGCCTTGATGCAAGTCCAGATGTTTGAAAACTCTGCTATATGCATAGACTTGCCTATTCATAACTACTGTTGCTGCGACAGTAATCACGCTCTGGCTGCGTAGCCGTGTGCACGGTGTGCTTTAACAAAGCCCCGCATGCGTTAACGCCAGAGTTTATTCATAACCAACAGGTAGCACTGTGACGAAAGACGAACTGCGCGCGGAACTTGAGCGCCAGGAGCAACGTTACAAGGAAGTTTATGGCGGGGAAGTCACCACCTACGCCGCACAACCCGACCCAGAGCGCAAGCCTTGGCGCAAACGTGCAAGTATTCTGGACCAGGCGTTTGCCCAGGAACTGCAGAAGATCGAAAAAGAGCTCAAGCCTGACGAGCCATAGCAGCTGTCGCGCTTACCGCCTGCTTCAAGCAGGCGGATTGCGGGTGTCTGACGGCGGTCCCTGAAGGCAGACCATTACAGCATGTGCAGAAGGCGGAAATGGAATTTCACAAATTTCATACGACCGTTTGAATCTTTAATGCCAGCAAAAATATTACGTAAACCCTTATATTTTCTCGATTTTTACCGAATTTAGCGGTCATTTACCGGGGGTTTTCCGCCACATAGTTGTCTGGAAAAGCGCCAAAACGGCCAAGACCGGTCAGCGGCGGGTGCATCGATTAACCGGGATTTCTGGCATAATCGCGCCCCCTTATGACCGGGTCAGAAAACCTTCATGATCGATTTATTCAGCGGACTTGATGCTTGGGTACTGGTGAGCTTGCTGCTCGCTTTGACCTTCGTACTCGCCTTCGAGTTCATCAATGGCTTTCATGACACCGCTAACGCGGTAGCTACAGTCATTTATACCAAAGCCATGCCCCCGCACCTGGCGGTGTTCTTTTCTGGGGTGTTCAACTTCCTTGGTGTGCTGCTCGGCGGTGTCGGGGTGGCCTATGCCATCGTCCACCTGTTGCCGGTGGAGCTGCTGATCAACGTTAACACCGGTCATGGATTGGCCATGGTTTTCTCTTTGCTCGCCGCCGCCATTGCCTGGAACCTGGGCACCTGGTACTTCGGTATTCCGGCTTCCAGCTCCCACACCCTGATTGGCTCGATCCTCGGCGTTGGCCTGGCCAACGCCCTGATCAGCGACATCCCGTTGGGTGATGGGGTCAACTGGCAGAAGGCTATCGATATCGGCATGTCCCTGGTGCTCTCGCCCCTGGCCGGTTTCGCCGTGGCTGCGCTGGTTCTGCTCGGGCTGAAATGGTGGCGTCCACTGTCGAAGATGCACAAGACGCCAGAACAACGTCGCAAGCTCGACGACAAGAAGCACCCCCCCTTCTGGAACCGCCTGGTCCTGGTGATTTCCGCCATGGCCGTGAGCTTCGTGCACGGTTCCAACGATGGTCAGAAAGGTATCGGCCTGATCATGCTGGTACTGATCGGTATCGTGCCAGCCCAGTTCGTTCTCGACCTGAACAGCACTACCTACCAGATCGAGCGTACTCGCGACGCTACCCTGCACCTTAACCAGTTCTACCAGCGCAACCAGGCTACCCTGGGTG
This sequence comes from Pseudomonas auratipiscis, assembly GCF_036324085.1. Taxonomy (NCBI): domain Bacteria; kingdom Pseudomonadati; phylum Pseudomonadota; class Gammaproteobacteria; order Pseudomonadales; family Pseudomonadaceae; genus Pseudomonas; species Pseudomonas auratipiscis. The sequence continues at coordinate 20,398 of NZ_JAZDCU010000022.1, forward strand.
AATTCCTGGCACTGGGCAAGGCACAGACGGGCGATCTGCCGGAGCAGTTCAGTTGCAACCCGCAGCAGACCGAGCCAACTATCAATGCCCTGCTCGACTCGCTCAAAGGCGTAACCGAGTACCGTTCGCTGTCGCCGGAAAAACGCGTTGAAGTACGTCGTTACCTCCTCTGCCTGGACGACACGGCCAAGAAAGTTGGCAAGCTGCCGGGCCTGCAAGCGCGTGAAAAGGCTGACCTGGACAAGCTACGCAAAGACCTGACGGCCACTACCGAGTACGCCCCGTTCTGGGTGATCCTCGCGGTTGCCCTGGCCCTGGGCCTGGGTACCATGGTTGGCTGGAAGCGTGTCGTACTGACCATCGGTGAGAAAATCGGCAAGCAGGGCATGACTTACGCCCAAGGCATGTCGGCACAAATCACCGCTGCCTGCGCCATCGGCATGGCCAACATTTTCAGCCTGCCGGTATCGACCACTCATGTCTTGTCCTCGGGCGTGGCCGGTACCATGGTCGCAAACAAAAGCGGCCTGCAAGGTGGCACCGTCAAGACCATCCTGCTGGCCTGGGTCCTGACCCTGCCTGCAACCGTGGCCCTGTCGGCTGGCCTGTTCTGGTTGGCGACCAAGTACATCGTCTGAACGAGCTTGCATTGAAAAAGGCGCCTTGGGCGCCTTTTTCGTATTTGCAACCCGGTGAAACTCCCTCCCCAGTCAACCATGCACCCAGCCTAGATGAGCGACAAGTTGCACAGGCTAGCGACGCTTGCTGCCCCCTAGTAACGACCCCATCAAGCCTCGCACCAACTGGCGCCCGAACTGATTGGCTGCCTGGCGCACCGCCGACTTGATCGCTTGTCCGGCCGCGCTCTGCAAAAACTCTCCGGCCTTGTCGGCAAAACTCTCCTCGGCGGCAACTGGCGCCTGTTCGGGCACCGCGGCACTACCTTTGCGAGCCGTGAGCATTTCGTAGGCTGATTCGCGATCCACCGGCTTGTCATAGTGCCCGGCCAACGGCGAGGCCTTGATCAGTGCAGCGCGCTCAGAGTCGCTCAAAGGCCCCATCCGCGATTGTGGCGGGGCAATCAAGACGCGCTGGACCATGCCCGGTGTGCCCTTCTCCTGCAAAGTACCCACCAAGGCCTCACCGATCCCAAGTTCAGTCAACACACTCAAGGTGTCGATATCAGGGTTGGGACGAAAGCCTTCAGCCACGGCTTTCAAGGACTTCTGCTCCTTGGCAGTGAAAGCGCGCAGCCCGTGCTGAACCCGCAAACCCAACTGGGCCAGAACATCGTCTGGCAAATCACTTGGCGACTGAGTGACGAAGTACACCCCCACACCTTTGGAGCGAATCAGGCGAACCACTTGCTCCAGGCGATCCTGCAACGCCTTGGGCGTGCCATTGAAGAGCAGGTGCGCTTCGTCGAAAAACAGCGCCAGCAAAGGCTTGTCGGCATCGCCGCGCTCAGGAAGCTGCTCGAACAGCTCAGCCAGAAGCCATAACAAGAATGTCGCATAGACCTTCGGCGCCTCGTGAACCAGCCGGCTGGCGTCGAGCAAGTGAATACGCCCCCGACCATCGGCATCGGGGTGCAGCAGATCCTCCAATTGCAACGCCGGCTCACCAAACAAGGCTTCGGCTCCTTGTTGCTCCAGGGTAGCCAAGCGCCTTAACAGTGCCTGACTGGAACCGGTTGTCATCAGCGCGCTGTCATCACCCAGCAACTGCGGGTTGTCCTTGAGGTGCGCAAGAAGTGCCTTGAGGTCCTTGATGTCGAGCAGCAGCAGACCTTCTCGATCAGCCACCTTGAATGCTGCATAAAGTGCTGCCTGCTGGCTGTCGGTCAGTTCCAACAGGTTCCCCAGCAACAAAGGCCCCATCTCACTGAGGGTGGTACGCAAGGGGTGGCCAGTCTGCCCATGAATATCCCAGAGGCTGACGGGGTATGCCTGCGCCCGATACTCGAGCCACGGCATTGTGGCAATGCGCTCTGCCACTTTGCCCTGGGGGTTGCCGATGGCGCCCAAGCCACACAGGTCACCTTTGACGTCGGCGGCGAACACAGCGACTCCAGCATCGCTGAACGCCTCGGCCATATGTTGCAAGGTCACCGTCTTACCTGTGCCGGTAGCGCCGGCAACCAGGCCGTGACGGTTGGCCAGACGCATAGCTTGAGCTACCGGTTGACCGGCCGGATCGGCACCAAGAATGAACTGCGAAAAGTCAGGCATGTTTTTTCACCCTCTATTTAAGCTTTGGCTCGAATCGGCCGATATCTCATTAGCGATAGACCATCAGAAAGACAGGATAAGCCCGACAAGGAAAGGGGACCTGCACTGCTTTCAAACTGTTCTTTGTGCGAACGACCCGGATAACAAACCTTAGCGGACAAACTCGTTATGAATAAAAACCTCCGATTCAGCCACAAGATCCTTCTGGCCGCTTCTTTGATCGTCATGATCGCTTTCACACTCTTCACTTTGTACAACGATTACCTACAGCGCAATGCAATTCGAGAGGATCTGGAACGTTATCTGGCAGAGATGGGCGATACCACCTCAACCAATATTAAGAACCTGTTCGATGGGCGTATTTTGCTAGTACAAAACGTGGCACAGAACATTGCTGCGTTTCCCGGTGCAGAGAATGTTGGCACCTTGCTCGGCCAACAAGCGCTGGTTTCAAGCTTTCTGACTGTCTATCTGGGAGACGTCAACGGTGGCTTCACCATTCGCCCTCAAACCAAAATGCCGGATGGCTACGATCCACGTGTGCGTCCCTGGTACAAAGACGGCATGGCCGCCAATGGCCCAATCCTCACTGAACCCTATATTGATGTCAGCACCGGCAAAATGGTTATTTCTGTCGTGGCCACTGCCGCGCGTAACGTCGGGGTCGTCGGCGGCGACCTGGCACTTGATGGTCTCACCGAAATCATCAACTCGCTGAACTTTGGCGGCATGGGCTATGCCTTCCTGGTCAACGACCAAGGCAAGATTCTGGTTCACCCAGACAAGAACCTGGTGATGAAGTCGCTTTCAGACCTGTTCCCGCAGAATACCCCACGCCTGACCAAGGACCTCAGCGAGGTGCAGATCAACGGCCAGACCCGCTTGTTGACCTTCGCCCCGGTCAAAGGCCTGCCGTCTGCCAACTGGTACATCGGCCTGTCCGTCGAAAAAGACAAAGCCTACGCAATGCTCAGCACATTCCGCACTTCAGCGGTGATCGCCACGCTGGTTGCAGTGGTCATCATCATCGGCCTGCTCGGCCTGTTGATTCGGGTGTTGTTGCAACCATTGCATACCATGACCCGGGCCATGGAAGACATCGCCGAAGGCGAAGGTGATCTGACCAAACGCCTGACCCTGCACAGCCAGGACGAATTCGGCATCCTCGGCACTGCTTTCAACCGCTTTGTAGAGCGTATTCATACCTCGATCCGCGAAGTGTCTTCGGCCACCGAACAGGTCAACGAAGTGGCGCTGCGCGTGGTCAGCGCCTCGAACTCCTCGATGGTCAACTCCGACGAGCAATCCAATCGGACCAACAGCGTCGCTGCCGCAATCAACCAGCTTGGCGCCGCTGCCCAGGAAATCGCCCACAACGCCGCCCAGGCCTCGCAGCAAGCAAGTTCGGCGCGTCATCTGGCCGAAGAGGGCCAGCAGGTGGTCGATCGCAGTATTGCCGCGATGAACCGCCTGTCGGATTTGATCTGCACCTCCAGTTCGCACATCGAGACGCTCAACAGCAAGACCGTGAATATCGGCCAGATCCTCGAAGTGATCACCAGCATCTCCCAGCAGACCAACCTGCTCGCACTCAACGCTGCAATCGAAGCTGCCCGGGCGGGTGAAGCCGGTCGAGGTTTCGCCGTGGTCGCCGATGAGGTGCGCAACCTCGCCCACCGTACCCAGGAGTCTGCGCAACAAGTACAGAACATGATCGAGGAGCTGCAAGTGGGAGCCCGCGAGTCGGTCGACACCATGGGCCAGAGCCAGCGCCACAGCCAGGACAGCGTCGAAATCGCCAATCAGGCCGGTGAGCGCCTGGGCAGCGTCACCCTGCGCATCGGCGAGATCGACGGCATGAACCAATCAGTGGCTACCGCTACCGAAGAGCAAACTGCCGTGGTCGATTCGATCAACATGGACATCAACGAGATCAACATGCTCAACCAGGAAGGCGTGGAAAACCTGCAGTCGACCCTGCGCGCTTGTGCCGACCTCGAGCAACAGGCCACGCGCCTGAAACATCTGGTCGGCAGTTTCCGCATCTGAATGTCCTCGGGCAGCGGCGCACGCCGCTGCCCCTCCCCTCGCAGCGCGATCGAACAAACTATCCTTCATAGAGGTCCACCTTTAGGTACGTCACCGGGCAGCAACCCCCGATGACACACCCTGGAGACGATCTTGGAGGGATGCTGATCGTGCACATCGCTGACATCACCATGTTCTACGCCCCGGCCAGTGGCGGGGTGCGTACTTATCTTGATGCCAAACATCGCCGCCTGGACCACACCCCCGGTGTCCGTCACAGCCTACTGATCCCCGGTGCCAGCCCCCAACATGCCAATGGTATCTATCAGGTCCCGGCCCCCGCACTGCCGTTCGGAAACGGCTACCGCTTTCCCCTGCGCCTGGCACCCTGGCGCAACATTCTCCAGGACCTGCAACCGGACCTGATCGAAGTCGGTGACCCTTACCTCACTGCCTGGGCCGCACTGGATGCGCGGCGCCAGCTCGACGTACCGGTGATCGGCTTCTACCACTCGGACCTGCCGCTGTTGGTCAGCAACCGCATGGGCAACTGGTTCACCCCCAATGTCGAGGCCTATGTCAGCAAGCTGTATGGCAACTTCGACCGGGTCTTGGCCCCCAGCCTGGTAATGGCCAACAAACTTCGCGGCCTGGGCGTGGGCAATGTTCATGTCCAGCGCCTGGGCGTAGACCTTGCCACCTTCAATCCAGAGCACCACGACGACGATCTGCGCCGCCAACTGCACATCGCTGACAACACCCACTTATTGGTGTTTGCCGGCCGTGGCTCGCGGGAAAAGAACCTTCCTGTACTGCTGGATTGCATGAAACGCCTCGGCAGGCACTACCACTTGCTGTTGGTAGGCTCGCACATGCCTTCCAACGTGCCAGCCAACGTCAGCGTCATCGACCACTTCTGTCCGGCCCACGAAGTCGGTCGCTTGCTGGCCAGTGCCGATGCCCTGGTCCATGCTGGCGACCAGGAAACTTTCGGCCTGGTCATACTCGAAGCCATGGCCAGCGCAATCCCGGTAATTGCGGTGGCCGCAGGCGCATTCAGGGAGATTGTCGACGACCGTTTTGGTCGGTTGTGTACGCCCAACGATGGCCAGGCCATGGCCAAGGCAGTACGTGAAGTCTTCGAAGAGGGTGCGGTGCAGCTCGGCCAGCAGGCGCGTCGCCACGTCGAGCAACACTACGCCTGGGACAGCGTGGTCAATGGCTTGCTGGCCCACTACCGCGCCGTTCTGGGCCATGAGCTGCAGGTACGAACCCATGCTTGAGCCCGCTGCAAACCAAGGCGGGCAGAGTCTGCTGCTGGTGCTGCATGACGTAGCACCACACACCTGGCCGGACTACCAACCGTTCGTGGAGGCCGTGGACGCCTTAGGCGATATCCCCATGACATGGCTGGTGGTTCCTGACTTCCACCAGCGCGATCCGCTGGCACGGTCCAGTCGCTTGCGACGCGTGCTAGACCTGCGCCTGCGCCGTGGCGACGAGCTCGTGCTGCACGGTTTCTACCATGCTGACGACAGCCCAGCGCCCCGCTCGGTGCGAGACTATTTCATGCGGCGGATATACACACACGAAGGTGAGTTCTACAGCCTGGACCAGGCTGCGGCACTCGAACGTCTGGAGGCCGGCATGGACGTGTTCCGCCAATTCGACTGGCCCCTGGCAGGCTTTGTCGCGCCGGCCTGGCTAATGAGCGAAGGCACCCGCCAGGCATTGCGCAGACTGCCCTTGCAGTACACCAGCGACCCGCGTTATTTGTATCGCTTGCCAGCATTCACCCCTATCAAGGCCCCTGGCCTAGTGTGGAGCGCGCGCAGTGCCTGGCGTCGCGGCCTATCCAAGGTTGCCTGCGACCTGCACGCCTGGCACTTGCAGCAGGCACCGGTGATACGCCTGGGCTTGCACCCGGTGGATATGCGCCACAGCTTCTCCCGCCACTACTGGCTGCAAACCTTGCAGCACTTGATGCGACAGGGCCGCACGCCGCTGACCAAATCCGCCTGGCTCTCCAGCAGGCCGGCCAGGTGAACCGCCTGCTCTGGTTGCTCCTGGCCCTGGTCATGGCGCTGCTGGTGCCAACCTTGCTGGGCGGTAGCGATCTACTGATACGCCTGCGCAGCTTCGCCCCGAGCCTGATGCTCGGTCTGCTGGGTATGATTCTCGTGTGCTGGATCATCAATGCCATGCGCTTGCGTCTGCTCCTGGGGAGTCAGGGCGAAAAACTGGGGCGGATACGTAGCCTGGGAGTAATCATGGCCACCGAGTTCGCCATCTGTACCACCCCCGGTGGCAGCGGCGGTCCTCTGGCTTTGATGGCGCTATTGGCGCAGGATCGCATCAGGCCTGCGCGTAGCGGCGCCGTATTCGCCGCCGACCAGATCAATGACCTGGTCTTTTTTCTCTGCGCCATGCTCGCAATCGCTGGGTATTCCGTATTTCACAGCATCAGTCGCAACCTGGAGGGGCTGCTCGCCAGCAGCGCCGCACTGATGGTCGCGGTACTGGCTGGGGTTGTTCTGGTTCTGGGATACCGACGTCCAATGCTGCGCTTGAGCGGCCGCCTGCTAAGAAAACTCAAGGTATCAACCTCGCGTCGACGTCGCTGGACCTGCAAGATACTGCACTTTTTTCGCGCGTTGGCCGACACCTGGCGCCTGCCAAAGCGAACGCTGGCACTGGTGTTCGCCCTGACCTGCGTACACTGGGGATTGCGTTACAGCGTGCTGTATCTGGCCTTGCGCGGGCTTGGGGTGGACCTGCAATGGATGCTGAGTTTTCTGGTCCAGATGCTCTCGCTAAGCGCCGGCCAGTTCAGCCTGTTGCCAGGCGGTGCCGGTGCCGCAGAACTGACCTCGGCAGCCTTGTTGACCCCGCTGGTAGGCAAATCTACAGCGGCGGCTGCAATTCTGATCTGGCGGGTGGTGACGTATTACTTCTACTTGCTGGCCGGTGGCCCGGTATTCCTGTGCCTGCTGGGCAGACCCTTGCTGGCGCGCTGGCGCTTCAATCAGGCTCGGGCACGTCGTTAGCCGATTGCTTCTCCCAGAGTTCGGCGGCACCGGGAAAATCGGTGCCGTCTTCACTGTCCAGGGCTTCTGGATCGTAACGGCTCGAACAGCCCTCGCCGAGAACTGGCGGGGCCTTGGAGGTTGCCTTGTCGAACGGATCGGCCATCTTGCAACCTCCATCGAACGCGTTAGTTGAAAACCACCGTTTTATTACCGTGAACCAGTACGCGGTCTTCCAGGTGATAGCGCAAACCGCGGGCCAGCACCATCTTCTCGACGTCACGACCGAATCGGACCATGTCCTCGATGCTGTCGCTGTGGCTGACGCGTACGACGTCTTGCTCGATGATCGGACCGGCATCCAGCTCTTCGGTTACATAGTGGCAAGTAGCACCAATCAGTTTCACACCACGCAACGAGGCTTGGTGATAAGGCTTGGCACCGACAAAGGATGGCAGGAAGCTGTGGTGAATGTTGATCACCTGCTGGGCATACTCCTGGCACAGTTGCGGCGGCAGAATCTGCATGTAACGCGCCAGCACCACAACATCCGCAGCGTGTTCCTTGACCAGACGCGAAACTTCAGCAAACGCAGGTTGCTTGTCCTGCGGGTCTACCGGGACGTGGAAAAACGGAATTCCATGCCATTCGACCATGCTGCGCAGGTCGTTATGGTTGGAAATCACGCAAGGAATATCGCAATCCAGTTCCTTTGCATGCCAACGGTGCAGCAAGTCCGCCAGGCAATGAGACTCACGGCTGGCCATCAACACCACACGCTTCTTCTGGTCGGTATCGGTTATGCGCCAGACCATCGAGAATTCTTCGGCAATAGGTGCAAACGCTTCGCGAAACGCCTCGATACCAAATGGCAGCGTTTGTGCGCGAATTTCATGACGCATGAAAAACCAACCGCTCTGCTCATCGGAGTGATGGCTCGCTTCGTTGATCCAGCCGTTATAGGACGCCAGGAAATTACTGACTTTGGCGACGATGCCAACGCGGTCGGGGCAAGCAATCACCAGCCGGTAGGTTTGCATGAAAGGGGCTCCAGATACTTCGCAAAGGCGCTCATTCTAACGATTGCCCGGAAAAACTGCAGTAGAGAATGTGTCCAACCCGTCGCCTTTATCTGCAGCGCCCGAGGCTGGCGGAAGCAGCGCACCGAACGGTGTGGCGACAAGTTGAGTGTTATCTGCAAGTCTTAGTTTGTAAATTTTTCTTAATACAAATTATTGGATTGATTTAAGCACCTGCGCATTTATTACCAAGTTAAATGTTTACTTGGCAGTACGCTCTGACTATTATTGGACCACTGTCTCCCTGATTTCCCTATTTCCAAGGATCCTCAAATGTCCCTGATCAACGAATACCGCGCTACAGAAGAAGCCATCAAAGAACTGCAAGCGCGTCTGGCAAACCTGTCGAACGACGACAAGCTGAAGAAAGAGCTGGAGTTCGAAGGCAAACTGCGCACTCTGATGGGTGAGTATCAGAAGTCGCTGCGCGATATCATTGCGCTGCTCGACCCAGAAGCAAAATCGGTAAAAGTACCTCGTGGCGCTGTTAAAACCACCGGTACCAAGCGCGCGCGCAAGGTCAAGCAATACAAAAACCCGCACAACGGTGAAGTCATCGAAACCAAAGGCGGCAACCACAAAACCCTGAAAGAGTGGAAAGCCAAGTGGGGTGGCGATGTGGTTGAAGGCTGGGCGACCTTGCTGGGTTAATTGCCAGTCGCTGCAACCTCGTTTGCACTGACATAAAAAAACGCCAGCTAGCTGGCGTTTTTTTCATCCCGATGTTTACAACCCAAACTGCAATTTCAGCGTTTGGACGTGCGCCCGCCACTGCCCGAGCAGCTCGCGCTGAGCTGCATCAGCCTTGCCCCAGCAGGCCTCTAACGCCTGTTCAAAATCCCCAACCGTATTCGGTGCGCCCCACTGTGGGTCGCTCAAACGCTGCTTGCAGAACAGCTGCCAGCGCTGCAATTCTTCATCGCTCAAGGTCTCGATAAAATTGCGCGCCCGATAGCGAAACAACAACTCCGGCAGTCGTTCATCATCAAACATCCAGTGCCCCTGCCCTAACTGCTTTGGCTCGGCATTGCGCACTTGCTCGCACAGGCGCCTGTCACGGTCACCAATAAATCCGTCATACAGTTGCTGCTCGGGATCTTCGCACGGGGCAAATGCTTCCTCACGATAAAGATTCTGTAACTTATCTTGCCACCGCGCCTCAGCCGCTATCAGACTGGATGCCCGCGCTTGGAATAAGGACATATCCAGTTCCAGGCGTTGCTTATCTTGCTCTCGCAATACATTGAGCGGCGCAACAACCGGACATCGGTTGATGTGTACTAACTTCAACGGCACCGGTAATTGTCCCTGCGCCAAATCTTCACGTCGCGTGTATAAACGCTGGCGCAGTGATTCGCCATCCTCCTCCAACAAGGGCTGAGGGTCCATGCCCAGGTCACAGACAATCAAGGCATTGCGATTACGCGGATGCCAGGCAAGCGGCAGGACAACTCCAAGGTAATTACGTGCCGCAGAAAAACGCCCGGAAATATGTACCAACGGCTGCAGCAAGCGGATCTGGTCCAACACTTTCTGTTTACTGCGCAATTGAAACAACCAGTCATACAGCTTTGGTTGTTTCTCTCGGATCAACCGCGCCAGCGCAATGGTAGCGCGCACATCGCTCAGTGCCTCGTGAGCCTGGCCATGATCGATACCATTGGCGGCGGTGAGCAATTCCAGACGCAAGCTGACACGCCCCTCTTGCTCGGGCCAGACGATGCCATCGGGTCGCAACGCATAAGCGGCACGTACCACATCGATCAGGTCCCAACGGCTGTTCCCGCCCTGCCATTCGCGGGCATACGGATCAAAGAAATTGCGGTACAGGCTGTAGCGCGTCACTTCGTCATCGAAACGCAAGCTGTTATAGCCGGCACTACACGTGCCGGGGCGGGAAAGCTCGGCATGCACACGTGTCATGAACTCGGCTTCGCTCAAACCGCGACTGGCCAGGTGCGCAGGCGTGATACCGGTCACAAGACAAGCCGCCGGATGCGGCAGAATGTCGTCACTGGGCTGGCAGTAGAAATTGATTGGCGCGTCTATCTCGTTGAGGTCGAGATCGGTGCGAACACCGGCCACTTGCAGCGGCCGGTCATTGCGCGGATTGATACCGGTGGTTTCGTAGTCGTGCCAGAAAATGCTGGTGCTCACAGGGTCGTCCTGAACATAGGGTCGACCAGAGTCTAGGGCTACTCTCTTGCCACGGCCAGCATCAGGCGGAAGCCCCTAACGGGTAGAAGCTGAAATAGTTGCGCAGGGCGCGCACCAGCTTGGCGTATTCGTCGGGCGCCTGCAGCAGCATGAAGCCGGAATCGTAGTGACCGGGGGTCTCGTCTTCATGGCACCACAGACAACTGGCGGTCAGGTTGATCAAGTGGACCCCACCGCTGCGGCCGATCACTTTCAGTTGCAACTCGAAATCCGGACCGACCAGCATAGGTAACTGGCTGATCAGCATCAGGCCGTCCTCGGACACGTTACCCAGATAGCCGATGGGCTGATCGGTAAAACGGTTGAAGACTTTGAGGAAATAGGGGAGCTGGTGACGCTCGATGCGGCGCTCGTCGAACATGATCGCAATCGCTGTCGGAGACCCTTTAGCAGGGCCGCGCTAGTGCTACTGATGTGTGTAAGGTTCAGTCATAAGATTAGCGCAACCTGACCCTGGCGTCACAATCGCCCAGCGCACTTTGGTATTAACGCCAAGGCGTAGTGGCCAGCGGTCGGGCCGTTGCGGTCTCGGCGCTGCGAAAGTGCCCCAGTTGCTCCAGCGTCTGCAAACGGGCGCGGGCGCGATAGGCGTATTCGTTCTGCGGATAACGGGCAATAAGGTACTGATAGGTCTGTGCGGCATCGACATACAGCTTCTGGCGTTCCAGGCATTGGCCGCGCAGCATTGACACTTCTGGATGAATGAATGGGCGGGCGCGGCTGGTCCGGTCTACTTGCGACAACTCAAGCATGACCTGCTCGCAATTGCCGCGATCATAGGCACGGTAGGCGTTGTTCAGATGATGGTCCATCGACCAACGGGTGCAGCCGACGACACTGGTCGCCAAGGCAATAACGATCAAGGCTCGCATGGGGAATCTCCTGTATTGCACAGTTTATCGACCTCTAACGAAAAATCTGTAGCAGCAAGGCCTGTTGCTGTCCTCGTTGCATACCCTTACGCCATCGCGCCACCCACCACAACACCGTTCAAACGCCCCCCTGCCAACGGGCAAGGTAGTGCAAAGGAACAATGACTACAGCGAAATTCCAGAGTAGCCTTTCGCTGCGCTTCACTATAGGAGTCTGTGCATGACCATCCGCCGTACCAAAATCGTCGCCACCCTAGGCCCCGCCAGCAACTCACCGGAAGTTATCGAACAACTGATCCTTGCCGGTCTGGATGTGGCTCGCCTGAACTTCTCCCATGGCACGCCCGATGAGCACAAGGCTCGCGCTCGCCTGATTCGCGAGATTGCGGCACGCCTGGGCCGCCACGTGGCACTGCTCGGCGACCTGCAAGGTCCGAAGATTCGTATCGCCAAATTCACCAACAAGCGCATCGAACTGAAAGTCGGTGATCGCTTTACGTTCTCTACCGCTCACCCGCTGACAGACGGTACCCAGGATATCGTCGGTATCGACTACCCGGACCTGGTCAAAGACTGCGGCGTCGGTGACGAGTTGCTGCTCGATGATGGTCGCGTGGTTATGCGCGTCGAAACCGCCACCAGCGATGCCCTGCACTGCTCGGTGCTGATCGGTGGCCCGCTGTCCGACCACAAAGGCATCAACCGCAGAGGGGGTGGCCTGACCGCCCCGGCCCTGACGGAAAAAGACAAGGCCGACATCAAGCTGGCAGCCGAAATGGACCTGGACTACCTGGCCGTTTCCTTCCCGCGTGATGCCAGCGACATGGAATACGCCCGTCGCCTGCGTGACGAGTCTGGCGGTAGCGCCTGGCTGGTAGCCAAGATCGAACGCGCCGAAGCGGTCGCCGACGACGAAACCCTCGACGGCCTGATCGCTGCCAGTGACGCAGTGATGGTTGCGCGTGGTGACCTGGGTGTGGAAATCGGCGACGCCGAGCTGATCGCTATCCAGAAGAAAATCATCCAGCACGCCCGGCGCAACAACAAAGCCGTCATCGTTGCGACACAGATGATGGAGTCGATGATCCAGAACCCGATGCCGACCCGTGCTGAAGTGTCCGACGTGGCGAACGCCGTGCTCGACAACACCGACGCGGTGATGCTCTCGGCCGAAAGTGCCGCTGGCGCCTACCCGATCGAAGCGGTCCAGGCCATGGCGCGCATCTGCCAGGGTGCTGAAAAGCATCCGACCAGCCAGAAGTCCAGCCACCGTCTGCATACCCGCTTCGAGCGCTGCGACGAAAGCATCGCCCTGGCGGCCATGTACACGGCCAACCACTTCCCCGGCGTCAAGGCGATCATCGCCCTCACCGAAAGTGGCTACACCCCGCTGATCATGTCGCGCCTGCGTTCCTCGGTGCCGATCTTCGCCCTGTCGCCACACCGCGCCACCCAGGCTCGCGCCTCGATGTTCCGCGGTGTCTACCCGATTGCTTTCGATCCAGCTGCCCTGGCACCGGAGAAAGTCAGTCAGGCAGCGGTCGATGAGCTGCTCAAGCGTGGTCTGGTGGAGCCCGGTGACTGGGTAATCCTGACCAAAGGCGACAGCTACCACACCATTGGTGGCACCAACGGCATGAAGATCCTGCATGTTGGTGATTCGCTGGTCTGATTCTGCCTGGTAACAGAAAAACCGCAGCCTGTGCTGCGGTTTTTTATGCATGTCCGATAAAGATATCGGCAAACAGCTGATTGCGCGGCAACCCTGCCAAAAACAGTCGTCGGGAAAACTGCTCGACGCTGGCGGGAGAACCGCAGGCCAAGGCAATGGTCTGGCGTGATTGCAAACGTATCGATGCCAGCGTCTGGGGCACATCTTGCGCAGTGAGCAACTCCACTTGCAGTTGCGGGTGGTCGTTGGCCAACTCAGCCAAGGCGCTTGCTTGATAATGCTCCTCGCCATCATGGGCCAGGTGCACCAGACGAATCGGCCCGTGGTGTTCCTGTCGCAGGGCTTCGCGCAAAATGCCCCACAACGGCGCCAAGCCGGTCCCTGCAGCCAACAGCCAGAGCGGACGCTCCTGCCAGTCCGGGTCGTAGTGCAACGCACCGCCGCGTAACTCACCTAACCGCAAGGCGTCCCCAACCTGTAGTTGGCGCGCTGCGTCACAAAACGCACCGGGCTGACGACAATCCAGATGAAACTCCAAAAAGCGCTCTTCATCGGGCAGGCTGGCCAATGAGTAAGGCCGAGCTACGCCGTTGGCACTCCACAACACCAGGTGCTGACCTGCCCGGTAGCGCAACGCCCGCTCCGCTTGCAGACGCAGGCGCAACACCGTCGGGCTCAACCAATCGTGCGCTATCAGCGTTGCGCCGATACCATCTTGATGCGGATCGAACAGGGCAACCTGCAAATCCTCTTCAACCCGACATTGACAGGACAGGCGCCAACCCAAGCGGTGCTGCTCCGCACTCAAGGCATCGGGCCGGGCGTCCTGCGGCTGGCCTTGCAGGCAGCGCACCAGGCACGCATGGCAACTACCAGCGCGACAACTGTACGGCACCGAAAAACCTGCAGTGTTGAGTGCATCGAGCAGATTGCTGCCCGGCGCCACCGTCCACTGCTGCTCATCCACCCGCAATTCAGGCATCAATGGTCTCCCAGACCTCAAGGCAGTCAGTTTATGCATAAACAGGCGTTACGCAAAAACGATGCCTGGCGGTTACCGACCTTCGTCAGACCACTGATACGTGAACCAATGGCCGATGCGCGCTATACTGCCGCGCCTTTTTGCGCCGCCAGTCAGACCGTCGGCGCGCCGTGAAAGGTCGTTTCGACACCTCGGCCTGTCCGCGTCGGAATACCTTATTGAATGTTCCCGTCTTTAAGAGGAGCGCGCTGCATGACCGTGATCAAGCAAGACGACCTGATTCAGAGCGTTGCCGACGCCCTGCAGTTCATTTCGTATTACCACCCCGTTGACTTCATTCAGGCCATGCATGAGGCCTATCTGCGTGAAGAGTCGCCTGCTGCGCGTGACTCCATCGCGCAGATCCTGATCAACTCGCGCATGTGCGCCACGGGTCACCGCCCGATCTGCCAGGACACCGGTATTGTCACCGTGTTCGTGCGCGTTGGTATGGATGTGCGCTGGGATGGCGCCACCATGAGCCTGGACGACATGATCAACGAAGGCGTGCGTCGCGCCTACAACCTGCCGGAAAACGTCCTGCGTGCCTCGATCCTTGCCGACCCGGCAGGCGCTCGCAAGAACACCAAGGACAACACCCCTGCGGTCATCCACTACTCCATCGTTCCGGGTAACACCGTAGAAGTGGATGTGGCAGCCAAAGGCGGCGGCTCCGAGAACAAGTCGAAAATGGCCATGCTCAACCCGTCCGACTCGATCGTCGACTGGGTGCTCAAGACCGTTCCGACCATGGGTGCTGGCTGGTGCCCGCCGGGTATGCTCGGCATCGGCATCGGCGGTACCGCCGAGAAGGCCGCAGTGATGGCCAAGGAAGTGTTGATGGAATCCATCGACATTCACGAGCTCAAGGCCCGTGGTCCGCAAAACCGTATCGAAGAGATCCGCCTGGAGCTGTTCGAGAAAGTTAACCAGCTGGGCATCGGTGCCCAGGGTCTGGGCGGTCTTACCACCGTGCTCGACGTCAAGATCATGGATTACCCAACCCATGCCGCGTCCCTGCCGGTTTGCATGATCCCCAACTGCGCAGCAACCCGTCACGCCCACTTCGTGCTCGACGGTTCCGGCCCGGCTGATCTTGAGGCGCCATCGCTGGATGCCTACCCGGAAATCGTCTGGGAAGCTGGCCCGTCGGCCCGCCGTGTCAACCTCGACACCCTGACGCCGGAAGACGTGCAAAGCTGGAAGCCGGGCGAGACCATCCTGCTCAACGGCAAGATGCTCACCGGTCGTGACGCTGCACACAAACGCATGGTTGAAATGCTCAACCGTGGCGAAGAGCTGCCGGTCGACCTCAAGGGGCGTTTCATCTACTACGTGGGCCCGGTTGATCCGGTACGCGAAGAAGTGGTTGGCCCTGCCGGCCCAACTACCGCTACGCGGATGGACAAGTTCACGCGCCAGATTCTTGAGCAAACCGGCCTGCTGGGCATGATCGGCAAGTCCGAGCGTGGCCCTACCGCCATCGACGCGATCAAGGACAACAAAGCCGTTTACTTGATGGCTGTCGGCGGTGCTGCCTACCTGGTGGCCCAGGCGATCAAGAAGTCCAAGGTACTGGCATTCGCCGAACTGGGAATGGAAGCGATCTACGAGTTCGACGTCAAGGACATGCCCGTTACCGTTGCGGTCGACAGCAATGGTGAGTCGGTGCACATCACCGGGCCTGCACTGTGGCAAAGCAAAATCGCCGAAAGTCTGGCGGTAGAGGTGAAGTGATTCACTTCTTGCGTTGAAATAGCCCGGCACATGCCGGGCTTTTTTATTTTCGCTACCTCCAAGTTATCTTTAAAGCGTCTTGACACCTAGTATTTTTGCTAGGTGACACGATTTAAAGCCCACGTTAGTGTCCGGCTTACCGAGAACGTTTCGCCCGGTTTAAAATTCACCGGGTTAATTACGCCGATCCAGCAAGTTAACCACCAACCGGTCCAACCACCCCCATACCCTCTGCTGCAAGCGCTTCCACAACGGCCGCGCATGCCAATGGGCGAAATCAATACACAGGCTTTGCGCAAAGTCACGCTCGAAACTCGCTGCTACCGCAGCCGTCAGCGGCGGATCAAGTGCCTCGACATTGGCCTCGAGATTGAATCGCAGATTCCAATGATCGAAGTTGCACGAGCCGATACTCACCCAGTCGTCCACCAGCACCATTTTCAGGTGCAAGAAGCACGGCTGGTATTCGTAGATTTTCACCCCTGCACGTAACAATCTCGGGTAATAACGATGGCCGGCATAACGCACCGACGGATGATCGGTACGTGGGCCGGTCAATAGCAGCCGCACATCGATACCGTTAGCGGCAGCCCGTCGCAGGGAGCGACGTACTTTCCATGTCGGCAAGAAGTAGGGCGTAGCCAGCCAGATACGCTTTTGACCGCTGTTCAATGCACGCACCAGCGATTGCAGAATGTCCCGATGCTGGCGGGCATCGGCATAAGCTACGCGGCCCATACCCTCGCCACGATCAGGCACATGAGGCAGGCGCGGCAGGCCGAAGTGCGTGGGTGGTCGCCAGGCCGTGCGGCGCAGGTTGGCGCGCCATTGGCGATCGAAGAGCATTTGCCAGTCGGCCACCAACGGCCCCTGCATCTGCACCATCACCTCATGCCACTCGCTGGTATCTTGTTCCGGCACCCAGAATTGATCTGTAACACCGGTACCGCCAACAACCGCCCAGGATTGATCGACCAGCAGCAATTTTCGGTGATCCCGGTAGAGATTGCGCACGCCCCGGCGCCAGCTCAGACGGTTATACCAGCGTAACTCGACCCCCGCCGCAATCAGGCGCTTACGCAAGTTCAAGGTGAAGGCCAGCGCCCCATAGTCATCGAACAGGCAACGCACTTGCACGCCGCGTTCAGCCGCCTGGATCAACGCCTGGACCATGGTCTCGGCGCATGCACCCGCCTCCACCAGGTACAGTTCCAGATCGACCTGCTGCTCAGCCCGCACGATGGCTGTAAGCATGCGCGGAAAAAACGCAGGGCCGTCGATCAATAATTCGAACCGGTTGCCATCTCGCCAAGGGAAGACCGGTCCGGCCATGTCAGCGCGCCGTGAAGATCAGAACCGCGTTGACCGGCACCGACGGGCTGATGGATGTGAGCCCCGCCAGCTTGCGCAGCGTCTCTACGCCTGGGAGCAAATCGAAGTCTTCGGCGCGTAGCATCAAGGGTTCCAGGGTCACCACCTGAAAGCGCCGCTCGTCCAGGCGTGTGGCCAACAACAAGGCGTTGTAACTGTGCTCCTTTCCATGCAGCTCGACCGTCAATGGCATGCGCAACTCGACCTGAGCGCCATTGGCCAGGTCGTTGATCGGACGCAAATCGATCTGGGCCCTGACCTTGGCTTCCGGGAAGCGCGCATAGTCGAACAGATCCTTGCGCATGCGCTCATCACGCAGTGGCACGCCACTATTGTTGGAGTCCATCTCGATCATCAGCTCGGCGGCGCCCTTACGGTCGACTTTGCCGTGTAAAACCAAAAAGCGGTGGACTTCGGCGGTATCGCCATTTTTGCTGGAGATAAAGGACAGGCGCGACGACTCGCCATCCAGGTGCCAATTGGCATTGGCGGAGAGGCTCACGGCAGCAAGCAGGGCAAATAGCAGACGAGGCAAAGAGAACATGAGAGATCCTGTAACACTGAGGCCGTCAACATTACCCGGCTGCCCTCACGGCAGCAAGCTGCAGCCTTCGCGGGTGCCCCGCCACAATGCACGACGTTCAACCCCGAGTCCCACTGCAGTGACCTGGCGAGCCTGAGTGTTTTCCACAAGACGGCTCAAGGGCAGATATTGGCGCACGTAGGCCTGGCAGTAAGGCGTATCGAAACCCATGACGAACCGACAAGAACAGTACTCCTTGGCAGAATAGGCGCTGAGAATCCCGGTAAAATCCGCCAAGGCCTGGCGTTCGTGCCATCCCCAGGCCCCAACGAGCAACACAAGCACCAGCGACACGCGCTTCATGGTTGCCCCTCGGCCTGTGCCGCCAGCACCCGCTTGAGCAATTCGTTGTGCTGAAAGCGGCCATCGCGATCATCGGCGTAACGCACCACGATCATCTGCTTCTGCGGTAGCACATACAGCGCCTGGCCCCAATGGCCCAAGGCCGCGAAGGTATCGGCCGGCGCATCCGGCCAAGGCCGCCCGCCACCGGCTAGCGGCTGATTGAGCCACCAGTGTCCGCCAGGGTTGGCTTCTCCGGGTTCGGCGACTGCCTTGTCGAACAGCTTGCGATTGAAGGCAACCCAGTCCTGGGGCACAACCTGCTGCGCGTGCCAGCGGCCGTTTCGCAGCATCAGCAAGCCGATCCGCGCCAGGTCGCGTGCATTCATATACAGATAGGATGAGCCCACAAATGTGCCACTGGTGTCTTTTTCCCACACGGCGGATTCGATTCCCAATGGCGTGAACAGGGCATCCCAGGGGTACGCGGCGTAATCTCCGGGCGGTAGCATTGCACGCAAGGCCGCTGCCAACAGATTGCTATCACCACTGGAGTAGAGAAAGCGTTGGCCTGGCGTTTCGGCCGCGGGTCGAGCGGCAGTGAAGGCGGCCATATCACCGCGCCCGCGGGTGTAGAGCATGGCCACCACCGATGAATGCAACGGGGCGTATTCATAGTTTTCCTGCCAATTCAGACCACTGGCCCAATGCAGCAGATCCTCCAGGCGAACGTGAGGGTGAGACTGCATCGGAGGATAAAAGCCGGCCACTGGGTCGTTGAGGTGAAAACGGCCCTCACCGTATGCAACGCCCAGCACAGCGGCCAATACACTTTTGCTGATGGACCAAGTCAGGTGCGGGGTATTGGCGGTAGTTGGCGCAGCATAGTGCTCGTAGACAATGTGCCCATCCTTGATTACCAACAAAGCATCGGTGCGCACACCTTCACGACGGCTGTCGTCACGGTCGGCAAACGCATAGGCTTGAACCTCTCGCCAGTCCGTAGTGCTGGAGTCATCCGCCACGCGCCAGTCAGGGCTGGGCCAGACTTCCTCGGCAAGCGCCTGGAAGCTGGTGAGAAACAGGCTGAGCGACACAGCCAACAGCGCTTTGTACATGCGGTGTCACTCAAGGTCAGGGTCTTCTCAGACTAGCCTGTCTTCATGACAATCCGGCGCTGGCCCAGGCTTTGGCCAGGCGCTTGGCACGCGCGGCACTGGCGATTTCCAGCAACCCCTGGTCGCGTTGCCATAACGCAGCCCACTCCCCCGTCGATTGGCACAAGGCCCGGTTGATCTCATCCTTGAGCGCAGCGAATTGGGCGAACAATCCACCCAGCAGCAAATGGCATGCAGTGGAGTCTGCGCATTGACGGCTACCCTCGGCGCAGCCACCCAGCAGACCGATCAGTCGTAATTGCAAGGCTTGCGGCCATCCACTGTCTTGCCCCACGCCATAAAGCCAGGCGCACAGGGCGCTGAGCACATAGAGGTCTTCAAGGGTGCGGAAGGGTTTGACATAAGCGTCCCAGCCGTCCCCCGCCAAGCGCTCACACAAGGCTTGATCCAGGTGCAGGCGGGCATGCCCCACTTCCGGCATCAAGGGCAAAGCGGGCAGCGGCTCAAGGCGCACGCCCGGCTCACCCGGATAGACCACTGCCAGGCTCACTTGCGGTGATTCGCCAGAGACCTCGCTGCGTGCAGCGACCAGCAGCCACTCGGCGTCCAGCCCGGCAGTGACGAAGTCCTTGCTGCCGCTCAGACGCAGATCATCCAGGCGTACCTGCATATCCGCCGGCCGTACGCTGCGTCGCTCGCTGGCACACAAGGCACCAAGGCTCGCCGGGGCGCTTGGCCAAAGCACCCGCAAGGCCGCCTGGTAACCGAGCAGAAAGGCCAGTCCCGGAGTTGGCATGGCCCGCGCGCCCAGCACGGCCAATTCAAACGGACTGACCGCCCCCAGTCGCCCCAGCAAACTGCTGTAGCTGTCAGCCAGACTGTCCGAAAAATGATGTCGTTGCGGGTCGTTGAGTCGTTGCAGCCAGGTCATTGGAGCGCTCCTCGAGGGCTGTCATACAAGCATCACCAAAGGTTCATGGGGGTGACACTGCGTCTACCTAGGCTGAGCTTGCACAACAAAGCCGACCGGCCGCAACCCATGGCTGGCTTATGGAGACTCGTAATGACTCGGATCGCTCGCACTAGCGACAACAGCACTGAACGCCGTCTACAAGCCGAACGCCTGGTCGGGCCAACGGCCCTGCAGGAAGCACAAACGCTTCGTTTCAACGTTTTCAGCGGTGAATTCAACGCCAAGCTCAAGGGTGCCGAGTTGGGCCTGGACATCGATGACTACGACATTCATTGCCGCCACATCGGTGTGCGCGATCTCATCAGCGGTCGTTTGGTTGCCACCACTCGCTTGCTCGACCACCAGGCGGCCAACAGCCTGGGGCGCTTCTACAGCGAAGAAGAATTCAGCCTGCATGGTCTTGGCCACCTGCAAGGCCCCATACTGGAACTCGGTCGCACCTGCGTCGACCCTGCCTACCGCAACGGCGGCACCATCGCCGTGCTCTGGGCCGAGTTGGCAGAAGTGCTCAATGAGGGTCGCTACAGCTACCTGATGGGCTGCGCCAGCATTCCCATGCAGGACGGCGGTGTGCAAGCCCACGCGATCATGCAGCGCCTGCGCGAACGCCACCTGTGCACTGAAAACCTGCGCGCCGAACCGAAGAATCCGCTGCCAAGCCTGGCACTACCCGGCAACGTCATCGCCGAAATGCCACCGCTGCTCAAGGCCTACATGCGCCTGGGGGCGAAGATTTGCGGCGAGCCCTGCTGGGATGAAGACTTCCAGGTCGCCGATGTTTTCATCCTGCTAAAACGCGACGAGCTATGCCCGCGCTATGCCCGCCACTTCAAGGCGGCGGTGTGATGCAGCGCTTGCGCGTACTCGCACGCGTTCTGCGGGTGCTGCTGGTGGTAATGTTCGGTTTAGGCATGGCTGCGTTATTCACCTTCTACGAACAGCTGCGCATCCCGGCCTCGGCTGAACGCCGCCAGCGCTGGTCACAACTGTTCATGCGTAAGCTGAGTAATGCCCTGCCCTTCAAGGTTCGCGTGCTCGGCCAATTGCCGCAACAACCCATGCTCTGGGTCAGCAACCATGTGTCCTGGACCGACATCCCCCTGCTTGGCATGCTCACCCCGCTGTCATTTCTGTCCAAGGCAGAAGTTCGCACCTGGCCAGTAGCAGGTTGGCTGGCGCTCAAGGCCGGGACCCTGTTCATCCGTCGCGGTGGCAGTGACAGCCAGTTGTTGCGCAGCCAAATCAGCCAGCATCTGCAACACGCCTGCGCGTTGTTGATGTTCCCGGAAGGCACCACCACGGATGGTCGCAGCCTACGCACCTTCCATGGCCGCCTGTTGGCCAGTGCCATCGACACTCAGGTACCCCTGCAACCGGTGGCGTTGCGCTACCTTCGCGATGGCCAGGTCGATCCAATCGCCCCGTTCGTTGGCGATGATGATCTGCTTTCGCACCTGATGCGCTTGTTCAAGCATGAATGCGCAGAAGTGGAAATCCACCTGCTAAAGCCGATACCCAGTAGCGGTGAAGAACGGGCAGCGCTGGCGTTCAAGGCGCAGCAGGCTATTCAAACCGCATTGTTTGGTACGAACCAGCCGGCGGTCCAGACACAACGTCGGGCCAAGGCGGCCTAACGCTGAGACAAGGCCTTGCCGGCGAAGGCTTGTAACTCGGGGTAAAAGCTGCGGAAGTCTTCCATCAGCGGTGCGTACAGCGCGTCAACCTCTTCCAGCGCCCCGTCCATGCCCTCCGGGCGCGACAGGCGCCGGGCGATACCGCGAAACACCTGCTCCAACACTGCAAAATCACGGTATGAGCCCAGCCAATCGTCCGCCGCCATGTACGGTGCGATCTGTGCCAGCCGTCCGGGTAAGTCCGCTTGCGCTGCCAACACTTGATAGACGTTGCCGGTAAATTGCTCCAGCGGCTGCTCGGCATAGTCCTGCCAGTGCAACGCCAGACAATGATCGAAAAACACATCAAGGATGATCCCGGCATAGCGTCGCCGTTCCCGGGGAAAGCGCGCGAGCGACTGCAGTACCAAGGGATGACTGTCGGTGAATACATCAATCTGCCGATGCAAGCGAATAGCCGCTTCCAAGGAAACAGAAAAGCGCCCGGCCAGCGGCCCTTTGACAAAATCGCCATAGAGACTGCCGAGCAACTGCTCGGGCTGCTGGCCGCCCAGATGTAGGTGTGCGAGATAGTTCATGCGCGCAGTTTAGCACCTGTGCCGGCCATATCGTTATAACCCGATATAGCGATTCAAGCTGAGCTAAGAACCTCTTCATATTTGTATATCGCGAAATATCGATTTATATTTCGCCTCATCGCGATATACCGCTACACAACCACGAGCCCAACCATGCCTCTCGATCTCGACGAAATAATAAAAGCCCTGGCCCACCCAGTACGGCGAGAAATCCTCAACTGGCTGAAAGACCCCGACGCGCAATTTCCTGACCAGCACCACAGTACCGAACACGGTGTCTGCGCCGGTCAAATCGACCAACGCTGCGGCCTGTCGCAGTCAACCGTCTCGGCCCACCTGGCCACCTTGCAGCGTGCCGGCCTTATCAGCAGCCAGAAGATCGGCCAGTGGCATTTTTTCAAGCGCAACGAGGAAACCATCCAGGCGTTCCTCAAGCAGATGAGCAATGAGCTCTGACAAGGACCTTGCAATGCCCCTTTCATTAATAATCCTGGCGCTCAGCGCCTTCGCCATTGGTACCACCGAGTTCGTGATCATGGGTCTGCTGCCTGATGTTGCAGCAGACCTGGGCGTGACGATTCCCGGCGCAGGCTGGCTGGTCACCGGCTACGCATTAGGCGTGGCTATCGGCGCGCCATTCATGGCCCTGGCCACCTCGCGGCTACCGCGCAAAGCTGCGTTGATCGCCCTGATGGGCGTGTTCATCGTCGGCAACCTGCTGTGTGCGGTGGCCAGCGACTACAACCTGCTGATGTTCGCCCGGGTGGTCACCGCCCTGTGTCACGGCGCCTTCTTCGGTATCGGTTCGGTGGTGGCAGCCAGCCTGGTACCAGCCAATCGTCGCGCCTCGGCGGTGGCACTGATGTTCACGGGTTTAACCCTGGCCAACGTGCTTGGCGTGCCGCTGGGCACTGCCCTGGGTCAGGAGTACGGCTGGCGCTCAACGTTTTGGGCAGTGACGGTGATCGGCGTGATTGCCTTGATCGGCCTGATCCGCTTCCTGCCGTTTCGCCATGACGAAGAAAAGCTCGACATGCGTGCCGAACTGGCCGCCCTCAAGGGCGCGGGTATCTGGTTGTCGTTGTCGATGACCGTACTGTTCTCGGCCTCGATGTTTGCCCTGTTCACCTATGTCGCACCACTGCTGGGTGATGTCACCGGCGTGTCGCCGCGCGGCGTGACCTGGACCCTGCTGTTGATTGGTGTTGGCCTGACCCTGGGCAACATTGTCGGAGGCAAGTTGGCGGACAAGCGCCTCGCCGCAACCCTGGTTGGCGTGTTCGCCAGCATGGCCGTGATCTCCACTGTACTGAGCTGGACCAGCTCTGCGTTGATCCCCGCGGAAATCACCTTGTTCCTCTGGGCCACAGCTGCCTTCGCCGCCGTACCTGCACTGCAGGTCAACGTGGTGACCTTCGGCAAGGCTGCCCCCAACCTTGTATCGACCCTGAACATTGGCGCATTCAACCTGGGCAACGCCCTCGGTGCCTGGGTTGGCGGCACGGTCATCGCACAAGGACTGGGCCTTACCCGCGTCCCCCTGGCAGCCGCTGCACTGGCAGTACTCGCCCTCATCGTCACCCTGATCACTTTCAGCCAGCGCGGCGGCAAAACCGAACTGGCACCTGCTACTCATTAATCAGTCTTGAGGTACCTATGACGACTATTTTCGACCCGATCACCCTCGGCGACCTTGAGCTGCCGAACCGCATCATCATGGCCCCGCTGACCCGTTGCCGCGCCGACCAAGGCCGAGTGCCGAATGCGCTGATAGCCGAGTACTACGTACAACGCGCCAGCGCCGGCCTGATTCTGAGCGAAGCCACTTCGGTAACACCGATGGGTGTCGGTTATCCAGACACCCCTGGCATCTGGTCCAGCGATCAGGTACGCGGCTGGACCAACGTGACCAAAGCCATCCACGCTGTTGGCGGACGGATCTACCTGCAACTGTGGCATGTGGGGCGCATCTCGCACCCGCTCTACCTCAATGGCGAAGCCCCGGTAGCACCGAGCGCAATCCAGCCCAAAGGCCACGTCAGCCTGGTGCGTCCGATGGCCGACTTCCCGACCCCACGGGCCCTGGAAACCGAGGAAATTGCCGATATCGTCGAGGCGTATCGCACCGGCGCCGAGAACGCCAAGGCTGCAGGTTTTGATGGCGTGGAAGTACATGCCGCCAATGGCTACCTGCTCGATCAATTCCTGCAGAGCAGCACCAATCTGCGCAGCGACCAATACGGTGGTTCCCTGGAAAACCGTGCGCGCCTGCTGTTGGAAGTGACTGATGCCTTGATCGAGGTATGGGGCGCGCAACGGGTCGGTGTTCATCTGTCCCCACGTGCCGACCTGCACGACATGGGCGATGCCAATCGCGCAGAAACCTTCACCTACGTTGCCCGTGAGCTGGGCAAGCGCAAAATTGCCTTCATCTGCTCACGAGAAAAAGAAGGCGACGACAGCATCGGACCATTGATCAAGGAAGCGTTCGGCGGTCCTTACATCGTCAACGAGCGTTTCACCAAAGCCAGCGCCAACGCATCATTGGCCAGCGGTCGAGCCGATGCAGTTGCCTTCGGCGTCCCGTTCATTGCCAACCCTGACCTGCCGGCGCGACTGGCGGCGGATGCCCCCTTGAACGAAGCGCACCCGGAAACCTTCTACGCCAAAGGTCCGGTGGGTTACATCGACTATCCACGGATGTAACTCAGGTTTTACCACCACTGCGCAGCAGATCACGCACTACGCCCCACCGGCTAAGGCCGAGCGTTGATCTGCTGCTGCAGGTTCTGTACCTGACTCTGCAAAGTCGTAATGCTGCGACTCATCTGACGTCGGAACGCATCAAACTCGGCAACCGAAGCTCCCGCCGCTACAGGCGTTGCCGGACGGTTGTCCTGCTCGCTGCGCAGCACCAACAAATCCTGCTCCAGACGCTCGATAGCAGCATTCGGATTGCCCTGCTTCTTCAAGGCCGCAATATCGGCAGTGAGGCTTTTGATCTGGGTATCGAGCTTGCCGCCATCAACTTGCGCCGCCTTCAAGACAGCCAACTCGGCATTCACCGCCTTGAGCTGTGCCTGCAACTCTTCCTGCAACTTGGCCGTGGCCGCTGCCGAAGCCGTTTGCTGCAAAGTGGCCTGGGCCAGCACTTGCTCGAGGCGCTTGCTCAAATCGCCGGCTTGGCCAGCGACACCCTGTTGCTGCTGTTTCTGTTCGAGCAGATTGGCTTGCAGTTGCTTGATCTGCAGCTTCAACGCCTCGCTGCCGCTGTTGACACTGGTCTCACTGGCATCGACCTTGCCACTGATCACCTGCAGCCGCCCTGCCGCTTCTTCGCTGATACGGGCAAAGCTTTCCTGGGTCGCAATCAATTGCTGTTCCATCAACGAGATCTGCTGGAAACTCCACCAGCCAAGCCCCGCCAATGCAATCACCGATGCCCCCAGCAATGCCCACAATGGCCCGGTGCTTGCCGCCCGTGGAGCTTTACGCGCGCCAGCTACAATCGGACCGCGGTCTGGCGGCAGACTGTCGAAGTCATCGTCGTCGCGCAACTGGGCACGCAGCGTCGGAACATTGTCGAAATTTTCTTGAGCATCGTTACGCATGGGAGCCTTCAACCGCCGTAATAGCAAATAGGCACTAGTATAAACCGCTTACACGGCGCACTGATCGACCACAAACCCACCTGCGGGTTCACCGATGGGACTGTTGCGCCTTCCACCAGCCACAAAACTCATCCAAGGCGGTCCACAAACTGACGGTGGGTCGGTAGTCCAGCAACTGCCGGGCGCGGGTGATATCCAAGGTGAAGTCCTTGCTCATCACCTGCATCCCCAGGCGCGACAGGGTCGGCTGTGGGCGGCCTGGCCAGAGCATGCAAGCCCCCTCATTCAACGCGGCCAAGCTGTAGGCCAGGCCATAGGAGCGATAGCGGGTGACTTGTGGCAAATGCATCTGGCGCATCACGTAGTTGACCACATCCCACACGGGCAGTGGATGACCATTACTGATGTTGTACGCCTGGCCCAGGGCCTGTTCATCGGCGAACAAAGCGCTGAGCAGCGCTTCGTTGAGATTCTGCACACTGGTGAAATCGACCTTGTTCAGGCCGTTTCCGATGATGGCCAGGCGGCGTTTGCGCTGCATCTGCAACAGCCGCGGGAAAATACTGACATCACCCGCCCCGGTAACGAAACGTGGCCGCAGCGCCATTACTTCCAGGCCAAACTCCTGCGCCCCGAACACTTTCTGCTCCGCCAGGTACTTGGTGGCCCCATAGTGATCATGGAAGCGCCGCGGCACCTGCTCTTCATTGATATTCAACTGCGAGCGGCCGTTGAAGTAGATCGACGGTGACGACAAGTGCACCAGGCGCCGCACCTGTTCCTTGAGACAAGCCTCGACCACGTTCTCGGTGACTACCACGTTGCCCTGGTAGAAGTCCTGGTAGCGGCCCCAGTTACCCACCGCCCCGGCACAATGCACCACCGCATCGACGCCTTGGCACAGGCGTCGCGCCAGATCGGCATCGCCCAAATCGCCGGGAGTGAACTGAGCCCCGCGGCGCACCAGGTGTTCGACGCCTTCGGCACGCCGGCCGTTGACCCGAACATCAAGACCCTGCTCCAGGGCAAAGCGCGCAAAGCGCCCGCCGATAAAGCCGCTTGCGCCGGTGACCAGAATTCGCATGTACCACTCCGCCTAACCAATTTTCAGATGCTGCTGACGCTACCCGTGCCTACAAGGGCACCAGCCATTGCCTTGCGGTCTGTCGCAAGTGCTCGGTCAATTGCCCGAGCAGTTGCCCGCCGTTGCGCCAATGATGCCAGTACAACGGCACATCGATGGGTTTATCCGCCGAAATTTCTACCAGACGCCCACTGGCCAACTGCTCACGGACCTGCAGTTCGGGCACGAGTCCCCATCCCAGCCCCGCCTCGGTCATGCGCAAGAAACCTTCCGAAGAAGGACACAAGTGATGCATGAAGCCATCCTGGCTGCCCAAGGTAGCCAGGTAGCGGTGCTGAAGAAAATCATCCGGCCCGAAGACCAGCGCCGGGGTGCGCGGTAAGCGCTTGGCGTCGAAGCCTTCGGCAAAATAGCGCGCCATGAAGGCCGGACTGGCCAGCGCACGATAGCGCATGGCCCCCAGCAGAATACTGCGTGCACCCGCCACCGGCCGCTCACTGCCACACAAGCAGGCGGCCACTTCACCGGCACGCATGCGCTTGAGACCGACTTCCTGATCCTCCACCACCAGATCCAGCAACACCTGCTGGTCGGCACAAAAAGCCCCCACCGCACTCGCCCACCAAGTGGCCAGGCTGTCGGCGTTCAGTGCGATGCGCAAGCGCTCCGGCATGCCCTCCTCGTTAAGCGCTGGCACCTGGCTTTGCAGGTCGCGCTCCAGCAAGCGCACCTGCTGCACATGGTTGAGTAACTGCCGGCCGACATCGGTTGGGCTCGGAGGGTTGGCGCGGATCAGCACCGGTTGCCCGACGCGCGCCTCCAGCAGTTTGATGCGCTGCGAGATCGCCGATTGCGACAAGCCCAGCACCTGCGCTGCGCGCTCGAAACCGGCCTGCTCGATGACTGCTGCGAGGGCCGAGAGCAATTTGTAATCGAACATTATTTTTCCTAATGCCGGATCAGCTTTATTTGTTTTTCTTATACAGACCTTGACCGCAAAATGGCCAGCATCTTCTTTCCGATTTCCGTGCCGGCCGCCTGCCGGTGCTTGTGGAGCGCTTCCTATGTGGCAAAGCTACCTGAACGGCCTGTTGGTCGCCTTCGGCCTGATCATGGCGATCGGCACCCAGAATGCCTTCGTCCTGGCCCAGAGTCTGCGCCGTGAACATCATTTGCCGGTGGCGGCGCTATGTGTGCTGTGCGACGCCTTGCTGGTTGCCGCTGGGGTCTTCGGCCTCGCAACGGTGCTGGCACAAAACCCGACCTTGCTGGCGGTGGCGCGCTGGGGTGGCGCCGTTTTCCTGATCTGGTACGGCAGCAAGGCATTGCTGCGCGCTTGCTCGAAACAAAGCCTGCAACAAGAAGAAGGCCAGGGTCTGCGATCGCGCCGGGCGGTGCTGCTCAGCGCCTTGGCCGTCACCCTGCTCAACCCCCACGTTTATCTGGACACAGTGTTGCTGATCGGCTCCCTTGGCGCGCAACAGACTGTGCCTGGCGCCTACGTGGCGGGTGCGGCCAGTGCTTCGCTGCTGTGGTTCTTCACCCTGGCCCTGGGCGCCGCCTGGCTTGCCCCATGGCTGGCTCGCCCAGGCACCTGGCGGCTGCTGGACTTGATGGTCGCGGTGATGATGTTCGCGGTCGCGGCCCAGTTGATCTTCGCCTGATTGCCGCTCGTCTGCCGGGTTCGAAGGCTCTGGAACCTCTTTCCCCTACACTTGTTGCGTGGTTAAGCACAGGGCCGGGTGCTATGATCCAGCCCTTGCGTCGCAAAGAGTACAAACTCCCCGACGCACACCGGCCGCCCGTGATCGGCCTTGCGCTCACCGCATCAGACCTGATTAGGAGAATCACCATGGCTTTTGAATTGCCGCCGCTGCCTTATGCACACGACGCTCTGCAGCCGCACATTTCCAAGGAAACCTTGGAGTTCCACCACGACAAGCACCACAACACCTATGTCGTGAACCTGAACAACTTGGTCCCAGGCACCGAGTTCGAAGGCAAAACCCTGGAAGAGATCGTCAAGTCTTCCTCGGGCGGTATCTTCAACAACGCCGCTCAGGTCTGGAACCACACCTTCTACTGGAACTGCCTGGCGCCAAACGCTGGTGGCCAACCTACCGGTGCGCTGGCTGAAGCCATCAACGCTGCATTCGGCTCCTTCGACAAGTTCAAGGAAGAGTTCACCAAGACTTCCGTCGGCACCTTCGGTTCCGGTTGGGGCTGGCTGGTGAAAAAGGCTGACGGTTCCCTGGCTCTGGCCAGCACCATCGGCGCCGGCTGCCCGCTGACCAGCGGTGATACCCCACTGCTGACTTGCGACGTCTGGGAACATGCCTACTACATCGACTACCGCAACCTGCGTCCCAAGTATGTCGAGGCATTCTGGAACCTGGTCAACTGGAAGTTCGTTGCTGAGCAGTTCGAAGGCAAGACCTTCACCGCTTAAGCGAACGCAGTGAAAAAAACCCGGCTTGTCCGGGTTTTTTTTCGACTTAGAGACAGCGACTGGCTCTTGCTCCATGCTGATACCGCGCTAACATCAACTCTTGGAAAGTTCACTTTCAGTATTAAAGTCGCAAGGCCGGGCATCCGATAAAGAGATTGCAGGAAACACTTCGCCTTTAGCGTGAAGGTTGTGACAACGGCCGATAGTGGATTGCCAAAATTGATGGCAAAATGATGTCATGCGCATGGATTAAGGAAACCCCATTGAAGCTGGAACTTAAAAACAGCTTATCGGTCAAGTTGCTCAGGGTCGTACTGCTCTCGGCACTGGTGGTTGGTGTCGTTCTCAGTTGTGCGCAGATCGTCTTCGACGCCTACAAGACGCGTCAGGCAGTGGCCAACGATGCCCAGCGAATTCTCGACATGTTTCGCGACCCATCCACCCAGGCGGTCTATAGCCTGGACAAGGAAATGGGCATGCAGGTCATGGAGGGGTTGTTCCAGGACGAATCCGTGCGCATGGCTTCCATTGGCCATCCCAATGAGACCATGCTCGCCGAGAAAAACCGCCCCCTGCAGGAGTCGTCCTCGCGCTGGTTGACCGACCTGATTCTCGGACAGGAGCGCACGTTCACCACGCAACTGGTCGGCCGTGGCCCCTACAGCGAATATTATGGCGACTTGAGCATTACCCTCGACACGGCCGCCTATGGCGCGGGCTTCCTGGTCAATTCGGTCATCATCTTCATATCCGGCGTGCTTCGCGCCCTGGCCATGGGCCTGGTGCTGTATCTGGTGTATCACTGGATGTTGACCAAGCCCCTGTCAAAAATCATCGAGCACCTTACCCAGATCAATCCCGACCGCCCCAGCCAGCACCAGTTACCGCTGATCAAGGGGCACGAGCGCAACGAACTGGGTGTATGGGTCAATACCGCAAACCAGCTTCTGGCCTCGATCGAGCGCAATACACATTTGCGCCACGAGGCCGAGAACAGCCTGTTGCGCATGGCCCAGTACGACTTTCTCACCGGCCTGCCCAACCGCCAGCAACTTCAACAGCAACTGGACAAGATCCTCGTCGACGCCGGGCGCCTGCAACGCCGGGTCGCCGTGTTGTGTGTTGGCCTGGATGACTTCAAAGGTATCAATGAGCAATTCAGCTATCAGACTGGGGACCAGCTGCTGTTGGCCCTGGCTGATCGCCTGCGCGCCCACAGCGGTCGTCTTGGTGCCCTCGCACGCTTGGGTGGCGACCAGTTTGCTCTGGTCCAGGCTGACATAGAGCAGCCCTACGAAGCCGCCGAACTGGCGCAAAGCATTCTCGATGACCTGGAGGCGCCCTTCGCCCTCGACCATCAGGAAATCCGCCTGCGGGCAACGATCGGTATCACCTTGTTCCCGGAAGACGGCGACAGCACCGAAAAACTGCTGCAAAAAGCCGAGCAGACCATGACCCTGGCCAAGACTCGCTCGCGCAATCGCTACCAGTTCTACATCGCCAGCGTCGACAGCGAAATGCGCCGTCGCCGGGAGCTGGAAAAAGACCTGCGCGAAGCCCTGCCGCGCAATCAATTGTACCTGGTCTACCAGCCACAGATCAGCTACCGCGATCATCGTGTGGTCGGTGTCGAGGCCCTGCTGCGCTGGCAGCATCCGGAGTTGGGCTTAGTGCCCCCGGACCAGTTCATTCCCTTGGCGGAACAGAACGGCAACATCATCACCATTGGCGAGTGGATACTCGATCAGGCGTGCCGGCAATTGCGCGAATGGCACGATCAAGGCTTCAGCGAATTGCGCATGGCGGTCAACCTCTCGACTGTGCAACTGCACCACAACGAGCTGCCGCGAGTGGTCAACAACTTGCTGCAAATCTATCGCCTGCCGCCACGCAGCCTGGAACTGGAGGTTACGGAAACCGGCCTGATGGAAGACATCAGCACCGCCGCCCAACACTTGCTGAGCCTGCGGTGCTCCGGCGCACTGATCGCCATTGACGACTTTGGTACCGGCTACTCTTCGCTCAGCTACCTGAAATCACTGCCGCTGGACAAGATCAAGATCGACAAGAGCTTCGTCCAGGACCTGTTCGATGACGACGACGATGCCACCATCGTTCGCGCCATCATTCAATTGGGCAAGAGCCTGGGCATGCAGGTTATCGCCGAAGGTGTCGAAACTGCCGAGCAAGAGGCCTACATCATTGCCCAGGGCTGTCATGAAGGTCAGGGCTACCACTACAGCAAGCCGCTGCCAGCGAGGGAGTTGACGGCCTTCCTGCGCCAAGCGCAGCGCAATCAAGTTTCGATTCTCTAAACCCCTGAAGACATTGAGCGAACAGGCAGATACACGCATTTGAATATTTACGTGGCTGCCTCTTTACACAAAATGCAAATCTTTCGCATTATGTTGCAGTTTTGCGTACCTCGGTACGCCTGTCCAACCTCTCGACGCAGGAATTCACCATGATTCGTATGCCTCTGGCCACCGCCAGTCTGTTGGCCATTGCCATCTCTCTCGCCGGTTGTGGCGACGACAAGGACAAGGCCGCCGCACCGCAAGCCCAAGCCCCGGCCCCAGCTGCCGCCGCCGCTACCGCAGGTGCCGTCGACGAGGCCGCTGCCAAGGCTGTGGTCAAGCACTACGCCGACATCGTTCACGCCGTCTACAGCGACTCGCTGAGCACCGCCAAAACCCTGCAGACCGCTATCGACGCTTTCCTCGCCACGCCTAACGATGAAACCCTCAAGGCTGCCAAAGCTGCCTGGGTCGCTTCTCGCGTGCCTTACCTGCAGAGCGAAGTATTCCGTTTCGGTAACACCATCATCGACGACTGGGAAGGCCAAGTTAACGCCTGGCCTCTGGACGAAGGCCTGATCGACTACGTCGACGCCAGCTACGAGCACGCACTGGGCAACCCAGGCGCTTCGGCCAATATCATCGCCAACACCGAGATTCAGGTCGGCGAAGACAAGATCGACGTGAAGGAAATCACCCCAGAAAAACTGGCCAGTCTGAATGAACTGGGCGGTTCCGAAGCCAACGTCGCTACCGGCTACCACGCCATCGAATTCCTCCTCTGGGGCCAGGACCTGAACGGCACCGGCCCAGGCGCCGGTGCTCGTCCAGCCTCTGACTACCTGGAAGGCGCAGGCGCCACTGGCGGTCACAACGAGCGTCGCCGTGCCTACCTCAAGGCCGTGACTCAACTGCTGGTCAGCGACCTGGAAGAAATGGTCGGCAACTGGGCACCGAACGTTGCCACCAACTACCGCGCCACGCTGGAGGCAGAGCCTGTCACCGACGGCCTGCGCAAAATGCTGTTCGGCATGGGTAGCTTGTCGCTGGGTGAACTGGCCGGCGAGCGCATGAAGGTTTCCCTGGAAGCCAATTCGCCTGAGGACGAGCACGACTGCTTCAGCGACAACACCCACTACTCGCACTTCTACGACGCCAAGGGTATCCGTAACGTCTACCTGGGCGAGTACACTCGCGCCGATGGCACCAAGCTGACCGGCCCTAGCCTGTCGTCGCTGGTAGCCAAAATCGACCCCGCCACCGACACCACGCTGAAGGCCGACCTGGAAGCGACCGAAGCGAAAATCCAGGTAATTGTCGATCACGCCCTCAAAGGCGAGCACTACGATCAACTGATCGCTGCCGACAACACCGCCGGCAACCAGATCGTACGCGACGCAATCGCCTCCCTGGTCAAGCAGACCGGCGCAATCGAACAAGCCGCTGGCAAGCTGGGCATCACCAACCTCAACCCAGACACCGCTGATCACGAATTCTGATCAAGCGGCTGGACCTGAAAAAGCGACCCGCTCGGGTCGCTTTTTCGTTTCCGTTCCCCTACGGCTGCCCCCCCCACCAAGCGGGTAACAACTGCGATGGTGCATTGCGCGCCCCGATAAACAAAGACAGATTTCATCAAGCTAACGCAAATCCCTCTTATTCCATGTTCCTGAGCCTGCTAAGCTTGCACGCCGGTTTTTTAGCTCAAGCTCAGGATTCTTGATGTCTTCGTCGCTGCTCCGTCTCAGCCCCCTGCTTCTGGCCATGACTCTGGCCGGCTGCGACGACGCCCCGCGTTTTACCCAGGCTGAACCCGGCGAGGCCTTAGCCGGTGGCAAAACCACCGTCAACAAGCGCGACCAGAATGCCTACTCGATGCCCTCGGCCAACCTGGCGCCAAGCCGACGCCTGGACTTCAGTGTTGGCAACAGCTTCTTTCGCAACCCTTGGGTGATCGCTCCGGCGACCACCACCGCCCGCGATGGACTCGGCCCGTTGTTCAACTCCAATGCTTGTCAGAACTGCCACATCAAGGACGGTCGCGGCCATCCGCCTGGCCCTTCAGCCAAGCATGCAGTGTCGATGCTCGTGCGCCTGTCGATCCCTGACCAGCCGCAGTACGCCAAAGTCATCGAGCAACTGGGGATTGTTCCCGAACCGGTCTATGGCGGCCAACTCCAGGACATGGCCGTACCAGGCGTTGCCCCCGAGGGCAAAGTACGCGTTCAATACACACCCGTACCCGTCGTGTTCAAGGACGGTAGCCGTGTCGAGTTGCGTCAGCCGCAGCTACAGATCACCCAGCTCGGCTACGGCCCCATGCACCCTGATACACGCTTTTCTGCCCGGGTCGCCCCGCCCATGATTGGCTTGGGCCTGCTCGAAGCCATACCCGAAGCAGCGATCCTGGCCAATGCCGATCCCGAAGATCGCAACGGAGACGGTATCCGTGGCCGCGCCAACCAGGTCTGGGACGATGCCCAGGGCAAAACGGTCCTGGGTCGCTTTGGCTGGAAGGCCGGACAACCCAATATCAACCAGCAAAACGTGCACGCCGCGTCCGGCGACATGGGCCTGACTACCAGCCTGCGGCCGATGGATGACTGCACCCCGAGCCAGGTCGACTGCCTGAAGGCCCCCAATGGCAACGGTGCCAATGGCGAACCTGAAATCAGTGACAACATTCTTCGCCTGATCCTGTTCTACACCCGCAACCTGGCGGTACCTGCGCGTCAGGACGTCGACTCGCCTCAAGTGCTTGCCGGGAAAAACCTGTTCCATCAGGCTGGCTGCCAAAGTTGCCATACCCCAAGTTTTACCACCGCTGCCGATGCCGCCGAACCCGAGCTGGCCAACCAACTCATTCGCCCTTACAGCGATTTGCTGTTGCACGACATGGGCCCTGGTCTTGCCGACAACCGCAGCGAGTTTGCCGCCAGCGGCCAGGACTGGCGCACGCCACCGCTGTGGGGCATTGGCCTGACCGAAACGGTCAGTGGCCATACCCAGTTTCTTCATGATGGTCGTGCCCGCAATTTGCTCGAAGCCGTGCTGTGGCACGGCGGCGAAGCGGAAGCGGCCAAGCAGCATGTATTGACCTTCAATGCCGAGCAACGCACCGCGTTGCTGGCGTTCCTGAATTCACTTTAAGACCAAGGAGCCGGGCATGTTCCGACCTAAACTGTTGTTCACCAGCCTCGCCGCTCTTGCCTTGGGCGCCTGCTCGCCGCAGGACCCTCAAGCCGTGACATCTGCGGCCATTGCCAAGCAAGTGATCTTGCCGACCTACAGCCGCTGGGTAGAAGCTGACCGTCAACTGGCTGTCAGCGCCCTGGCTTACTGTGAAGGCAAGTCGGACCTTGCCACGGCACGCGCCGACTTTCTGCACGCGCAAAAAGCCTGGGCCGAGCTGCAACCGCTGTTGATCGGCCCATTGGCCGAAGGCAACCGCGCCTGGCAAGTACAGTTCTGGCCCGACAAGAAAAACCTGGTCGGTCGTCAGGTCGAGCAACTGGTGGGCGCCGACAAGCCGGTCGATGCTGCAAGCCTTGCCAAGTCCAGCGTGGTAGTGCGCGGCCTGTCCGCCTACGAGTACATTCTGTTCGACAGCAAGCCAGACATCGCCAGCGCCGAACAGAAGGCCCGCTATTGCCCGTTGCTGGTCGCCATTGGTGAACATCAGAAAGCCCTGGCCGAAGAGATTCTCAAAGGCTGGAACAACACCGACGGCATGCTCGCGCAGATGACCAAGTTCCCCAACCAGCGTTACGCCGACTCCCATGAAGCCATCGCTGATGTGCTGCGTGCGCAGGTTACCGCACTGGATTCGTTGAAGAAAAAACTCGGCGCGCCCATGGGCCGCCTGAGCAAAGGCATTCCTCAGCCTTTGCAGGCAGAAGCCTGGCGCAGCCATTCCTCGCTCAAAAGCCTGGAAGCCAGCCTGAGCGCTGCACAAACCGTGTGGGTAGGTGTCGACAACCAGGGGCTGCGCGGCTTGCTGGGCAAGGACCAGAAAGCCCTGGCCGATAAGATCGACGCGGCCTACGCCAACGCAGTGAAACTGCTGAACGGCGCACAGAAGCCGCTGGGCGAACTGCTTGAAGACGAAGCCGGTCGCCAGCAACTCAACGATATCTATGACAGCCTCAACGTCGTCCACCGCCTGCATGAAGGCGAGTTGGCCAAGGCGCTGGGCATTCAGCTGGGCTTCAATGCCAACGACGGTGACTGATCATGTTGCGACGCCAGGCTCTGAAAATCGGTAGCGTCCTGCTCAGCGCCATCACGCTGGGCGGTTGGACCCTGTTTCGCGGCAAGGACAACGGCCCACTGTTGCTTTCGGCGCGCGACGACGCTGACGGCAAGCACTATGCCGTCGGTTATCGCCTCGATGGTACGCAGGTGTTCGCCACCGAGGTCGGCCAGCGTTGCCACGACATCATCAATCACCCCGAGCAGCCAATTGCCCTGTTTGTCGCCCGGCGCCCCGGCACAGAAAGCTACCTGATCGACCTGCGCGATGGCCGCTTGCTGCAAACCATCGCTTCGCAGCCGAACCGGCACTTCTATGGTCATGCAGTTATCCACAAGAGCGGCGAATGGCTGTACGCAACCGAGAACGACACCACCGATCCAGGTCGTGGCGTGCTCGGGGTCTACCGCTTTGACGGTGAGCGCCTGCACCATAGTGGTGAAATCTCTACTCACGGCATCGGTCCTCACCAGGTGTCATGGATGCCAGACGGCGAAACCCTGGTGGTCGCCAATGGGGGGATTCGCACCGAGGCTGAAAGCCGCGTAGAGATGAATCTGGATGCCATGCAGCCAAGCCTGGTGCTGATGCAGCGCGACGGCACCCTGCTGAGTAAAGAAGTGCTGTCGCAACAGATGAACAGTGTGCGCCACCTGGCGATTGCCAATGACGGCACCATCGTCGCGGGCCAGCAGTTCATGGGCTCAGGCGAGGAAACGGCTGAATTGCTGGCGATCAAACGACCGGGGCAGGCGTTTCAGGCTTTTGCCGTACCGGAGCAGCAACTGCAGTCAATGGCCAACTACACTGCCAGCGTGGCTATTCACAGTGAGCTGCGCTTGGTCGCCTTGACAGCGCCTCGGGCCAATCGCCTGTTCATCTGGGACCTGGATACCGCCCAGGTTCGCCTGGACGCCCCGATGCCAGACTGCGCAGGTGTTGGCGCGGTGGCCGACGGTTTCGTCGTAACCTCGGGTCAGGGCCGTTGCCGTCTGTATGATTGCCGCAAGAGCGAGCTGATCGGCCAACCCTTGCAGCTACCTTCCGGGCTCTGGGACAACCACTTGCACCTGGCCTGATCGGCCTTACTGTCATTGGGCCTGGAACACAGGGTTCCCAGGCCAGGTCAAATGCGTAATATTCGGCTACATCGCACGTGGGCAGGATCGCCCGTTGTCGTGCCAAACGAACAATAATTCGTATCCAAGGAACTGGACTATGCTGCGCCGCCGCATGCTCATCATGTTAGGTGTTGTTCTGTTACTCGTGCTGGTTCTTGGAAGCTACAAGGCATTCTCCATCTATCAGCAGGTCCAGATGTTCTCGGCCCCCAAGCCACCGATCAGCGTGGCGGCGACCGAGTCCAGCGAGCGCGCCTGGCAAAACCGCCTGCCCGCTGTTGGCAGCCTCACCGCCCTGCAAGGCGTCGACTTGAGCCTGGAAACCGCAGGCACGGTCAAGAAACTGCAATTTGAATCCGGGCAGAAAGTCAGCAAAGGCCAACCCCTGCTGGAATTGGACAGCGACGTTGAAACCGCGCTGCTTGGCACCGCCCAGGCCGACCTGGGCCTGGCCCAGGTGGACTTCAATCGCGGTAGCCAACTGGTCGGTAGCCAGGCTATTTCTCGCGGAGAATTCGACCGCCTGAGTGCACAGTACAAGCGCAACAAGGCCGTGGTCGACCAGCTCAAGGCTGCGCTGGCAAAAAAGAGCATCAGCGCCCCCTTCAGCGGCACCATCGGCATTCGCCAAGTGGATATCGGCGCCTACCTGGCCAGCGGTACCGTAATTGCCACCCTGCAGGACTTGAGCAGCCTGTATGTCGACTTCTTCGTCGCCGAGCAGGCCATTCCCAAACTGAGCATTGGCCAGCAAGTGCTGGTCAGCGTTGCCGCTTATCCTCAGCAAACCTTCCCCGGCACAATCAGTGCAATCAACCCCAAAGTCGAAGACAGCACACGCAACGTACAAGTTCGCGCCACCCTGGCCAATCCAGAGGGCAAACTGTTGCCTGGCATGTTCAGCAGCCTGCAGGTGTTGCTGCCCAATCCGCAGCCACGGGTGGTGGTGCCGGAAAGCGCGGTGACCTACACCCTTTATGGCAACTCGGTGTATGTAGCCGTCGCGAAGAAGAACGAGGAAGGCCAGGTGCAGAAAAATGCCGAAGGCCAACCCGAACTGGTCGCCGAGCGGCGCTTCGTCGAAACCGGCGAACGTCGCGATGGCCTGGTGGTGGTCATCAAGGGCCTGGAAGCTGGGGAGCAGGTGGTGACCGCCGGACAACTGAAACTGACCCAAGGCGCCTCCATCACGATCAGCCCGGACAAGACCCTGCAATCCGCGCCCACCACCCCATCACGGATCAACTGATCGAGGAGGCATCATGGCTTTTACCGATCCGTTCATCCGGCGTCCGGTGTTGGCCAGCGTGGTCAGCCTATTGATCGTGCTGCTGGGCTTTCAGGCATGGAGCAAACTGCCGATCCGGCAGTACCCGCAAATGGAAAACGCGCTGATCACGGTCACTACCGCCTATCCCGGGGCCAACGCCGAAACCATCCAGGGCTATATCACCCAACCCATGCAGCAAAGCCTGGCCAGTGCCGAGGGCATTGACTACATGACCTCGGTGAGTCGGCAAAATTTCTCGGTCATCTCCATCTACGCGCGCATTGGCGCTGACAGCGACCGCCTGTTCACCGAATTGCTGGCCAAGGCCAACGAGGTAAAGAACAAACTGCCTCAGGACGCAGAAGACCCGGTACTGAGCAAGGAAGCCGCCGACGCTTCGGCGCTGATGTACATCAGTTTCTACAGCAGCGAGTTGAGCAATCCGCAGATCACCGATTACCTGTCGCGGGTGATTCAGCCCAAGCTGGCTACCCTACCCGGTATGGCCGAGGCGGAAATCCTCGGCAACCAGTTGTTTGCCATGCGCCTGTGGATCGATCCGGTAAAACTGGCAGGTTACGGCCTGAGCGCCAATGAAGTAACCGATGCCGTACGACGCTACAACTTTCTCTCGGCTGCCGGCGAGGTCAAGGGCGAATACGTGGTGACCAGCATCAATGCCACCACCGAACTGAAAACCGCCGAGGCCTTCGCCAGCATTCCGCTCAAGACCAGCGGCGACAGTCGGGTACTGCTCGGCGACGTGGCGCGCGTCGAGATGGGCGCGGAAAACTACGACACTGTCAGCTCCTTCGATGGCACGCCTTCGGTATACATCGGTATCAAGGCCACCCCCGGGGCCAACCCGCTGGATGTGATCAAGGAAGTACGCAAGTTGATGCCGGAGCTGGAAAGCCAGCTACCACCCAACCTCAAGGCGTCCATCGCCTACGACGCCACTCTGTTCATCCAGGCATCGATCGATGAGGTAGTGAAAACCCTGGTCGAAGCGGTGCTGATCGTCATCGTCGTGGTGTTTCTGTTTCTCGGCGCCTTGCGTTCGGTATTGATTCCGGTCATTACCATTCCCTTGTCGATGATCGGCGTGCTGTTCTTCATGCAACTGATGGGTTACTCGCTGAATCTACTGACCTTACTGGCAATGGTGCTGGCTATTGGTTTGGTGGTGGACGATGCCATTGTCGTGGTGGAAAACATCCATCGGCACATCGAAGAGGGCAAGACACCGTTCGATGCAGCCCTGGAGGGCGCCAGGGAAATCGCCATGCCGGTGGTGTCGATGACCATCACCCTGGCGGCGGTGTACGCCCCCATCGGCTTTCTGGAAGGCCTTACCGGGGCGCTGTTCAAGGAATTCGCCCTGACCCTCGCCGGTGCGGTGGTAATTTCCGGCATTGTTGCCCTGACACTGTCGCCAATGATGTGCGCCATGCTCCTGCGCCACGAACAAAACCCCAGCGGCCTGGCACACCGCCTCGACAAGCTGTTCGAAGGTCTCAAGGTGCGCTATCAGAAGCTCCTGCATGCCACCCTCAACACTCGGCCTGTGGTGCTGGTTTTCGCGGTCATCGTACTGTGCCTGATTCCGGTGTTCCTGATGTTTACCAAGAACGAGCTGGCCCCGGATGAAGATCAAGGCGTGATTTTCATGATGGCCACCGCACCGCAGCCCACCAACCTCGACTACCTGAACGCCTACACCGATGAGTTCATCGAAATCTTCAAGGCCTTCCCCGAGTACTATTCCTCGTTCCAGATCAACGGCTTCAACGGTGTGCAGTCGGGCATCGGCGGGTTCCTGCTCAAACCCTGGAACGAGCGCAGTCGTACCCAAATGGAACTGTTGCCACTGGTGCAAAGCAAACTTGAGGGCATTGCCGGCCTGCAGATCTTTGGTTTCAACCTGCCCTCCTTGCCTGGCACCGGTGAAGGCCTGCCATTCCAGTTCGTGATCAATACCGCCAACGACTACGAGTCGTTGCTGGAGGTGGCCGAACGGGTCAAGGCGCGCGCCCAGGATTCAGGCAAGTTTGCCTTCCTCGACATTGACCTGGCCTTTGACAAGCCGGAGGTCGTCGTTGAAATCGATCGGGCCAAGGCCGCGCAAATGGGGGTGTCCATGGATGCCCTGGGCGGCACCCTGGCGACGTTGCTGGGCGAAGCGGAGATCAACCGCTTTACCATCGATGGTCGCAGCTACAAGGTGATCGCCCAGGTCGAACGCCCCTATCGGGACAATCCCGACTGGCTGAGTAATTACTACGTAAAAAGCCAGCAAGGCCAGATGTTGCCGTTATCGACCCTGATTACCATCAACGACCGTGCGCGGCCCCGCCAGCTCAACCAGTTCCAGCAACTCAACTCGGCGATCATCCAGGGTTTCCCCATGGTCAGCATGGGGGAGGCATTGGAGACCGTGCGCAACATTGCCCGCGAAGAAGCCCCGCAAGGCTACGCCGTAGACTATGCCGGTGCCGCACGGCAATTCGTTCAGGAAGGCAGCGCGCTATGGGTGACCTTTGGCCTGGCGCTGGCGATCATCTTTCTGGTGTTGGCAGCGCAGTTCGAGAGCTTCCGCGATCCACTGGTGATCCTGGTCACCGTGCCGTTATCGATCTGCGGTGCCCTGATTCCGCTGTTCCTCGGCATATCGAGCATGAACATCTACACCCAGGTCGGTTTGGTGACGCTCATCGGCTTGATCAGCAAACACGGGATTCTGGTCGTCGAATTCGCCAACCAGTTACGTGAGAGCAAAGGGCTTACTGCCCGGGAGGCAGTGGAGGAAGCGGCTGCAATTCGCTTGCGGCCAGTCTTGATGACCACGGCGGCGATGGTTTTCGGCATGTTCCCGTTGATTCTGGCCGGCGGTGCGGGCGCGGTGAGCCGTTTCGACATCGGTATTGTCATCGCCACCGGCATGTCAGTGGGCACCCTGTTTACCCTGTTCGTACTACCGTGTGTCTACACCCTGCTGGCACGAGCGGATAAACCTCAACTCGCCCCGACCAATTCTCACGCCAGCCTGCCTCACGATCCGCGGTAACTAATCATGGGTAGCGCCTCATGGATAGCGCTTCATGGGTAGCGGTGAGGCAGGCGTGCGTTAAGCACCCTCCGTCAGCTTTGTGGGCGTAAGCCTTGGCTCATTCCAAACAGAAAAAGTAGCAGGTCATGATCAGGACTGGCAGTTACCTGACTCTTGACCACCCGCGGTAGCGGACACTGCTCGGGAGCGGCATGGCTGAATACCACGGGGCCAGGTTCCTCCCAGGCTGCCACAGCAGCAGTGGCCACCCCGAGAGCTGCCACCAGAAACAAACCTCGAGCTATTTCTAGTTTCATTACTCTAAACCTTTGACTGCGCTGCCAAACGCCGTTTTGTAAAAGTAGAGTAGCTTTCGCCATTCTGCGTCATTGAATGACGAATGGCGGCGCAGTTGCTTTAGGTCATTGGCCGCTGCGCGATGGCAACTGATACGTCGCCGGCATTTCTCGAGGTCGAGCAGTGCCACTTCGGCGCGGGCCTCATCGCCTTCACCTATCACCTTGATGAACACATGCTTGCCGTACAGGCAGCCATGTTGCCAATGACCGCGGTGCATACGGGCCAGGTTCTGTGCCAGGTCCGCCAGCATGCGTTCATGCAACGCCTCGCTGTAACGTTCGCGCGCGCCACTGGCGTACCAGCTGTCGCTATCCTCGAAACCGTCCAGCGCCTTGCTGACCAGCAATGCGCGCCATTGATTCTGCGCATCACGTTCGACGCCGCAATAAACGACATGCGGTACGCGCACGCCCAACTGCTCGAAGCTGTTGATTGCATCGTACTCGCGCAATACCGTCGGGCGGCCGAATGGGTGCATCAGGCTGCGGTAGATATGACCAATCTGGCGTTTGGAATACAGCATTTGGCCATTTTCATCGTTGAGCCGCTGCACACCGCTTTCCCCACCACGGCGCTGATTCGGCTCTTCCACCCATTCGCCCTGTTGCTGCCAGAAATGGTCAAACCGATTTGCCGCCGTTGGTTCTGAACGCCCTACCGCCATGCCTCACTACCCCTTACGTAATACATAAACTCGCCACATGGCATAGAACGGTAAAAAGTCCAAACGTTCCTGGATGCGGAACCCAGCGGCCTGGAACTCTTCTTCGACCGTGGCAACCGGTAACACAAAGCGATTCTGATAACTGCCCTTTCCGGTTTCAGCGTAACGATCCTGCTCGAGCTTTTTACGCCGCCAAGCCTTGAAATTGCCGTCAACCCACAGCGACAAGATTACGCTATCGCGGGTAACACGTTGAAATTCCGAGAGAATTGTTTTCCGATGAGCAGCATCACCAATGTGGTGCATCAGGCGCATGCAGAAAATACTGTCGACCGAGTTGTCCGGCAAATCGATCGCGAAAGCTGAAGTTTGCAAGGTCCGTACCCGCTCGACTATATGCGCAGGTTGCGACTTCGTGGCGGTCTCGAGCATTGCTTCAGAGTTGTCTGCGCCGATGATCACGCGATTGGGCTTTTCTGCTAGCAAGGGCCAGAAGCGGCCCGCGCCACAAGGAAGGTCGAGCACCAACCCTGGCTCACCAACCAGGGCCAGCGCGCGACGGGCCAATTGTTCATCCCGCTGGTGAGACAAGCGCCGAGCCAGGCCATCCTGATGCTTGAGAAAGTACTCCTGGGCGTGCTGCTGGTCGTACTTCTCGGAAAACTCGAGTTTGATGGGGCTACGCATGGTGCATCTCCTGACTCCAATGCCGCCCACCTTAAGCAGGCAAGCGTCAGTGCCAGGTTATGCCGGTGTGAAAAATTCGTTAGCGGTAGCGATAAACGCTACAGAACATTTCACGCATCTTCGAGGGGGCGTTCCGGGCCACGGCTCAGATCCACGTGAAAACAGCAACCATGGGGCTCCATCGCAGTCAGGCTCACCGTCCAGTTCTGGTCATCACAAATTCGTTGTACCAGCGACAGCCCAAGGCCAAGGCCCTCTCCTCGCCGCTCATCACCACGAACAAAAGGACGGAACATGGCCTCACGCTGTTCTTCCGGGATTCCCACGCCACTGTCCTCAACCCTGAACCCATCCGGTTCCAGAATCAGGCGAATGAACCCGTAGTCGGTGTAATGCGCGGCATTACGCAACAAGTTGCCCATGACCGCTTGCAGGAACGTGGCGTTGTACAGTGTGGGTAATCCCGCCTTGGCATCGTAATGCAGCGTCAATCCTTTCTGCTCGATGGTGTCGCGCCAGACGCCAACCAGGTCATCCGCCACTTCCTTGATACTCGCCTGCGATGCCACGGCGCCTTCGTCTCGCTGGGCACGGGCCAGCATCAAGAAGGTTTTTACCAACTCCTGCATTTCTTCGGTGGCGCGGGCGATCCGCTCAACCTGGGAGCGCGCGCGGGTATCGATATTGGGGTTGACCAGCAATAGCTCGCACGAGCTGGCCAGCACCATCAACGGTGTACGCAACTCGTGGCTGACATCACTGG
The DNA here is from genome assembly GCF_036324085.1 of Pseudomonas auratipiscis. Classification (NCBI taxonomy): domain Bacteria; kingdom Pseudomonadati; phylum Pseudomonadota; class Gammaproteobacteria; order Pseudomonadales; family Pseudomonadaceae; genus Pseudomonas; species Pseudomonas auratipiscis. The sequence goes on from NZ_JAZDCU010000022.1 coordinate 64,427, forward strand.
TGAACAACCGCTCGCGCGTCAAGGCGTCGCGCAGACGGCCAAGGGTGTCGTCAAAGGCGACGGCCAATTGCCCGACTTCGTCAGCCGCATAATCCGGCGCCAGCGGCGGGGCCAGGCCCAGCAACTGATCGCGGTGTCGCACCTGATGCGCCAGGCGAATGACCGGCGCCATGACCCGTCGCGCCAGTACCCAGCCCAGAAATACGGCCAGCACCAGGCTCAGGACAAAGCCCACCACCACAACAGCGAACAGCACGCGCTCACGCTCTTCGAAATCGCTCTGGTCCTGCAGCAGTACATAACGCCGTCCATCCACGATCTCGACCATGGCGTGATAAGACAATTGCTCGCGGAACACTTCGTGAAAGCCCTGGCTCAGGTGGCGCAAGTCCTTGGGCATCTCGAAATCATCGCGCCCGCCACTGTAATAAAACAACTGGTCCGGACGCGGCCTGTGGCTCCAGTCGTTGACACTGTCCATACGCAACAAACGCTGCAGGTCACCACCGAGCACCGCCGAGATGAGACGTTCCTCAACCAGATGCACGGTGGCAACGATACCGAATGCGAAGGCGCCAGCCACCAGCGCACTCATCAAGGCAAAGGCAATGATGATCCGCTGGGCAAGGCTTTGTTTAAACTCCATCACGGCCCTCGGCCAAGCGGTAACCGACGCCATGCACGGTGTGCAACAACGGGCGCTCGAAAGGCTTGTCGATGACTTGGCGTAGTTGGTGTACGTGGCTGCGCAAGCTGTCGCTGTCAGGGCAATCATCGCCCCACAACGCTTCTTCCAACACCTCGCGACGCAGCACATGCGGGCTCTTCTGCATCAATACCGCCAACAGCTTCAAGCCAACCGGATTGAGCTTGAGCAGTTTGCTGTCGCGGGTAACCTCCAGGGTATCCAGATCGTAGATCAGGTCACTGACCTGCAAGGTACGTCGACCGCCACCCTGGGCGCGGCGCAGTACCGCTTCGATACGGGCTGCCAGCTCCGACAACGCGAAGGGCTTGAGCAGGTAGTCATCGGCGCCGGAGCGAAAGCCCTGCAAGCGGTCATCGAGCTGATCGCGAGCGGTGAGCATGATCACCGGCGTATCGCGACGAGCGTCTTCACGCAGGCGCTTGCACAGGGTGTAGCCATCAATGCCCGGGAGCATGATGTCGAGCACGATCAAGTCATAGTGTTCTGTGGCTGCCAGGTGCAAACCCGACAGTCCATCCTGGGCACAATCCACCGTGTAACCTTTCAAACCCAGGTAATCGGCCAGATTGGCGAGGATATCGCGGTTGTCTTCAACCAATAGAATTCGCATGGAGCTTCTCCCGTCCGGGGCATTTGCCTGCTTGGCAGGCGCAGCTTACGGCCATCAGCCACGCTCGGCTAGGTGGCCGAGACTTTATTGCAAGCTAACGATTTTTTCACTTTGTCTTCACGGACAAGTTATAGCCTCTCCTCGAGAATTGCCGGTCCGGATTGTCCCCTCGACCTGCCTGGACCTGCCATGCCCCTACCTGCCGCATCTCGCCCGCTCAATATGTGGATCGCCCTTGGGGTTCCCGTTGTCATTGCCCTGACCCTTGTTTTGCTGGAGCTGACCTCCATGGACATGGACCTGGCCAAACTGGCATTCGATCCAATAGCAGGTCAGTTTGTAGGGCGCCACAGCTACTTTCTCGAAGACATCCTGCATGACCGCGCCAAACAGGCAGTCATCCTTCTTAGCCTGGGCGCCATCATTGCTTTCATCTCAAGCTTCTTTTGGTCACGTCTTAAAGGCTGGCGTCGAGAGTTGGGCTATCTGGTGCTGGCGATGGCCTTGTCGACCAGTTTTGTCACGCCGGTCAAAGCGGTGACCGCGGTGCAATGCCCATGGAGCCTGAAGGAGTTCGGCGGCAAGGAAACCTACAGCGAACTGCTCAGCCCCCGTCCTGCCACCGACAAACCTGGGCGTTGCTGGCCAGGCGGGCATGCAGCAACGGGCTTCACCCTGTTTGCCCTGTTCTTCGCCCTGCGCGACCGCCGCCCGCGCCTGGCCCGCGCAGCGTTGCTGTTCGCCTTTGGCTTGGGCACGGTCTTCTCGATTGGACGCATGCTGCAGGGCGCACACTTCTTCTCGCACAACGTGTGGACCGCGGTGTTCTGCTGGCTGATCAGTCTGGGCTGCTATTACTGGGTGCTGTATCGAAAACCGGCGTCGGTCGCTGTGGGCGCAGCGCAGCGACAACGCGACATGACCCGTGATAGCGCCAATTCAGCCACCCCCTGATTGGCGACAGCGCCTACCTCACAACGGGCAGCGACAAATCGCAAGTCTGTAGGCGTTTTCTGTCGGACTATTCTGAATCATACTTCCGGTGCCGTTGCCTTGTTGTGCCAGGCCCTTCCTGGGCCTAGGCTGCTGTCGTCGTTGGAAAATCCAACGATCGGATTTAGCAGTCCGGCTCAATACTCGATGTCGACGGCACAACGCTATATGGCGGTTGTACGTGGGGCGCCTTCGGGTGCGCCGGGGTTCCTCGAGTATCCGGTCTGCTAACCCGCGTACAGCTGCCACCTCCGTTTAGCAGCGAAGCGTGGTGGCTTCATAACTCGAGGCCAACTATGAAAAAGCTCGTCCCTGATCCCCCCGATCTATCCACCGCAAGCACTGCCAACACGCCATTCGGCACCAACGGCATGTTCAACGTCCGCGAAGGCATTCCCGCCGAAGAAGCGCTGCTTCACGCTTGCCAGCTACTGCGATGCGCCGAGGCCACGGTCAGCGATGCACTCGATCACCTCTCCCTCAACGACCGCGCTATCGTTTCCGGCGCAGGCCAGCACGTAGAAGCTGCTCGGGCATTGATCGATGCAGTGCTTGATGGGCTTGGCGTGCACCGTATTTTCTCTCATCGATAGCTGGGCGGCTGGCTGGAAGCACGGGAACAAGTCCGCTCCTAGCGGATGGTTCACTGCCAGTGGAGCATGTTCGCTACGCGCCAAAAAGGTTGATCGCGGAATTCCGTGAACTACGCACCGGGCCTGCTTGCGGGTGAGCACCGGAATGTGGCTCGTGTGTCGATGGGCATATCCGTTTGATATGGTGGCACCACTGGCTGGTTTCGCCTTTACGGCGACCCACTTTTGTCGGGGCAAAAGTGGGCATGGGCCTGTCCCTGCATTCGGCCCTACGCTGCGCTCCGGGTTCCCTCATTCCACCCTTGCTCCCGTGGGGACCGCGCCGAAGGGCCGTCCTGGCCCTGCGGCG
>NZ_JAZDCU010000023.1:0-67082 GCF_036324085.1 Pseudomonas auratipiscis
TGGTGGAGCTAAGCGGGATCGAACCGCTGACCTCCTGCATGCCATGCAGGCGCTCTCCCAGCTGAGCTATAGCCCCACTATGTCGCTTTGAACTGAATCGCTTGGCTGGGTGCTTCGCGCTTCGTTTCGTTCATCGCTGTGGACGGGGCGCATATTAAGTTCGGAACACAGAGCTGTCAAATTTATTTTCAACAAAACCCTAAAAAAATTTCCGAGATAACAAACACTTACCGTCCAAAGCGTGGAACAACCCCGGTTTTACGGGATTGCAGGCCCATTCGCGCAGACTGTCAGGCGATCGTAGCCAACAGCTTTTCCCATTCTTTGTTCTCTTTCTTCGACACACCACCCAGCAAGTCCAGGGCCTGGCGCAGGCGATAGCGCGTCAGGTCCGGGCCAAGGATTTCCATGGCATCAAGCACCGACACCGAACTGGCCTGACCACTGATTGCGGCGAACATCAGCGGCATAGCATCGCGCAGCTTCAGCTCAAGGGCTTCGACCACTGCCTGAATGCAACCGGTGATACGGTCTTTTTCCCACTGACGCAGACCTTCCAGCTTCCACAGGATCAACTGGATAACCTGACGAACCTGATCAGCCGAAAGCTTCTTGTGCTCGAACAGCTTGGCATCGAGCTTCAGCGCGCCTTCAAAGAAGAAGCCACCCAGCGGAGCGATCTGGCTGAAGGTTTCTACCCTGCCCTGCACATGCGGGGCGATTTTCATCATGTAGTCACTATTGAACGCCCACTTCTGAACCCGTGCGGCAAACTCTTCGACTGGCAGCTCACGCAACCATTGACCGTTGAGCCAGGACAGCTTCTCGATGTCAAAAATCGGCCCACCCAAGGAAACCCGCGACAGGTCGAAATGCTCGACCATTTCCTCCAGGGAGAATTTTTCCCGTTCGTCGGGCATCGACCAGCCCATGCGTCCCAGATAGTTGAGCATGGCTTCAGGCATAAAACCCATGCGCTCGTAGAACGTCACCGAAGTCGGGTTCTTGCGCTTGGACAGCTTGCTCTTGTCAGGGTTACGCAGCAGCGGCATGTAGCACAGGGTTGGCTGCTCCCAACCGAAGTACTCATACAGCTTGATCAGCTTGGGTGCCGATGGCAGCCACTCTTCGCCACGCAGGACGTGGGTGATACCCATCAGGTGGTCGTCGACCACGTTGGCCAGGAAGTATGTCGGCAGGCCGTCGGTCTTCATCAGCACCTGCATGTCCATGCGGTCCCATGGAATCTCGACATCGCCACGTAGCATGTCCGGCACCACGCAGACACCTTCGGTCGGTACCTTCATGCGGATAACGTGCGGCTCGCCAGCGGCCAGGCGACGCTGTACTTCTTCAGCCGACAACAGCAAGGCACGGCCGTCGTAGCGCGGGGTCTCGCCACGCGCCATTTGCTCGGCACGCATCTGGTCCAGCTCTTCTGCGGTGCAGAAGCAGGGGAATGCATGCCCCATGTCGACCAGTTGCTGGGCGTACTGCTTGTAGATATCACCGCGCTCGCTCTGGCGGTACGGGCCATGCGGGCCACCGACATCCGGACCTTCGCTCCATTCGATGCCGAGCCAGCGCAGGGCATCGAAGATCTGCTGTTCGGACTCACGGGTCGAACGCAACTGGTCGGTATCTTCAATACGCAAGATGAACTCGCCGCCGTGCTGCTTGGCAAAGCAGTAGTTGAACAGGGCGATATAAGCGGTGCCTACGTGGGGATCGCCAGTAGGCGAAGGCGCGATACGCGTGCGAACGGTGGTCATGGGAGTCTCGGACTAGAGATGAATCAAAGGCAGGATGTTAACAGGGAGCGGGCACTGGGCTCCAGCAATGGGCGTGATCGGCACTTGTGGCAATGGATCCAAACACGGTTAAATTTGCTTACATTTTTGGAACGATAGTACCCATGCCCGCCCAACTCAAACGCCGTCTGCTGGTTTTCCTGATACTGGTCCTGCTCATCGCCCTCGCCTTTCTGGCCCACTGGTACTTCAAGGGTCGCTTCTACGAAAGTACTGACAACGCCTATGTCCAGGGCGAAATCACCCGGGTATCCAGCCAGCTCAGCGCTCGCATCGACGAAGTGCTGGTGCAGGACAACCAGCATGTAGCCAAGGGCGATTTACTGGTGCGCCTTGAGCCGGATGATTTCCGCCTGGCGGTGGAACGCGCACGCGCGGCCCTCGACACCCGTGAAGCTGAACGTATACAAGCCGAAAGCCGCCTGACCCAGCAATCCAGCCTGATTGCTGCTGGCCAGGCCCAAGTCGCCGCCAATCAGGCAACCCTGGGCCGCGCCGCACTCGATCTCAACCGTGCCCAGGCCCTGCGCAAACCTGGTTTCGTCTCCGAGGAACGGGTAACCACGCTGTCGGCGGAAAGCAACGTCGCCCGCTCTCAAGTGAGCAAGGCCCAAGCCGACCTGCAAGGCCAGCGCCAGCAGATCAATGCCCTGACGGCAGATATCAAGCGCCTCGATGCACAAATCGCCAACGCCCGCGCCGACCTGGCCCAGGCACAATTGAACCTGACCCGCAGCGAGATTCACGCGCCGATCAACGGCATGATCGGCCAGCGTGCCGCGCGTAACGGCCAAGTGGTACAAGCCGGTGCCTACCTGCTGTCGATCGTTCCGGACGAGGCCATCTGGATTCAGGCCAACTTCAAGGAAACCCAAATTGGTCACATGCAGCCCGGACAAAAAGCCGAACTGCTGTTCGACAGCTACCCTGATTCCCCGATCGAAGCGCGAGTCGACAGTCTGTTTGCAGCCTCTGGCGCTCAGTTCAGCCTGCTGCCGCCCGACAATGCCACCGGCAACTTCACCAAAGTGGTCCAGCGCATTCCAGTGAAGTTGACTTTCGCTACCGACAACCCGCTGCAGGGCAGGATTCGTCCAGGCATGTCGGTTACCGCAACCGTGGATATCCGGGATAGCGCCGACAATGGCCGGTGATTCGCTGATCCGTCCCGTCGGCGAGCCCAGCCGACGCGACTGGATCGCCGTGATGAGCGTGATGCTCGGCGCCTTCATGGCGGTACTGGACATCCAGATCACCAACTCCTCGCTCAAGGATATTCAGGGCGCCCTCTCAGCCACCCTGGAAGAAGGCTCGTGGATCTCCACCTCCTACCTGGTAGCGGAGATCATCATGATCCCGCTGACGGCCTGGCTGGTGCAGTTACTGTCGGCACGCCGCCTGGCGGTATGGGTGTCGCTGGGCTTTCTGGTGTCGTCGTTGCTGTGCTCGATGGCCTGGAACCTCGAGAGCATGATTATCTTCCGTGCCATGCAAGGCTTCACCGGCGGCGCACTGATCCCCCTGGCGTTCACCCTGACCCTGATCAAGCTGCCCGAACACCATCGCGCCAAGGGCATGGCCATGTTTGCCATGACCGCCACGTTCGCGCCATCCATCGGCCCGACCCTGGGTGGCTGGCTGACCGAGAACTGGGGTTGGGAATACATCTTCTACATCAACATCCCGCCAGGGCTGCTGATGATTGGCGGCCTGATGTATGGCCTGGAAAAGAAAGAAGCGCACTGGGAACTGCTCAAAAGCACAGACTATGCCGGCATCGTCACCCTTGGCGTCGGCCTGGGCTGCCTGCAGGTGTTTCTGGAAGAAGGTCATCGCAAGGATTGGCTGGAGTCGAGCCTGATCGTCGGTCTCGGCAGCATCGCCCTGATCAGCCTGATCACCTTCGTAATCGTGCAGTTTTCCAAGCCCAACCCGCTGATCAATCTGCGCATCCTCGGCAACCGCAATTTCGGCCTGTCGAGTATTGCCAGCCTGGGTATGGGGGTGGGCTTGTATGGTTCGATCTACTTGCTGCCGCTGTACCTGGCGCAAATCCAGAACTACAACGCCCTACAGATCGGCGAAGTGATCATGTGGATGGGCATCCCCCAGCTGTTCCTGATACCGCTGGTACCGCAGCTGATGAAAGTGATCTCGCCGAAAATTCTCTGCACCGTGGGTTTTGGCTTGTTTGGCCTGGCCAGTTTCAGCTCCGGGGTACTCAACCCTGACTTTGCTGGCGAGCAGTTCAACCATATCCAGATCATTCGTGCCCTTGGCCAACCGATGATCATGGTGACCATCTCATTGATCGCCACCAGTTACATCCTGCCCCAGGATGCAGGCTCGGCGTCCAGCCTGTTCAACATCCTGCGCAACCTCGGCGGCGCGATTGGCATTGCCTTGTTGGCGACGCTGCTGGATGCACGGACCAAGGTGTACTTCGATTACTTGCGTGAAGCCCTGGTACCAAGTAATCCGCACGTAGCGGAGCGCCTGGCACTGCTGTCCGAGCGCCTGGGCAGCGACACCGCAGCGCTTGGCAAACTGAGTGAGATCACCCACCAGCAAGCCATGATCATGGCCTACAACGATGCCTTCCACTTTGTGGGAATCGGACTTGCGATCAGCATGGTCGCAGTGCTGATGACGCGCAAACTGCCGCAGGGGCTGAAGGCTGGGGAAGCGCATTGAGCGTATCGCGGGGCCAGAGCCCCGCGATAGCGCCGTCAGGCGGTGATCATGCGCTCGCGTAGCGCGGCAATCTCGTCGCGCATCTGCGCTGCGGCCTCGAACTCCAGGTCGCGCGCCAACTGATACATCTTCTCTTCCAGGGCCTTGATGCGCTTGGCAATCTCACCAGGGGTGCGCAGTTCGGCTTCGTAGCGCGCGCTCTCTTCGGCCGCCTTGGCCATGCCCTTGCGCTTCTTGCTGCGCGAACCTGGCACGCTGGCGCCTTCCATGATGTCGGTGACATCCTTGACCACGCCCTTGGGCACGATGCCATTGGCTTGGTTGAACGCAATCTGCTTATCACGACGGCGCTCGGTTTCGCCGATAGCCCGCTCCATGGAGCCGGTCATTCTGTCGGCGTAGAGAATCGCCCGACCATTGAGGTTTCGCGCCGCACGGCCAATCGTCTGGATCAAGGAGCGCTCGGAGCGCAGGAAGCCCTCCTTGTCGGCATCCAGCACGGCTACCAGCGACACCTCCGGCATATCCAGGCCCTCGCGCAACAGGTTGATCCCGACCAGCACGTCGAACGTTCCCAAGCGCAGATCGCGAATAATCTCGACGCGCTCGACAGTGTCGATGTCCGAGTGCAGGTAGCGTACCCGGACGTCGTGATCGGCAAGGTAATCCGTCAAGTCTTCGGCCATGCGCTTGGTCAGCGTCGTCACCAGCACACGCTCTTCCAGCGCCACGCGCTTACGGATTTCCGAAAGCAGGTCATCGACCTGAGTCGTTGCCGGGCGCACCTCGATCTGGGGGTCCACCAGGCCGGTCGGACGCACCACTTGCTCCACGACCCGCCCCGCATGTTCAGCCTCATAAGGCCCAGGAGTGGCGGAAACGAAAATAGTCTGCGGACTCACACTTTCCCACTCGTCGAAACGCATCGGCCGGTTGTCCAGCGCCGAAGGCAAGCGGAAGCCGTACTCCACCAGGGTTTCTTTACGCGAACGGTCCCCCTTGTACATCGCCCCTACCTGCGGAACGCTGACGTGGGACTCGTCGATGACCAGCAGCGCATCGGCAGGCAAATAATCGTAGAGCGTCGGTGGTGGCGCTCCGGCCGGACGACCAGAGAGGTAGCGCGAGTAGTTTTCGATGCCATTGCAGTAACCAAGCTCGAGGATCATTTCCAAGTCGAAGCGCGTACGCTGCTCCAGACGCTGAGCCTCGACCAGCTTGTTGGCCTTGTGCAGATACTCAAGGCGTTGCTGCAGCTCTTCCTTGATGCCCTCGACTGCTTCGAGCAAAGTTTCCCGCGGGGTTACGTAGTGGCTCTTGGGATAAAAGGTGAAGCGCGGCAACTTGCGGATCACCTCACCGGTCAGCGGGTCGAACGCGGCAATATTCTCGACCTCATCATCGAACAGTTCGATGCGGATGGCTTCCAGGTCCGATTCAGCCGGGAATATATCGATCACATCACCACGCACCCGGAAAGTCGCGCGGGCAAAGTCCATCTCGTTGCGGGTGTACTGCAGGTCGGCCAGGCGGCGCAGCAAGGCGCGCTGATCGAGTTTGTCACCACGATCAACGTGCAAGACCATCTTCAAGTAGGTTTCCGGGCTACCCAAGCCATAGATACAGGACACCGTGGTGACGATAATCGCATCACGACGCTCCAACAGCGCCTTGGTCGCCGACAGACGCATTTGTTCGATGTGATCGTTTATCGACGCATCTTTCTCGATGAAGGTGTCCGAGGAAGGCACATAGGCCTCGGGCTGGTAGTAGTCATAGTAGGAAACGAAGTATTCCACCGCGTTGTTTGGAAAGAACGCCTTGAACTCGCCATACAACTGCGCCGCCAGGGTCTTGTTCGGCGCCAATACCAGGGTGGGTCGCTGCACTTGAGCAATGACATTGGCAATACTGAATGTCTTGCCCGAACCGGTCACGCCGAGCAGCGTCTGGTGCGCAAGGCCTGCCTCGATACCCTCGACCATCAAGCGAATGGCTTCAGGCTGGTCGCCTGCCGGCTGGAAACGGGTAACGAGCTGAAACTCGGACATGACAAACCTCTGTGTTATCGCGACGTATTCATCGCAGGCGCGGACAACTGTATCTATAAACAGTATTTATACCCAAATAGTGGTCGTGAGCGCCAGTTTCAACGCAATGTCATGGGTATTTCTGATTATGGACCGGTCAATTCGACTAACGGTCGAAAAATATTCTGCGAAACAACAGTAAAAGCTGCGTCAACCTGTCGCCGTGACCGATGGGTATCACTATACTGACTCCCCGTTTGTGCACCGCTCTAGTGCATCCGACTGGAGCGTGCGACCCCTATCACTCTCCATTCAGAGCCAAGGTAATAATGAGCCTGTTTTCCGCTGTCGAGCTGGCACCACGCGACCCCATTCTGGGCCTCAACGAAGCTTTCAACGCCGATACCCGTAGCAACAAGGTCAACTTGGGTGTTGGTGTGTACTGCAACGAAGAAGGGCGTATCCCACTGCTGCGCGCAGTGATCGAAGCCGAAACCCAGCGTGCTGCGCAGCACGCTTCCCGCGGTTACTTGCCGATCGATGGCATCGTCGCTTACGACCAGGCCGTGCAGAAGCTGCTGTTCGGCCCAGAGTCGCCGCTGCTCGCCGCAGGCCGGGTTATCACCACCCAAGCTGTCGGCGGTACCGGCGCGCTGAAAATTGGTGCCGACTTCCTCAAGCAACTGTCGCCCAACGCCGTCGTTGCAATCAGCGACCCAAGCTGGGAAAACCACCGCGCCCTGTTCGAGACCGCCGGTTTTCCGGTACAGAACTATCGCTACTACGACGCCGCCACCCACGACGTCAACCGCAGCGGTATGCTCGAAGACCTCAACGCCCTACCGTCGGGCTCGATCATTGTGCTGCACGCCTGCTGCCACAACCCGACCGGGGTCGACCTCAGTGCAGACGACTGGAACAACGTTCTGGACGTCGTCAAAGCCAAGGGCCACATTCCGTTCCTGGACATGGCTTATCAGGGCTTCGGTGACGGTATCGCCGAAGACGCCGCTGCAGTACGCCTGTTCGCCGAGTCGGGCCTGAACTTCTTCGTCTCCAGCTCGTTCTCGAAGTCGTTCTCGCTGTATGGCGAACGCGTCGGTGCACTGTCCATCGTCACCGATTCGAAAGAAGAAAGCACCCGCGTGCTGTCGCAAGTCAAACGCGTAATTCGCACCAACTACTCCAACCCACCGACCCACGGCGCGAGCATCGTTGCTGCCGTGCTCAACAGCCCTGAGCTGCGCGACATGTGGGAAACCGAGTTGGGCGAAATGCGCCAGCGTATCCGTGGCATGCGCAACCAGATGGTCGATCTGCTCAGCGCCAAGGCAGACTTCAGCTTCGTCGGTCGCCAGCGCGGCATGTTCTCCTACTCGGGCCTCAGCATTGAGCAAGTCGCCCGCCTGAAGAACGAATTCGGCATCTATGCACTGGATACCGGCCGTATCTGCGTTGCTTCGCTCAACCAGAACAACATCGAAGTCGTGACCAACGCGATCATCGAAGTTCTGTAAGCATGAATTGCCAAGGGGAGGCTTGACTTCCCCTTAGCAATCAGTAAGATACGCCACAGATTCCGCGATAGCTCAGTCGGTAGAGCAAATGACTGTTAATCATTGGGTCCCAGGTTCGAGTCCTGGTCGCGGAGCCAAACACCTGAAAAACCTCCAGTTGCGCTAAGCACTGGAGGTTTTTTCGTTTTGGGCAGGCTCATGCTCATGAGCCCGCCCCGCCCGTGGTATCAGCTACGGCCAATGGGGTAAAACACCCCACCACTCCATACCCCCAGCCATTCCTGCCCGTCGATCTGCTTCGGCACAGCCAGTTCCACCAACTGATAAAACACGTTGCGATGAATCAACGCTTCCAGATTCTGGCGCATGTGCACATAAGGCGACGGCTCCTGGGTTTGCGCATCGATCTCAAAACGCAACGGGTGCTCGGGCCCTGCCTCCACCTGATCTTCGACATTGCTGGTGAACTTCAGTACCTGCTGCTCTCCCGCCCCCTGCACATCCAGGGCCACCGCCACGAAGGGCACGTCATCGACCTGAATGCCGACCTTCTCCACCGGCGTGACCAGAAAGTAGTCATCGCCATCGCGGCGGATAATGGTAGAGAACAGCTTGACCATCGGCTTGCGCCCGATCGGCGTACCCAGGTAATACCAGGTGCCGTCACGGGCGATGCGCATATCGATATCACCACAGAAGTCCGGATTCCACAGATGCACCGGCGGCAAGCCCTTTTCGTCCTTTGGAATTTGCGCCAGTAGATCAATGGCCTTACCGGTATCCGTCATCACCTGCTCCTTAACGACTCATGCCTAAAAGGCTACGAGCGTAATCTTCAAGGGGTGGGCCGAGCAAATCTTCTGGCTTGTTGTCATGGAACGTCAGCAATCCGCCACGCGTGTTGATGCGCGTGGTGTCGATCAGGTACCGAGTACTGGTTTCAATCAGCATCAACTGCACCACGCCGGTATCCACACCCAGGCGGTCGACCGCTTGTTCGTCGTACCACTCGTCGCCATTGCCAATGCGATCGTCAGTGCGCGCGAAGCGGGCATAAAGCAGGTAATGGGCACCTACCCCGCGCGCCTCAACCAAGGCCTGCTCCAGCCCCAAGGGGCCTTGAGCGCGACGGACCATGGGGAAGTACTCGATAAAGCCCTTGAACGCCTCCTCGGCCACGACGTTGGGCCGTGGATAGGGACCCTTGCCTGGCGGGACGAATGCACCCTGGCCAATGTAAATGAATGAATCCGGCTGCAGGCGCACCGACAGCGAACGACGGGTGTCGCTATGATCGAGCAAACCAGCATCGCTCATGTGATAACGGACGCCCTCGCCCATATCGCTGACATTCATGCAGCCACCCAGCGCGATGAGCGCGAGCAGCACAACCAGGCTACGCATCTATCCTCCAATGGCCGGTGACGGAAAACCGGCGAATGGCCGACAGATGCAGCTTTTGCGCCAGTCTTAGCCGCCGATGATTTTCATCACCGTCGCCCCACCGGAAAACGCCAGCGCCTGCTTGTCACCCAGGGCCTTGAGCAGCAACCCTTGCAAGGCCGGCAACGCCTGATGGCGCGGTTTATCGAGCAGGTCGCCGACATAGTGACGGTTGTTCGAGGAGAGGCAGCCATGCAACCAGCCGGTGGAAGACAGGCGCAAGCGCGAACAGGTGCGACAGAAAGGCACGCTTTCGTTAGCGATGACGCCAAAGTAGCCACGCCCGGGAATTTGATAGCGCAATGCGGTGGCATCGACCGGTGCATTGGCCTGCAGGTATTCGTAACGCTCGGCAATTAACTGCAGCAGGTGATCGAGGCCGACAAATTGCTGCAGGAATGCATTGCTGTCGCGAGCCAGGTGACCCATGCGCATCAACTCGATAAAGCGCAACTCGTAACCGCGATCAAGGCAGTAATCCAGCAGCGGCACGACCTGATCGAAGTTCTGCCCGCGCAAAGGCACCATGTTGACCTTGATTTTCATCCCGGCCGCACTCGCCTGCTGCATACCGTCGAGTACCGTTGCAAGGTCTCCACCGCGAGCGATGCGACGAAAGGCGTCGGGATCGAGCGTATCGAGGGAAACATTCAAACGCCGTATGCCCACCTCTCGCAGCAGGGGCAACTTGCGCGAGAGCAACTGACCATTGGTGGTCAAACTGATTTCATCCAGGCCAAGACCTGCGACCGAGGTCAGAAAGGATTCGAGCTTTGGGCTGACCAGCGGTTCGCCCCCGGTGACGCGCAAACGTTCGATACCAGCGGCTTCGATCAGATAGGCAACGCCTCGGGCCATGGCCTCGGCAGATAACTCGTCCTGAGCCGCCACCAGACGCTTGCCGTCGGGTACGCAATAGGTGCAGGCATAATTGCAGGCAGCAGTCAGGCTGACACGCAAGTTGCGAAAACGCCTGCCTTGGCGATCGACGATCATTGAGGTGACTCCGGCATGGATGAATCGGGCCTGCAAAACCTGACTCAAAAATCAGGTTTTTGCAAGCCTCTTGCAAGAGTATAGGCCTCAAGCCTCATCGCAAGCGGGTTTGCGCCCGAAGCAAGGCGTCAGTTGCCAGCAGGATCCGGGTCGCGCTTGCGCTTGTTGCCCATGCGCACACCGATGTCCATCAGGAACTGGAAGAAACCTTCCTGATCTTCCAGAACATTGCTCCAGAACGGCGAGTGATACAGCGCTACGGCGCCATGTACCAGCGCCCAGGCGGCGCAATAATGGAAGTACGGCGGCACGTCTTCGAGCTTGCCTTCGCTGATACGCCCCTTGATGAGCAAGGTCAGACGCTCGAAGTTGGAGGCACGGATCTTGTGCAACTCTTCGACCATCTCAGGCACCTGGTTGCCCTTGACCACCTTTTCTTCGAGACGATCGAACAAGCGATAGCGTTGCGGATCGCGCATACGGAATTCGAAGTAGGCACGCGACAGGGCTTCCTTGTCGCGATCAACATCGGCAGAGTGCAACAGTTCGTTCAAATCGCGCTCGTAGTCGAGCATCAGGCGCAGGTAGATCTCCGCCTTGGATTTGAAATGCTTGTAGATCGTGCCTTTGCCGATACCGACTGCATCAGCGATCATCTCGACGGTGACACTGTCTTCACCCTGTTCGAGAAACAGCTTTAGCGCGGTATCGAGAATCTCTTGCTCACGGCGACGAAACTCACGGACCTTACGAGGTTCTTTCTGCATAAGAAGGACTGGATCAAAATCGAAGCCGGTTATTATGCCTAACTTGTGCCAAAATGCACGGATCATCCAACCATGTCTATGTTTCTTGATGAATTTGCACAGGCTCCGGGCCTTCGCTACCTGAATCATGCCGCGGTCGCACCTTGGCCCAAAAGGGCCAGCCAGGCGGTCTCACGCTTCGCTGACGAAAACGTTTTCCTCGGTGCCAGGGACTATCCCCAGTGGATGGTCATGGAGCAACGCCTGCGAGAACGCCTGATGCGCCTGACCAACGCGCCATCGATCGACGACATCGCCTTGGTCAAGAACACTTCCGAAGCACTCTCGTTCGTGGCCTTCGGTCTCCAGTGGCAGGTAGGCGACCAGATCGTCATCAGCGATGAAGAATTCCCTTCCAATCGCATCGTCTGGGAAGCCTTGGCCGACCAAGGCGTGCACGTGATTCAGGTAAGCCTCAAGGGACAAGACCCGGAGGCCGACCTGCTCGCCGCATGCGGCGACCGGGTGCGCTTGCTGGCCATCAGTGCGGTGCAATTTGCCAGCGGCCTGCGCCTGGACCTGGTCCGACTTGGCCAAGGCTGCCGCGAACGCAAGGTGCTGTTCTGCATCGACGCCATCCAGCAGTTGGGTGCCCTGCCCTTCGACGTCCAGGCCTATCAGTGCGACTTCGCCATGGCCGATGGTCACAAATGGATGCTTGGCCCTGAAGGCCTTGGGGTTTTCTATTGCCGCGAGGACATTCGCCCGCAGCTCAAACTGAGCGAGTACGGCTGGCACATGCTTGAGCATATGGGGGACTACACCCGCAGTGACTGGAAGCCCGCTCATAGCGCCCGCCGCTTCGAATGTGGCAGCCCGAACATGCTCGGCGCGGCCGCGCTGGATGCCAGTTTGTCACTGCTGGAAGAAATCGGCATGCAGCAGGTGTCCGCGCTCGTGGCAGAGCGAGTGCAATGGCTCTACGAAGGGCTGTCTGCCATTCCCGGCGTACGCTTGCACAGTCCGCAAGACCCACAACGCCGCTCTGGCATTGTGTCGTTCAGCATTGCCGGAAAGGATAACGCCAAGGTTTATCAGCAACTCAATCAGGAACAGGTGGTGTGCATTCCTCGCGGGCCTGGCGTGCGTTTTTCCCCGCATTTCTATACCACTAAACAGATAATCGACGAAACTTTGCTAATCGTGCGCCAGATTGCAGAGCGATGAGCGATCAGCAGCGGTGGGCGTATTCCAAATCTGTTTAAAAAACGAGCAACCACCGCTGGCAGCCAGCCAATCCTGACCAATACTTCAGGTGTTGGCGCGACACATCCCCCCAAGTGGCGCGCCGATAAAGGTGCTCAGGGACCGCGTACCTTTGTTTTACTCCTAATGGTCTTAACCCGGATTCACCCCCCAGAACCCGGGTTTTTTTTGCCTGTCGTTCAGCCTTGCCAGCCGCTCAGCTCACCCGCGCGAGGGGGAACAAACGCTTGAAGTTCGCCGTGGTCTGCTCAGCCAACTGCTCATAGCGCTCCCCGCGCACCATCGCCACGAACTCTGCCACTTCGCGCACATACTGCGGAAGGTTCGCTTTGCCGCGATAGGGAATGGGCGCCAGGTAAGGTGAGTCGGTTTCCACCAACAGGCGGTCGACCGGCACCTGGCGGGCGACATCGCGCAAGGCATCGGCGTTGCGGAAGGTGACGATACCGGACAGCGAGATGTAATAGCCCAGGTCCAGCGCGGCCTTGGCCATATCCCAGTCTTCGGTGAAGCAATGCAGGACACCCGCCTGGCTCAAGTCCGCTTCCCGCAGCAGGGCCAGCGTGTCTGCGCGCGCTGCACGGGTATGAATGATGACTGGCTTGCCGGTCGCCTGCGCGGCCTGCAGGTGCAAGCGAAACGAGTCCTGCTGAACCTGGGCAGCTTCAGGCTCATAGTGATAGTCCAACCCGGTTTCGCCGATGGCCACTACATGGGGGTGTTCCAGCTCCTTGAGCAGCCAGTCGAGCGGCGGCGCGCCATCCGGCGTCAAGTCCAGAGGATGGATACCCACCGAGCAGTCCACGTCGCTGTAGCGCTCGCTCAGGTCCTTGACAGCCTGGGCGTTGTCGGCACTGACGCCGATGCACAAAAAGTGACCGACGCCGCGCGCACGGGCAGCATCCAGGGCCGCGTCAAGCGAGCCTTGGTGGGCAGTTAGATCGAGACGATCGAGGTGGCAATGGGAATCTACAAGCATGGGCACATCACAACACTAAAAAAATTAAGGGGCCGTGCGACTCAACGCTGGCCGGGCAACATGGCCCAGGACGCCAGTAAAGCCTCAAGCAAAAGCACGCGGTTGAGGTTGGCCTTGGCCAGGACTTTCTGACGCTGGGCAAGGATCCAGTCCTGCATTTCCAGAACCTTGTTCTGGCCACTCTTCTGCGCCAGGTACTGAACCACCTTGCGCATGTCATTCAAGCCTAAACCTTCCTCGTCCTCGGTCAACTGATAGCGCAGAACCAGGTTGGACCAGTCGCAGAACCAGTCGAACAGTTGCAACAACGGAATGCTGCTCCAGGCCTCGGCCAGTTGACTGGGGGACTGTTGCTGCTTGAGCAGCTTCTTCACGCCATCAACCACCAGCGCACGCTGCTCTCGTACACCCTGAGCCTGCAGACTGACCGCCGCCAGGGGCGAACCTGCAGCCAGGCTTAGCAACTCAAGGCGTTCCTGCTCATCGCACTCAGGCAATGCCGTGTTCAGCCACGCCAGACTTTGCCCGGCATCAGGCAACGGGCAGGCCTGCTGCACGCAACGACTCTTGATGGTTGGCAGCAATCGGCTGGGCTGGTGGCTGACCAGGAGCAAAATGGTGCTGCCCGACGGCTCTTCCAGGCTCTTGAGCAAGGCGTTGGCAGCATTGATGTTCATCGCCTCGACCGGCTCGATCAACACCACCTTGCGCCCACCCAACTGCGCGGTCTGAACCACAAAGGACACCAAGTCACGCACCTGATCGACCTTGATGGGCTTGTCAGCCTCCTCCGGCTGCAACACATAGTTGTCCGGGTGGCTGCCGGCTGCGAGCAACAGGCACGATTTGCACTGCCCACATGCCTCCAGGCCGGCGGGTCGCTGACACAGCAACAGCGCCATCAGGCGCTCAGCCAGGGCGCGCTTGCCAATGCCTTGTGGCCCATGCAACAGATAAGCGTGTGCATGCTGGGTTCGCCCAGCCAGTTGCTGCCACAGGGCCTGCTGCCAAGGGTAGGCTTCAGCCACGGCAACGTTCCAGTATCTGCGGCATCAAGGCATCAAGCGCCTGCTGCACCTGAACCAGTGACTGCGCGGCATCAATCAGCTTGTACTGTTGCGGGGTTGCCTGGGCGCGCGCCAGATAGGCCTGACGCACAGCCTCGAAGAAAGCCTGGCCTTCCTGTTCGAAGCGATCCAGACGACCACGGGCCGCCGCCCTGGAGAGACCGATTTCCACCGGCAGATCGAACACCAGGGTCAAGTCGGGCCGCAGTGCACCTTGAACAAAATTCTCAAGCGTGGCGATACGCTCCAGCGACAAGCCACGACCACCGCCCTGGTAGGCGTAGGTCGCATCAGTGAAGCGATCACAGAGCACGATGGCGCCACGCGCCAAGGCCGGACGAATCACTTCTGCCAGATGCTGGGCACGGGCGGCAAACACCAGAAGCAGTTCGGTGTCGGCGTTCATTTTTTCGTCGCTAGGGGCCAGCAGCAATTCGCGAATTCGCTCGGCCAGCGGCGTGCCACCCGGCTCACGGGTCAACACTACATCCAGGCCCTGGGCACGCAGGCGCTCGGCCAGGTATTCGCGGTTGGTGCTTTTGCCTGCCCCTTCGGGACCTTCCAGGGTGATAAACAAGCCGGTCACAGGCAGTCCTTACGATTGATCATTGCGGTGAGGTCTCAGGGGCAGGTGCCGGCGGCTCAGGCTCCGGCTCAGGATTGGCCTCAGTGGGTTCCTGGGTCTTTGGTTCGACCTCAGGCTCGGATTCGATCACAGGTGCCGGGCTGGAACGGTAATCAGCACGACGCTTGATCTGGTACTCGCGAACCGCTGAATTGTGCGCATCCAGGTCGTCAGAGAAAATATGGCTACCATCGCCACGAGCGACAAAGTACAAGCTGGTGCCCGGCGCCGGATTCAATGCAGCATGGATGGCTTCACGCCCGACCATGGCAATCGGCGTCGGCGGCAGACCAGCATTGGTGTAGGTGTTGTATGGCGTCGGCTGGCGCAGATCGGCACGGGTAATCTTGCCATTGTAGCGCTCGCCCATGCCGTAGATTACCGTCGGGTCAGTCTGCAGCAGCATGCCCAGGCGCATGCGGCGCACGAACACCCCGGCTATCTGACCGCGCTCTTGCGGTACGCCAGTTTCCTTCTCTACCAGCGAAGCCATGATCAACGCCTGATAAGGATCACGATAGGGTAAGTCAGCGGCCCGCTCCGCCCACTCCTTGGCCAATACTTCATCGAGACGTGCGTAGGCCTGCTGGAGGAACTCTACGTCGGACATGCCCCGTACAAAACGGTAGGTGTCCGGAAAAAAGCGCCCTTCCGGAAAAACCCCGGGGTGACCGAGCTTATCCATCACCTCGGCATCGCTGAGGCCGTCGAGTGTCTGTTTGATTTTTTCGTGCTTGGCCAGCGCCGAGCGAACCTGGCGGAAATTCCAGCCCTCGACCAAGGTCAGGCTGTACTGCACGACATCGCCACGGCGCCAGACCTCGAACAGGTCGCGCACGGTCATGCCGGGTGTCATACGGTACTCGCCGGTATGCAACGGCACCCCAACCATATTGAAACGCCAGTACAGGCGCAGCCAGAAGGCGTCATCCAGCAGGCCTTGGCTTTCCATGCGGTAGAACATGCGATTGGGGTTGGTACCGGTAGGCACGTCAAGCAGTTGCTCCTGACTGACGTGCAGGGTCTGCTCAAGCGCCGAGTTCACTTTCCAGGCCGAAAACCCCAGGACCAGGCCTGCCAGGATCAATCCGGTCTCCAGCAGCACCAAGAATTTACGTCTCACGAATCAATTATCCAGTAGCGTACGGGCAATGGCCTGCAGTTTACGGGTGAGCGGACCCGGCGACCAGTTCAGCGATACAAATGCACACACAGGCCAGATCCCGTAGACGCTGTTGCAAAGAAACACTTCATCGGCCTGCTCCAGGTCCTGCAGGGTTAAATCGGTAATGCGTACCGGGATCGCAGCCAATGCAGCCTGCTCAAGCAAGGCGGCGCGCATCACTCCCACCACGCCACAACGGCTCAGATCAGGCGTCAGCAGTTCACCGTTACGGACCAGGAAAAGATTGCTGTAGACCCCTTCCACCAACCGCCCCGACGTATCGCGCATCAAGCCTTCGGCGTACTCGGCACCTTGCCACTCGGCACGTGCCAGCACCTGCTCGAGGCGATTGAGATGCTTGAGGCCGGCCAAAAGCGGTTGCTCTGCAAGACGAGTGGTGCAGGCAAACAGCCGAACACCCTGTTCGGCATGCTGGGCAGGGTATGCGGGTAACGGACTACCCTGAAGGATGCGTCGTGGTTGCGCCCCCACAGCAGACGCGTAGCCGCGCTGGCTGTCACCCCGAACGAGCATGAATTTGAGCACGCCATCACCGAGCAAGCTGGCATAGCGGCTCAACTCTTCGCGAATCAGCGCGTGATCGGCGCTGATTGCCAGGCGCTGGCAACCCAGCGCGAGACGTTGAAGATGATGGTCGAGCAACGATGGCCGCCCGGCCCTGACGGCAATGGTCTCGAACAGACCATCGCCGTAGGCCAACGCACGACTTTGCAGATTGACTGCATCTGCCGGCAGACCATCGATCCAGCTGTGCATCAATCGGCGAACCGGCGGAACACCAGCGAGCCATTGGTACCGCCAAAACCGAAGGAGTTGGACAGCACGATATCGATCGGCATGTTGCGCGCCTCGTGCGGCACGAAATCCAGATCACAACCGGCGTCCGGCTCATCGAGGTTGATCGTCGGCGGCGCCACCTGTCCATTGATAGACAGCACACTGAAAATTGCCTCTACCGCACCGGCCGCGCCCAGCAGGTGGCCAGTCATTGACTTGGTCGAGCTGACGGCCAACTTGTAGGCATGATCGCCAAACACTGTCTTGAGTGCCGACGACTCAGCCAGGTCACCGGCTGGCGTGGAGGTACCATGAGCGTTGACGTAGTTCACCTGATCAGGGTTCAGGCCGGCATCTCGCAGAGCGTTGACCATGCAACGCGCCGCACCGCTGCCATCTTCTGGCGGTGAAGTCATGTGATAGGCGTCACCACTCATGCCAAAACCAACCAGCTCGGCATAGATGGTTGCCCCACGCGCCTTGGCGTGCTCAAGCTCTTCAAGCACCAGAGCACCAGCACCGTCGGCGAGGACAAAACCATCCCGGCCCTTGTCCCACGGACGGCTTGCGCGCGTCGGGTCGTCATTGCGGGTCGACAGCGCACGCGAGGCACCAAAGCCGCCCATGCCCAGACCGCAGGCCGCCATTTCCGCGCCGCCGGCAATCATCACGTCGGCTTCACCGAAAGCGATGTTGCGCGCCGCCATACCGATACAGTGGGTACCCGTGGTGCAGGCCGTTGAAATGGCGTAGTTAGGTCCCTGTACACCCAGGTGGATCGACAGGAAACCGGAAATCATGTTGATGATCGAACCCGGCACGAAGAACGGCGAAATGCGCCGAGGGCCTTGCTCGTGCAGAGTCCGGCTGGTTTCTTCGATATTGGTCAGGCCACCGATACCTGAGCCCATGGCTACGCCAATGCGCTCACGGTTGGCGTCGGTCACTTCCAGGCCGGCGTTGCGCACTGCCTGAAAACCGGCTGCCAGGCCGTACTGTATGAACAGATCGAGCTTGCGGGCTTCCTTGACCGACAGGTACTGCTCAACCTCGAAGCCCTTTACCGAGCCGCCAAAACGGGTGGAGTAGGCAGTCAGGTCCGTATGTTCAATCAGACCTATGCCACTGCGGCCAGCCAGAATGCCCTGCCAACTGCTCGGCACATCCGTGCCCAGTGGCGACAGCATACCCATACCGGTGACCACGACGCGTCTACGCGACACAGCACTCTCCTTATTCAATTGACTTCATCTCTTGTAAAGAAAAAACCGCACGCCGGCGAAGGCAGTGCGGTTTTTCCATGACAAGAAGCGACGACTACAACGTCTTAAGCCTGGTGGCTGGTGACGTAGTCGATAGCAGCTTGAACAGTAGTGATCTTCTCAGCTTCTTCGTCAGGGATTTCGGTCTCGAATTCCTCTTCCAGAGCCATCACCAGCTCAACGGTGTCAAGGGAATCGGCACCCAGATCTTCAACGAAGGAAGCGGTGTTCACAACTTCTTCTTCTTTAACGCCCAGTTGCTCGGCGACGATTTTCTTGACGCGTTCTTCGATGGTGCTCATACCTTGTTTTCACTCCTAATGGACATATGTCAGGCGGCTGGCCGGTGTGTAAGTGTATAGAAAGACGTCCGCTTTTCAAGCGCAACACGCCTCGCCAGACCACACCTGCCAACCGACTAGAATCTGGTTGCAGCTTTATAACGGATTTTAGACAGCTCGTATGACATTTTTTTGAAGCAATCCGTCACATTAGATTTACATGTACATGCCGCCGTTGACCGGAATGGTCGCGCCAGTCACGTAGCCTGCGCCTTCAGAGGCCAGGAAAGCCACCACATTGGCGATCTCCTGAGCCTGGCCCAGACGCCCCAGGGGAATCTGAGTCTGCAGTGCTTCGCGCTGAGCTTCTGGAAGTTCGCGGGTCATGTCGGTATCAATGAAACCGGGAGTCACCGAGTTCACAGTAATCGAGCGCGAGCCCACTTCACGGGCCAGCGCACGGCTGAAACCTTCCAGGCCAGCCTTGGCTGCCGCATAGTTTACCTGCCCGGCGTTGCCCATGGCACCCACTACCGAACCGATGCTGATGATACGACCCCAGCGCGCCTTGGTCATGCCACGCAGGACGCCCTTGGACAGACGGTAGAGACTGTTGAGGTTGGTGTCGATGACATCGAACCACTCGTCGTCCTTCATGCGCATCATCAGGTTGTCGCGGGTGATACCGGCGTTGTTGACCAAAATGGCCGGCGCACCGAACTGCTCCTGGATCTTGGCCAGGGTAGCGGTGACAGACTCGTCGCTGGTCACGTTCAATTCCAGGCCGGTACCGTTGATGCCGTGCTCCTTGAGGGTCGCAGCGATGCGCTCGGCGCCCGATGCGGAGGTGGCAGTACCGATTACGGTAGCGCCAAGACGGCCCAGTTCCAGGGCGATAGCCTGGCCAATACCACGGCTGGCGCCGGTAACCAGGGCAACTTTACCTTGCAGGCTCATGCAAGCTTCTCCTAAATCAGGCCAGCGCCGCGCGGGTGGCGGCGACAGCATCCGGGGTGTTGAGGTTGTAGGTGGTCACGCCGTCGGCGCAACGCTTGTTCAGGCCAGCCAGGACCTTGCCTGGGCCGCACTCGACTAGCTGTACCGCACCGTTGGCGGCCAAGGTCTGCACACACTCGACCCAACGCACCGGCTTGTACAGCTGCTCCAGCAGGTCACGCTTGAGCGTATCGAGATCGGCAGCTACGGCGGCGCTAACGTTCTGTACAACAGGAATTTGCGCGACCTGCCAGTCAATGGCATTGACGCTCTCGGCGAAACGCTCGGCTGCCGGGCGCATCAGCTCGCAGTGCGATGGAACGCTCACCGGCAATGGCAGTGCACGCTTGGCGCCCTTGGCCTTGCACGCTTCCATGGCGCGTTCGACTGCTGCCTTGGCCCCGGCAATTACCACCTGCCCCGGCGAGTTGAAGTTGACTGCGCTGACCACTTCGCCCTGAGCCGCTTCGGCACAAATGGCGACGACGTCAGCGTCGTCCAGGCCGAGAATCGCAGCCATGGCACCCTGCCCGGCCGGAACGGCCTCCTGCATGAGCTCGCCACGGCGCTTGACCAGCTTCACGGCGTCGCCAAGGCTCAGGCTGCCAGCAGCAACTAGAGCGCTGTACTCGCCCAGGCTGTGGCCGGAAACGAAAGCAGGGCGCGCACCACCTTCGGCCAACCACAAGCGCCACAGCGCAATGGAAGCAGTAAGGATGGCCGGCTGGGTTTTGTCGGTTTGGTTGAGTTGCTCTTCCGGACCGTTCTGGGTCAGTGCCCAGAGGTCATAGCCCAGAGCCTCGGAGGCCTCGCGGAAGGTATCAATGACCAGCGGATACTGGGCACCCAGCTCGGCAAGCATACCGAGGGACTGCGAACCTTGACCGGGAAAGACGAATGCGAGGGATGCAGACATTGAACAAGCCCCTAATGATCTTGTCGTCGGAAATTAAGCGCCCAGCAATCGACTGAGCGCAAGAAACTGAAAACTTGGATGGTAACGAAGACCAAGCGGTCACATTTAACCACTTCCCAAGCCATATGCCTAAAGCAACAAGTCTTCCAAACGGCCATGCAGACGCTGCGGAAGGTTCTCCTGAATCTCGATCAAAGCACGTTGGATAGCACTCTGAAAGCCCTGCACACCTGCAGAACCATGACTCTTGATAACGATCCCCTGCAGCCCTAGAAAGCTTGCGCCATTATGTCGCGCCGGCGCCAGATCGGCCTGCAGACGCTTGAGCAGCGGCATTGCCACAGCACCAGCAAGACGCGCGCCGATACCGCCCTTGAACAAGGCCTCGATGCGCGAGGCGATCATCGTCGCCAGACCTTCACTGGATTTGAGCAGGATGTTACCAACGAACCCGTCGCAGACCACCACATCCGCTTCGCCGCGATACAGGCCATCACCTTCGACAAAGCCTATGTAGTTAAGCCCGCGGGCATTCTGCAGCATGCTGGCGGCGAGCTTGACTTGCTGATTACCCTTGATGTCTTCGGTGCCGACATTGAGCAACGCCACGCGTGGCCGGGAAATACCCAAAGCCTGCGCAGCCACGGAGCCCATGACAGCGAACTGAAAAAGATTGTCTGCACTGCAGTCGACATTGGCACCCAGATCGAGCAACTGACAGTAGCCCGCCTGCGTAGGGATGGCCGCGACCATGGCCGGGCGATCAATACCCGGCAGGGTCTTGAGCACGTAACGCGACAGCGCCATCAGCGCACCCGTGTTACCCGCACTGACGCAGGCCTGAACCTTGCCATCACGCAATAATTCCAACGCCACACGCATGGACGAATCAGGTTTTCCGCGCAACGCCTGGGACGGCCGCTCGTCCATGCCGATCACTTCGCTAGCTGCAACAATTTGCAGGCGCGCGCGATCCGCTGCCGACTGGCCAGCTATGAGATCTTCAAGGAGAGAGGGTTGACCGACAAGGGTCAGGTGTAACGAGGGCGTAGCCGATAGACAAGCAATACTTGCCTGAACAATGCTGCGGGGACCGAAGTCCCCGCCCATTGCGTCAATCGCGATGATCTGAGCGGACAAGGATTACTCGTCAGCGCCCTTGTCGATCACTTTACGACCACGGTATACGCCTTCTGGCGATACGTGGTGACGCAGGTGTACTTCACCAGTGGTTTTCTCTACGGACAGAGCGTTTTCCGAGAGAGCATCGTGCGAACGACGCATGTCACGGGCAGAGCGGGATTTTTTGTTCTGCTGAACAGCCATAATTGATTAACTCCTAAACGTTTGGGTCACGCTTTAACTGCGCCAATACACTGAACGGGTTGGACCGTGTTACCTCGTCCTTGCTCGGTTCGGGCTCATCGGCGCCCGCCGGCTGCTGGCATTCTTCCGGATGATGAGCAGGCACGATGGGCAAGGCAAGCAAAAGCTCTTCCTCGACCAAGGCCTGCAGATCCAAAGGATCTTCGCCCAGTTCCAGCACGTCATAACCTTTCGGCAACGACTGGGTATTCGCACCCTCCTTCACCACAGCGTAAGTACTTTCGCTGTGGATCGGCAGGGTGACCAGCTCAAGACAACGCTGGCAAACCATTTTGACCTCGACGCTCAGTTCGGTGTGGATAACCACAGCCTTCTGCTCGTCTCGCTCAAAATCGAATTTAGCCTGCACCGTACCGACATTGTCGGAAAGCGGGTCGCAGAGTCTCTCCAAATCGGCGAGCTGCAGCGTTCCTTCGAGAGAAACACCACGATCGGCCAATTTGCGCGGGTCAACGTGAGGTGGAATCGGGTCATTCAACATAGGCGCAGCATTCTAGGGATGCCCCCCGCCCCTGTCAAAGGAAATTCGGTTCCGTTCAGCATGTTAGAATCGTTTCACCTGCCCAGGAGTTTACCATGCTGCCTTTATTACTGGCTTCCAGCTCACCGTACCGGCGTGAATTGCTTGAACGCTTGCGCCTCCCTTTCAGCTGGGCGTCCCCTGATATCGACGAACAGCGCCTGCCCGACGAGCCCGCCGCAGACCTAGTGAAGCGCCTGGCCCGGGAAAAAGCCATGGCCCTTGCCACCCGCCATCCCGACCACCTGATCATCGGCTCCGACCAGGTTGCCGTGCTCGGCGAACAAATACTTGGTAAGCCACACACCTTCGAGCGGGCCTGCGAGCAATTACTGGCCGCCAGCGGTAACCATGTCACCTTTCTTACCGGCCTGGCGCTTCTCAACAGCAAGACCGGCGACTGCCAGGTCGACTGCATCCCCTTCACCGTCAATATGCGCGAACTGGACCTGGCCCGCATCGAGCGCTATTTGCGCGCCGAAGAGCCCTACGACTGCGCTGGCAGCTTCAAGGCCGAGGGCTTGGGCGTCAGTCTGTTCCAGAGCACCCATGGCGTAGACGCCACCAGCCTGGTGGGCCTGCCACTGATCCGTCTGGTAGACATGCTGTTGAGCGAAGGCGCCTGCCTCCCCTGACTCGCTGCATGTCGTACAAGTCGCACAATGTAAAAAGCCGGCACCAAGGCCGGCTTTTCACTCAATGCGCCTCAGCGCAACGATGGCCCCTGAAAGCCCATCCACATTGCCAGGCGCTCGGCAATGCTGGTGCCCAGGCGCTTGGAGAAACGGTCGAAGGGTGACTCTTCAACCGTGAAGTCGACCAACTCCTTTTCACCCACCACCTCACGCGCCACGTAACTGGCACTCCCCAGCCCATCAACCAGCCCCAGCGCCACGGCTTGCTCGCCAGACCAGATCAGGCCACTGAACAGCTCAGGGTGTTCCTTGTCCTTCAAGCGCTCACCACGGCCCTGCTTGACGCTGGCGATGAACTGCTTGTGCGTGGTTTCCAGCACGCCCTGCCAGAACGCGGTTTCTTCGGGCTTTTGCGGCTGGAACGGATCAAGGAACGCCTTGTGTTCACCCGCCGTATAAGTGCGCCGTTCGACACCGAGTTTCTCCATGGTACCGACAAAACCGTAACCGGCCGCAGTAACACCAATGGAACCGACCAGACTGGCCTTGTCGGCGTAGATCTGATCTGCAGCGCTGGCAATGTAATACGCGCCGGAAGCCCCCAGATCACTGATCACCGCATACAGCTTGATATCCGGATACTCAGCACGCAGACGACGAATTTCGTCATAGATGTAGCCCGACTGCACAGGACTGCCGCCTGGACTATTGATACTCAGAATGACCGCCTTGGTCTTCGCGTCCTTGAAGGCTTCGCGCAAGCCACCAACGATATTGTCGGCACTGGCAGGCTCCTGATCGGCAATCACGCCGCGCACCTCAACCACCGCAGTGTGATTGACGCTGCGTGAAGCGGCTTTGTCCATGCTCGTCAGCGGGCTGAACAAGGCCAGAATGCCAAACAGGTAGGCAAAGGTCAGCAACTTGAAAAAGATGCCCCAGCGCCGCGCCCGGCGCTGCTCCTGCACACCCGCCAGAAGGGTTTTTTCCAACAGCTTCCAGCTTTTCTGCTCTTCGCCGCTTTCGGCGCTTGGCGCCTTCCATTCGTCAGCCATGCTCACCTACCTTGGAATTGCTGCCGCAGGCGACCGGCTCAGCCAGGCCTGCAAATGTGAAAAATGATCAATACAGACCTGCGGCCCGAATGCGCCCAGCGCTTGCGGCGACATGGCGCCATAGCCAACGGCCACCGAATGCATGCCGGCGTTGCTCGCCATCAACAAATCGAAGGCCGAATCGCCAACCATCAGCGCACGACCTGGCTCGACCTGGCAATGCAGCAGTATTTCCTCGAGCATCTGTGGATGAGGCTTGCCACGGGTCTCATCGGCAGCGCGGGTGATATCGAAATAATCCTGCCAACCATTGGCCCGCAACACCCGATCCAACCCGCGTCGAGCCTTGCCCGTCGCTACCGCCAGACGGTAGCCCTGGAGACGAAATGACTCCAACGATTCCACCACACCCTCGAACAGGGGCGACGGCTGCTGATCAAGAGTCATGTAGACATCAGCATAGTGCTGCCGAAACACCGCCACCTGATCGTCACTCAAGTGCGGATACAAGGTGCTGATGGCTTCAGGCAGCGCCAGGCCGATAATGCCCTTGACGGCGTCATCAGCGCAGACTGCATGTCCGGCACGCCCGGCAGCCACATGCATTGCCTCGACGATACGCCCGATTGAATCAGCCAGGGTGCCGTCCCAATCGAAGATCAGCAGATCGTAATCACGCCGCACTCAAGCGCTCCACAGTCTTGGACCACATTTCATCAACCGGCGCCTCGAGCTTGAGCTCACCACCGTCAGGCAGTGGCACGGTCAGCGCATAGGCATGCAGAAACAGGCGCTTGCCACCCAGGTCGCGGATTTCTCGACTGAAGTCTTCATCACCATATTTGCTGTCACCGGCAATGCAATGACCGGCATGCAGGGCATGAACGCGGATCTGGTGGGTGCGCCCGGTGATCGGGCGCGCCTCGACAATGGTGGCGAATTCACCGAAACGACGCAGGACGCGGAACAGCGTGAGCGCCTCCTTGCCCTCGTCATTGACCTCGACCATGCGCTCGCCGGAACGCAGGTTGCTCTTGAGCAAGGGCGCATTAACTTGTTTCTTCGCCGTGGCCCAATGGCCGCGGACCAGGGCCATGTAGCGCTTATCGACGCCATCACCGCGCAACGCCACATGCAAGTGGCGCAACATGCTGCGTTTCTTGGCGATCATCAGCAGACCCGAGGTGTCGCGATCCAGACGATGGACCAGCTCCAGCTCCTTGGCATCTGGGCGCATCTGACGAAAGGCTTCGATCACACCAAAATTGAGGCCGCTACCGCCGTGCACGGCGATACCTGCGGGTTTGTTCAATACGATCAAGGCCTTGTCTTCGTAGACAATCGCTGCCTCCAGGCGCTGAAGCAAGCCCTGGGCCACCGGTACAGGCTCATCGCGCTCAGGCAGACGAACGGGCGGTACGCGCACGATATCGCCAGCCTGCAACTTGTACTCAGGCTTGATCCGCCCCTTGTTCACACGCACTTCGCCTTTACGCAAAATACGGTAAATCAAGGTCTTGGGCACACCTTTGAGCGCAGTGATGAGGAAGTTATCGATTCGTTGCCCGGCAAGTTCCGGGGCGACCTCGATCAGCTGGACGCCGGAGGTCGGAGGGGTGTTAGTCGTCATTTGCCAATCATAACAATTTTTTATGGATTTGAAGCACTTAATGATTGCTGCTATAGTCGCGAACGCCGCCAAAAGCGGCTGGCCAGCGGACTCACGGCTTTTAGCCGGCCCTGACCGACGCAAAATCTCGAGGACGCGAGGCCGTCCGACGGGGCTTTTGCCAGTTTACAGAGTTGCCTGGAATCGCCACCAGCGCCGTGCAGAGAAGACCGATAAAAAACGACAAGAGCGGTGTTTTGCCCTCCCCCATGTTTTTTTCGATGCCACTCTGTCAGTGCCGTCAGTTTCACGCAGTCATGGTGAAAGCTTCGGAAATACCAGCCTTGAACATACAAAGGCGCGGGCTCCCGTATGGAGCTGGCGAAAATGCAACCCGTTGCGGATTCAGCGCGCGGCAGCACCCGAATTATCAGGGATACGTGTAGGGTGGAGATGCACAACCGTCGGACCGTGTAGTACTGCGTTCAGTCCATAGGCCTCCTGGCCTGGCGACCGGACCCGGTCTTGATCAAGATGCCCCTGGGGCGTCCACGGCCGAAGGCTGATTCCTCCTCCTGTCTGAGTGCATTTGACACCACAGCAAGCAGGACGCGTCGTCGCGACTTCGGCAGTACTGGGTTACCAGTCTGGCTCGACAGTCGCTGGACACGGGGGTGGCCCGCCACCCCTTGCGCACCTGACACCGACCGTGAGAAGTCGTGTGTGCCGAACGCCGTTTCCGGCAGCCCGGAAACCGACGGTATTACATGAAAAGAATGCTGATTAACGCGACTCAACCTGAAGAGTTGCGTGTAGCTCTGGTAGACGGCCAACGCCTCTACGACCTGGACATCGAGTCTGGTGCGCGCGAGCAAAAAAAGGCCAACATCTACAAAGGCCGGATCACCCGGATAGAACCTAGTCTGGAAGCCGCCTTCGTCGACTTCGGCTCCGAACGTCACGGCTTTCTGCCGCTGAAGGAAATCTCCCGCGAATACTTCAAGAAGTCCCCGGAAGGCCGGGTGAACATCAAGGAAGTACTCAGCGAAGGCCAGGAAGTCATCGTCCAGGTCGAGAAGGAAGAGCGCGGCAACAAAGGCGCAGCCCTGACTACCTTCATCAGCCTCGCCGGCCGCTACCTGGTGCTGATGCCAAATAACCCGCGTGCCGGTGGCATCTCCCGCCGCATTGAAGGCGAAGAGCGCAACGAACTGCGCGAAGCCCTGAACGGCCTGGTTGCTCCTGCCGACATGGGTCTGATCGTACGTACTGCTGGCCTTGGCCGCAGCAGCGAAGAAATGCAATGGGACCTGGACTACCTGCTGCAACTGTGGACTGCCATCAAAGAGGCCTCCCAGGACCGCGCTGCGCCTTTCCTGATCTACCAGGAAAGCAACGTCATCATCCGCGCCATTCGCGACTACCTGCGCCAGGACATCGGCGAAGTGCTGATCGACAGCATCGACGCCCAGGAAGAAGCCCTGACGTTCATCCGCCAGGTGATGCCGCAGTACGCCAGCAAGATCAAGCTGTACGAAGACAGCGTCCCGCTGTTCAATCGCTTCCAGATCGAAAGCCAGATCGAAACTGCCTTCCAACGCGTGGTCGAACTGCCGTCTGGCGGCTCGATCGTTATCGACCCAACCGAAGCACTGGTGTCCATCGACATCAACTCGGCACGCGCCACCAAAGGTAGCGACATCGAGGAAACCGCACTGCAGACCAACCTGGAAGCGGCTGAAGAAATCGCCCGCCAGCTGCGTCTGCGTGATATCGGTGGCCTGATCGTCATCGACTTCATCGACATGACCCCAGCCAAGAACCAGCGCGCCGTCGAAGAAAAGGTCCGCGAATGCCTGGAAGCCGACCGCGCCCGCGTACAAGTCGGCCGCATTTCGCGCTTTGGCCTGCTGGAGATGTCTCGTCAGCGTCTGCGCCCTTCCCTCGGCGAAAGCAGCGGTATCGTTTGCCCACGCTGCAGCGGCACCGGCATCATCCGTGACGTTGAATCACTGTCGCTGGCGATCCTGCGCCTGATCGAAGAAGAAGCCCTGAAAGACCGCACCGCCGAAGTTCGCGCCCAAGTGCCGATTCCGGTTGCAGCCTTCCTGCTCAACGAAAAACGCAACTCGATCACCAAGATTGAACTGCGTACCCGTGCACGCATCGTCATTCTGCCGAACGACCATCTGGAAACCCCACACTTCGAAGTGCAGCGCCTGCGCGACGATAGCCCGGAAGCCCAGAGCAGCCAATCCAGCTACGAAATCGCCGCAACCGAGACCGAAGAGGCTCAGCCGACTGCAGCGACTCGCACCCTGGTTCGCCAGGAAGCTGCGGTCAAGACCGCTCCAGCGCGTGCCAATGCACCGGTTCCGACCGCTGCGGAGCAACCTGCCGCACCGGCCCACGTCGCGCCTGAACCAAGCCTGTTCAAAGGCCTGGTCAAGTCGCTGGTCAGCCTGTTCGCCGGCAAGGACGAACCTGCTGCAGCGCCTGTAGTTGCCGAGAAGCCGGCCACCGAGCGCCCACAGCGCAACGAAGAACGCCGCAACGGTCGCCAGCAAAGCCGCAACCGCAACGGCCGTCGCGATGAGGAGCGCAAGCCACGCGAAGAGCGCGCACCGCGTGAAGAGCGTCAACCACGCGAAGCGCGTGAAGAAACCCAG
Source organism: Pseudomonas auratipiscis (assembly GCF_036324085.1). Lineage (NCBI taxonomy): Bacteria > Pseudomonadati > Pseudomonadota > Gammaproteobacteria > Pseudomonadales > Pseudomonadaceae > Pseudomonas > Pseudomonas auratipiscis. The sequence continues at coordinate 28,467 of NZ_JAZDCU010000023.1, forward strand.
GCCCGCGAAGAGCGCGCACCACGTCAACCTCGCGAAGAACGCCAGCCTCGCGCCCCGCGTGAAGATCGCCGTACTCGCGAAGAACGCCCGGTCCGCGAACTGCGCGAAGCACTCGACACCGCTACCCCGGCAGTGCGCGAAGAGCGCCCTGAGCGTGCTCCACGTGAAGAGCGCCAGCCGCGTGAAGAACGCGCACCCCGCGAAGAACGTACGCCTCGTGAAGAGCGCGCGCCTCGCGAAGAACGTGCCCCGCGTGAAGAGCGTCAACCACGCCCACCACGTGAAGAACGCCAGCCAAGCCCGGCTATCGAAACCGCTGAAGCGGCTGAAGAGCAACTGCCTAACGAAGAACTGCTGCAGGACGACAACCAGGAAGGCACCGAGGGCGAACGCCCACGTCGCCGCTCCCGTGGTCAGCGTCGCCGTAGCAACCGTCGTGAGCGCCAGCGTGACGCCAACGGAAATGTGGTTGAAGGCTCCGAAGACGGCGCTGAAGAAGGCAACGAGCCTACCGGGGCCGAACTGGCAGCCGGCCTGGCCGTTACCGCTGCAGTTGCAACCAGCAACATCAGCGCTGATGCCGAAGCCCAGGCCAACGTCCAGGCAGAGCGCGCGACTGCTGCCGTTGAAGAAGCAGCTCCAGTGATTGCCCCAGCAACCACTGAGGTCGTTCCTGCAGAAACGGTTGAAGCGGTCGAGCCAGCAGCAATCGAACCGGTTGTGGTTGAAGCACCGAAACCGGTTGTAGCCGAGCAAGCAAGCATTGCTCCAGTTGTTGAGCAACCGGTCAGCGAGCCTGTGGCAGTCGTTGAGCCACGCGTTGAGCCGGTTGTCGAAGCGGTTGCCGAGCAAGCAGTTGAAGCGCCGGTTGAAGTTGCTGTTGTGGCAGAGCCCGTTGTCGAAGCACCACGCGCGCCAGAAGTTGTTCAGGCGCCTGTAGTCGAAGCTGAAGCAGCCCAACCAGTCGCCAGCGAACCAGCACCTGCTGTTGAGGAATCTACCCCTGCTGCCGAGCCAGTGGTGGTCGAAGCCCCGGTGATGCTGCCAAACGGCCGCGCACCAAACGATCCTCGCGAAGTACGTCGCCGCAAGCGTGAAGCTGAAGCAGCCGCCGCAGCCGCCAAGGCAGCAGAAGTCGAGCAGCAACCTGAAGCGCTGGACACTGCAGAAGAGCAAAAACCGCTCGTCTGAGCTGCGCTGAAATGAAAAGCCCCGCCAGGTAACTGGCGGGGCTTTTTATTGCCGCTATGAATGCAATCGACAGGGCTTTGTTACAACAGATTCGGCTCCATCTCGAGCGTGACGCCAAATCGCTCGAAGATATCTGCCTGGATTTTCTGCGCTAACTGATGCAGTTGCAGGCCACTGGCCTGACCGTAGTTGACCAGAACCAGAGACTGCAACCGGTGCACCCCGGCATCACCTTCACGAAACCCCTTCCAACCAGCTTGCTCGATCAGCCAGCCCGCAGCCAACTTGATCTGGCCATCAGCCTGTGGATAAGCCACCAGGTCCGGATGCTGCACACGGATCGCATCAGCCAGCACCGCAGTTACGATCGGATTTTTGAAAAAGCTCCCGGCGTTGCCCAGCTCTGCAGGGTCCGGTAGTTTTTCGCGGCGAATGGCGCAAATCGCATCGCTGATGTTCTGCGCCGTCGGGTGACTGACACCCTGCTCGCTCAGGCGTTGACGCACCGGACCGTAATCCAGATGAGCCTGCATGACTCGACTCAAGGCAAAACGAACACGCAGGATCAACCAGCGCCCGGGATTACGCTTGAATACGCTGTCCCGATAGGCAAAGGCGCACTCTTGCAGGCTGAAATCGCGCAGCTCGCCGGTCTGGCGATCCAACGCGGTCAGCCCGGCGAACACATCCTTGATCTCAACGCCGTAGGCACCGATATTCTGCATCGGTGCTGCACCGACGGTCCCAGGAATCAAGCTGAGGTTTTCCAGCCCGGAAAAACCCTGGGCCAGCGTCCACTGCACAAACTGATGCCAAGGCTCACCCGCCTCGGCCTCGACCACCACGCGCTCATCATCGGCAAGAATCCGCACACCGCGACTGACCATGCGCAGCACCAATGCCGGTACATCCGCGGTCAACAGCAAATTGCTGCCGCCCCCAATAACCAGCACCGGCACGTCCTGCGCCGCTGCCTGGGCCAGCGCCTGACCCACATCGTCGTCGTTGTGCGCTTCGGTGAAAAAGCGGGCTTTCACCTCGATACCGAAGGTGTTGTAAGGCTTGAGCGAAACCTGCTCCTGCCACTGCCTACTCATAGACGTCCTTTGAGTTCGATGACCAGTTTGCGGCACGCCTCTTCAATCAGGTCCAGCACCTGCTCGAATCCTTGCTCACCACCGTAATAAGGATCTGGCACCTCTTGCAGCGCGCTGTCGTAGCGCCGCAGGAACAAGTCGAGCTCCGCTTTCGCGCCAGCAGGCTGCATGGCCCGCAGGTTGCCAAGATTGCTCTCGTCCATTGCCAGAATCAGGTCGTACTCGGCGAAATGCCCAACCCGAACCTGCTGTGCTCGCTGCTGCGACAAATCATAACCACGCAACTGCGCGGCACGACGGGTACGGCTGTCCGGTTGCTTGCCGACATGCCAGTCGCCGGTGCCGGCCGATGCCACTTCGATCAGCTCACTCAGACCTTCGACCTGAAGTTGGTGACGCAGGACACCCTCCGCCGTGGGCGAACGGCAAATGTTGCCCAGGCACACAAAAAGAACCCGCATCAAGCCTCCAGAATGCGCCTGACGCGCTCCAGATCTTGTGGTGTATCAACGCCCACAGGTGGCGCCTCGATTGCATCAGCCACATGAATGCGCACGCCATGCCAAAGTGCACGCAATTGCTCAAGCGACTCGGTGCGCTCCAACCAGCATGGCCCCCAACTGACAAAGTCATGGAGAAAGCCTGCACGGTAGGCATACATCCCAATATGGCGACGGTAAGGTACACCTTCGGGCAAGGTATCCTGGCCGCTGGCGAACACATCTCGCGCCCAAGGCAATGGCGCCCGGCTGAAGGTCAAGGCCAGGCCATTGCAGTCACTGACAACCTTGACGGCGTTGGGATTGAAAACCGCAGTGACGTCATCGATCGGTTCGGCCAAGGTGGCAATACCCGCCTCAGGATGCGCCGCGAGGTTTGCTGCCACCTGATCGATGATGATCGGTGGAATCAACGGCTCATCACCCTGGACATTGACCACAATAGCGTCAGCAGGCAAACCCAGCTTGGCCGCAACTTCAGCCAGGCGATCAGTACCGGAGTCATGATCCTCACGGGTCATCAGCACCTGCGCGCCGAAGGCTTCGCAGGCCTGATAAATACCGGCGTCATCAGTGGCAATCACTACACGGCTGGCGCTGCTTTTACACGCCTGTTCCCAGACGTGCTGGATCATCGGCTTACCGGCGATGGGCAGCAAAGGCTTGCCCGGCAGGCGTGTAGAGGCCAGCCGGGCGGGGATCACGACAGTGTAGGCCGGGGTCATTTATCCAGGCGCTCATCATCGGTCAGGGTGCGCGCTTCGCTTTCCAGCATGACCGGAATACCGTCGCGGATTGGATACGCCAGGCCTGCGCCTTTGCTGATCAATTCGGTTTTATCGGCACTGAGCTTGAGCGGGCCTTTGGTGATTGGGCAAGCCAGGATGTCGAGCAATTTGGTGTCCATGGGTATTCCTCAGGCCAGTGGCCGGAAAAAGAAACGAATCAGGAGTGCCGCGAGCCGGGTAACAAGCGATCAAGCTGAGCATCGAACCACACCCGGAAGGTCGGTGAAGGCACAGCATCGACCGCAAGGTACCACCAGTCGTCAGCAGCGAAGGCGCGGCATTTGACCGCGTCCTTCTCGGTCATGATCAGCGGGAGTGCAGGCGCAAAGCTCAAGGCTTGGGCGCTGTACTCGGCATGATCGGCAAAAGGGTGTGGCACAGGTCGCCAGTTTAGCCCCTGCAGGGTATTGAAGAAACGTTGCGGATTACCAATACCGGCCACCGCATGCACAGCCTGGCCTGCAGCGAAGTGATCCAGGCCTTTACGCTCACCGCTGCGCAAGTTGACCAGCGCCGTGGGCTGCAAGACAAAGGCAAAGCCGTCGTCGCGATCGGCGGTGGCCCCGTTGTAGAGCACTGCATCGACCTCTTGCAAACGCTCCACCGGTTCACGCAGCGGTCCGGCGGGCAAACAGCGCCGATTGCCCAGGCCTCGGGCGGCGTCGATCAACACCAGTTCCAGGTCACGGGCCAAGCGGTAATGCTGCATGCCGTCGTCACAGAGAATCAGGTCCAGCGACTCGCTGGCCAACAACGCCTGAACCGCGCGCGCGCGGTCGGGGTCGATCATCAAGGGCACGCCGCTACGCTGCACAATCAACAGCGGCTCGTCGCCAGCTTCGGCAGCATTGTGCTCGGCACGTACGCGCCAAGGCAGTTGCGCAGGTTTGGCGCCATAACCACGACTGACCACACCTACGCGCAACCCTTGCTGACGGCAATGGTCGATCAGCCACAGGATCATCGGCGTCTTGCCGGTGCCGCCAATGGTGATATTGCCCACCACGATAACCGGCACCGACGCACGATAACTGGGGCTATCCCCTGCGAGAAAACGCGCCCGCTTGCGCATCACTACACGCCGGTACAACGACTCCAGCGGACGCAGCAAGGCAAGTGCGGGATGTCCGGCATACCAGGCATCGAGCAAACGGTCGGTTAACGCCATCAAGGTGTCCCCTGAGCAGCCTCGACCGTGGTCATGCGCAATTGGCTGAAACCGAGCTTGCCGGCCGCATCCATGGCAGTGACCACCGCCTGGTGCGGGGTCTTGCCGTCGGCACTGATCGACAACGGCAGCTTGGTATCGCCTGCAGATTCTTTCTGCAGGGCCTCGGTCAGGGTCGCCAGGTCGCTCTTGGGCAGCAGGTTGTTATTCACCGAATACACACCGTCGGCGCTGATGGTGATATCCAAGTGCTTGACCTCGTCGTCGGGCGCAGGCGCGCCACTGACCGACTCAGGCAACTCGACCCGCAACTGGGTTTCGCGGGTAAACGTAGTCGTCACCACAAAGAACAGCAGCAGGATGAACACCACGTCAATCAGCGACGCCAAGTTGATATCCACGGTCTCCCGGGCCTTGCGCCGAAATTTCACGCCTTGCCCTCGGCCAGGTCGACATCACGGTCGCCCTGCACCACTTCGACCAACTTGATGGCCTCTTGCTCCATGCCGACGACCAACTCGTCGATACGGCGCTGCAGGAAGCGATGGAAGAACACCGAGGGGATACCGACCATCAAGCCTGCAGCGGTGGTGATCAGCGCCTTGGAGATACCGCCCGCCAGCACCGCAGCATTGGTGGTCATACCGGTGCCCATGAACGCACTGAAGATATCGATCATGCCCAGCACTGTACCGAGCAGGCCGAGCAGCGGCGCCATCGCCGCAATGGTACCCAAGGCATTGATATAGCGCTCCAGCTCGTGAATGACCCGAGCCGCCGCTTCTTCGATGCACTCTTTCATGATCTCGCGACCATGACGGGAGTTCGCCAGGCCAGCAGCCAGGATCTCGCCCAGCGGGGAGTCGGCACGCAGGGCCTTTAACTTGTCACTGGTGAGCTGTTTGTCTTTTATCCACAGCCACACCTGACCCAGCAAGTGAGGTGGGGTAACCCGGCTGGCGCGCAGAGTCCAGAGACGCTCGGCGACGATAGCCATGGCAGCGATGGAACTCAGAATGATCGGCAGCATCATCCAACCACCGGACTTGACCAATTCCCACACAGTTAGCATCCCCTTGAAAAAGTCCGCCACTTTACCATAGGACCCTTGGAGGCTCATCTGCCGAAGGTCGTCAACTCGGGTCGCGCCAGAATCGCCGCTGGCTACGCTGTTTCAGCGGTTCGCCAAACGTCCCTAGACGCAAGCGCAGGGCCCCATGCAGGGCACTGTCGAATACTTCGATGCCGCTTGTCCGGTAGCGCTGCATCACCGATGCGTGCGGATGGCCAAATGCGTTGTAACGACCTCTGGAGATCAACACGCCACGAGGCGACGTCGCCGTCAGCAATGCCTGGCTCGAAGATGTGCGACTGCCATGGTGCGGCGCCTGCAGCCAGTCAATACGGCTCGCCTGCCAGTCTTCGAGCCAGGCCTGTTCGCCAGCAGCGTCAATGTCGCCAGTGAGCAGCAACCTCTCGCCCGCCGCCTCGACCAACAATACGCAAGATGCCTGATTACTGTCGCCTGCGCCCTGCCATTGCCAGAGCGAAAAACTCACGCCATCCCACTGCCAACGCTCACCACTGACACAGGGCTGCGCCTGCAACGCTTCAGCGTGCTTGGCAGCTTCGCCGCTAAGCACTCGCTGCACCTGCAAACCAGCCTTGAGCGCCAACGCACCACCGGCATGATCGGCGTCGGCATGGCTGAGCAGCATCAAGTCGATTTTCGCTACTCCCATTTTGCGCAAGGCAGGCAGGACCACACGCTCACCAAGATCGGAATCACCGACCACAGGCCCGGCGTCATAAAGCATTGCGTGCTGTCGGGTCCGCAACACCAACGCCAAACCCTGTCCGACGTCCAGTTGCCAAACTTCCAATTGCCCTTCAGGCACTCGTTCTCGAGGTGCGAAAACCGCCAGCATCACCAGCGGCCAGCCCAGAACCCGCATTGGCAGGCCCGCGGGCAACAACAGCGACACCGCCCCCAGACACATCAACAACCACAGCGGCCACGGCAGAGCTTCAGGTATCCATGCCGGCTGCACGTGCGCCAATAACCCAAGCAAGCGGAACAACCCATCGAGTAAGCCACCGGCGAGCCAGATCAAGCCCTGCCCCACCACCGGCACTGGTAATAAAACAGTGCCTAGCAGCGCCAACGGCAGTACCGCCAGACTGATCCAGGGTACGGCGAAAAGATTGGCCAACGGCGCTGTGAGACTGACCGGCAGCCCCAGCGCGATCAACACAGGCAAGAGCCCAAGAGCAATCAACCACTGCGCCCGCCCCCACGCTCGCCATGCACTCCAGGCCCCCAAACGGCCACTGAAGGTAAGAATCAACACCGCCACCGCCACAAAAGACAACCAGAAGCCCGGGAGAAGACTGGCCAGAGGCTCCCACAGCAGTACGGCATTGAGCGCTAGCAACCAGGGCACCCACATGCCCAGGTGGCGATAGCGCAAACGCCATAGCAACACCACTGCCAGCATCATGCACGCTCGCTGCACCGGCACTTGAAAGCCTGCCAGAAGGCCATAACCCAACGCCGTCACAAACGCCGCCGCGCACGCCCAAGGTAACCAGGGCAAGGCCTGCGGCCACCAACCCAGGCGCGCCAACAGGGCGATCAATGCGTAGACCAGCCCCGCCAACAGGCCAATATGCTGTCCGGAAATGACCAGCAAGTGCACGGTGCCGGTGGCCTGCAGTGTTTGCCAGCTTTCGCGCGCCAAGCCTGCACCGTCGCCCAGCACCAGCGCTATCAACTCCCCCTCCCGCCCCTGCGCATCAGCCTGCATCAACCGCTGGCGAATATCGCTGCGCCAGGCCCGCTCGGCGGGGGCCAGCAACTCGCCAGCCTTTACGCTGCCTGTACCGCCGATGCGCCGGGCCAACAAGGTTGCCTCACGATCCGGCCCATGGGGATTGAGCAAACCGTGAGGCCGCCTGAGGTTGACCGCCAGCCGCCAACGTTCACCACTGCTGACGCCAGGCCCGGCAAACCAACTTAATTGCAGACGTGACGGCAATATGGCACGCCGGGATTGCGCGCCCTCCAATTCGAAGCGTGTTGATCGACCGTCTTGCGATGGCAAGCCAACAACGGTGCCCTCCAACCACAGGATGCGACCATCGAGTTCCGGCGCAAGGCGATCATCCAGCGCCTGCTGGGCCGACAGACAAGCCCAACACAAACCCAAGAAAAACAGTCCCAGCGGATACGTTCGCCATGCCAGGCAAACAACGGCGGTCAGGGCCATTACAAGCAGCCACCCGACCGATGGCAAAACGGGTAGAACACTCAGGCATAGAAGGCCCAGTGCCAGCGCCAACATCCCTGTGCGCATGCGTCGAAGCTCCAGAATAAACCCACACCCACAGGCTTAGATCAGCGCAGCCAAGCACTCACTCAATAATTGTCACAAAGTCTGTAATGGGGGGCTTTTAGATTCCGTGCATACTTGCCACTTCACCCAGTCGAGAGCCTACATGCCGCGTCGTCTCTTTAAACGCTACATGCCCGATCCGACCAGCATCAGGGAACATAAATCCTTACGCTTTCTCGGCCGGCTGTTGCACGACCCGAACCTTTGGCACCTGAATCGACATTCGGTTGCCCGGGCAATGGCTGTCGGCCTGTTCGCGGCGTTCATTCCCGTGCCCATGCAGATGTTGCTGGCCGCGAGCCTGGCGATCCTGGTGCGTGGCAACATGCCGATTGCTGTCAGCCTGGTCTGGCTGACCAACCCGTTCACCATGCCGCCGGTGTTCTATTGCACCTACCAGATGGGAGCCTGGCTCATGCAGGTTCCAGCCAGGACCCTGCCGGATGAACTCACCTTCGAATGGATCACCGGCCAGCTGTCGACCCTGTGGCAGCCATTCCTGCTTGGCTCGGTGGTCTGCGGCCTGCTGCTCGGCGCCCTGGCTTACTGCCTGACCATGCTCTACTGGCGCTGGTGGGTAGGCCGGCAGTGGCGCCGGCGCAAACAGAAGGTATCAGGTACGCATTCCACGCCCACTGACCAGTAAGCGCACACAGCCTAAATACAACACGGCAGTGGCAGCGAGCATGAAGCTGATAGCCACCCCGATACGAATGTCCGAAACACCCAGGATGCCGTAGCGGAACGAGTTGACCATGTGCAGCACCGGGTTGGCCATCGATACGGTCTGCCAGAATGGCGGCAGCAGGTTGATCGAATAGAACACGCCCCCCAGGTAGGTCAGCGGCGTCAGGACGAAAGTCGGAATGATCGAAATATCGTCGAAGTTGCGCGCAAACACTGCGTTGATAAAACCCAGCAACGAGAAGATGGTCGCGGTCAGCACCACCACCAGAATGGTCACACCCAGGTGATGCACCTGCAGGTGGGTGAAAAACAGCGAAAGCATGGTGACGATCACCCCCACCGCCAGCCCGCGCAAGACACCACCCAAGGTGTAGCCGATCAAAATGGTGTGAGGCGACACAGGCGACACCATCAACTCTTCGATGGAGCGCTGGAACTTGCTGCCGAAGAAGCTCGACACCACATTACCGTAGGAGTTAGTGATCACCGACATCATGATCAATCCCGGCACGATGTACTCCATGTAGGTGAAACCACCCATATCGCCGATCTGCCGGCCGATCAGGTTGCCGAAGATCACAAAGTACAAAACCATGGTAATTGCCGGGGGCAGCAGGGTCTGTGGCCATATCCGGGTAAACCGACGCACTTCGCGATAGACGATAGTATTCAGGGCGACCAGATTGGCGCTCAATTCCGAACTCATACCGCCACCTTCGCCAGGTTTTTTTCCACCAGGGACACGAACAACTCCTCGAGACGGTTGGTCTTGTTGCGCAGGCTCTGCACTTCGATATTCTGCAAGGCCAACTGGCTGAACAACGCCGTGATGCCCACATCCTTGTCCACTTGCACTTCCAGCGTGTGCGGGCTTATCAGCCGGCACGGGTAACCGGCCAGGTTCGGTGCCTGGGACAAGTCATGCTTGAGATCGAGCAGGAAGGTTTCCACATGCAGCTTGCCGAGCAATGCGCGCATGCTGGTGTTTTCGACAATGGTGCCGTGGTCGATGATGCCAATATGTCGGCAAAGCTGCTCGGCTTCTTCCAGGTAGTGGGTGGTCAGAATGATCGTGATGCCCTGCTGATTCAGCTCGGTGAGAAAACTCCACATCGAGCGGCGCAGTTCAATATCCACACCTGCCGTCGGCTCGTCGAGAATCAACAGCCTTGGCTCATGCATCAGCGCCCGGGCGATCATCAGCCGGCGCTTCATACCACCCGACAACGAACGCGACGGCACATCGCGCTTATCCCAGAGACCTAACTGCGTCAGATACTTCTCGGCGCGCTCCTTGGCCACCTTGGCGCTAATGCCGTAGTAACCCGCCTGGGTCACGACAATATCGAAGGTTTTTTCGAACTGGTTGAAATTGAACTCCTGCGGTACGACACCAATGCTGCGCTTGAGCGCTGCGGGCTGTCGGTCAAGGTCATTGCCGAAGATGCTCACTGTACCGCTGGTTTTATTGACCAGGGTCGAAAGAATACCAATGGTGGTGGATTTCCCGGCGCCGTTGGGGCCGAGCAAGGCGAAGAAATCACCTTCGGCGACATCCAGGTCAATACCCTTGAGGGCCTGGAAACCGTTGCCGTAGGTTTTGGTTAGCTGCCTTATGGACAGAGCAGAACTCATAGCGGATCGCGTACCAGTTTGAATGGTTCAAGACGCGACCGGACAGGCCGGCCGCAGTGAATATGGCCATGGTGCTTGTCCAGGCCATACAAGTACAGTCATGTGTATCGATAATAACTATCAGCTTGACCGCTGGATTCAGGTCAATGCCGTCATGACCGCCGCCTGGAAGGCCGGGCGCGCCTGTAAACGTTCGTACCAGGCGCGCAAATGGCGCATTTCGGGGCGCTCGATGGGCATTTCGAACCAGGCGTAGGCAAAGCAGCCCAGCGGGATATCGCCCATGCCCAACTCGCTACCGGACAAGTAAGGTTGGCGAGCCAGGGCTTGATCGGCAATGGACAGCATTTGTGCGCAGGTTTTGTGCGCCGCGTTGATCGCCACCCAGTCCTGCTGCTCGGCGGGCGTTCGCAGAATCCCCCAGAACAGAGGCCGGAAGGGCACGGCTAGCGATGACGTGGTCCAGTCCATCCATTTGTCTGCCTCGGCACGCTGGCGCGCGTCATCCACATACCAGCCAGATTCGGCACCATAGCGCGCCGACAGATACCGCACGATGGCATTGGACTCCCACAGCACCAGCCCGTCATCTTCGATCATAGGCACCAGGCCATTGGGATTGAGCGCCCGGTACTGGGGCTCGTTGACCAACCCAAAAGCCCCACCGGCATCTACCGACTCATACTCCAGCCCCAACTCTTCAGCGCACCACAGTACTTTCCTGACATTGGTCGAATTCTTCCGGCCCCAGATCTTGAGCATGACGACGTCCTGATGAATGTGCGGCCGTTCAGTCTACCGCAGACATCAGCTATGACAATTGCCCCACTCCCTCAGCGAACTCCAGCAGCCACGACCTGTCACTGTTCTGACAAGCCGATTGTCGGATGCGGTCTAAGCTCTGATGGTTCGCGCAATGCCTTTTTTGTTTCATGGAGGAATGGACATGTTGCTGTTGTGGTTAGTGGTTCTGGTGATCGGCGCCGCCTACATGGCCCACCGTCGCATCGCCGCGGTGCCTGCACTGGCAATCCTTGCAGCGTATGTGCTGCTGATGGGTATTTTCAGCCATGCGCCTGGCTGGCTGCTAGCAATTCTGTGGTTGGTGTTGGCAGCCAAAGCCGCGCTGGTACTGCTCCCAGACCTGCGCCGCCGGGTTTTCAGCGGGCCCTTGTTCGGATGGTTCAAGCGCACCCTGCCCCCTATGTCGCAAACCGAGCGCGAAGCCATCGATGCGGGTACCGTATGGTGGGATGGTGAACTGTTCAGCGGCCGCCCGAACTGGAATACCCTGCTCGATTACGCCAAGTCTGAGCTGACCGAAGAAGAACAAGCCTTCATCGATGGCCCCACCGAAGAACTCTGCGCCATGGTCAGCGACTGGCAGATCGGCCAGGACCTGGACCTACCGCCAGCGGCCTGGGAGCACATCAAGTCCCATGGCTTCTTTGCCCTGATCATCCCCAAAGAGTATGGCGGCAAAGGCTTCTCGGCCCACGCTCACTCACAGGTGGCGATGAAACTGGCGACCCGCAGTGGCGACCTGGCATCGACGGTCATGGTTCCCAATTCCCTCGGCCCGGCTGAATTGCTGCTGCACTACGGCACTGACGAGCAGCGTCAGCACTACCTGCCGCGCCTGGCCCGTGGCGAAGAAATCCCCTGCTTTGCCCTGACCGGGCCACTGGCCGGTTCCGACGCCGGCGCCATGCCCGATACCGGTGTCATCTGCAAAGGCCAATGGCAAAGCGAAGAAGTCATCGGCCTGCGCCTTAATTGGGAAAAGCGCTATATCACCCTCGGCCCTGTAGCCACTTTGCTGGGACTGGCGTTCAAGGCCTACGACCCGGAACACTTGCTCGGCGAGGAAGAAGAGCTGGGTATCAGCCTGGCCCTGATCCCTACCGACACCCCCGGCGTCGAGATAGGCCAACGCCACTTGCCTCTGGGCGCTGCCTTCATGAACGGGCCCAACAGCGGCAAGGATGTGTTTATCCCGTTGGAGTTTCTCATCGGTGGTCAAAGCATGCTCGGCAAAGGCTGGATGATGCTGATGAATTGCCTGTCGGTGGGCCGCTCGATCTCACTGCCGGCAGTGGGTACCGGAGCAGCCAAATATACCAGCCTGGTCACCGGCCAATATGCGCGGGTGCGCGAACAGTTCAACGTACCGCTGGCGGCCTTTGAAGGTATTCAGGAATCACTGGCGCGAATCGGTGGCAATGCCTTTCTGATGGACAGCGCGCGCCTGCTCACTGCCAAGGCCGTGGACTTGGGCGAAAAACCTTCGGTGCTTTCCGCAGTGCTCAAATACCACCTGACCGAGCGTGGCCGCGAATGTATCCAGCACGCCATGGATGTGCACGGTGGCAAGGGCATCATCATGGGGCCGAAAAACTACCTGGGGCGCAACTGGCAAGGTGCGCCAATATTCATCACTGTCGAAGGCGCCAATATCCTCTCGCGCAACCTGATGATCTTTGGCCAGGGTGCCATTCGCTGCCACCCTTTCGTGCTCAAGGAAATGGCCCTGGCTGGGCGCGAAGACCACCAGCAGGCACTCAAGGAGTTCGATCAGTTGCTTATGCAGCACATCGGCTTCGCGATCGGCAACGCCGCCAGCACATTGGTCCTTGGGTTGGGCCTGGGCCATTTCGAAAGGGTTCCGGGTGATGCCCTCAGCCAAGGCTACTTCCGTGCACTCAATCGCCAGGCCGCAGCGTTCGCCATGCTTGCCGACATGAGCATGATGTTGCTCGGTGGCGAGCTCAAGCGCCGTGAACGCCTCTCGGCCCGCCTAGGAGATGTGCTGAGCAATCTTTACCTGAGCTCTGCCGCGCTCAAGCGCTATCACGACCTGGGGTCGCCCGAGCATTTGCAGCCACTGCTGCGCTGGGCCATGGAAGAGAGCCTGGGCCAGGCTGAAAAGGCCCTGGACCGTCTGCTCGACAACTTCCCCAATCGCTTCCTTGGCTGCGCCTTGCGTATTGTGGTGTTTCCCTTCGGCCGCAGGCATACCGGCCCGAGCGATGCCCTGGATGCAGAAGTGGCCGCCTTGATCGGACGACCGAAGGGCGACCCGGCGCTCGAGGAACTGCTTGCTGGCTGCTACCGTCCGATGGATACCAACGACCCGGTCGGCGCCCTGCAGCAAGCCTGCACCTTGCTCGAAGAATGCGCCCCTGTGCATAAAAAACTGCATCAGGCAGTCAAGGAGGGCAAGGTCAGCCCCGCACCCGGTGAGTCGACAATCGATGCAGCCCTGCGCGCTGGTGTACTTCAAGCCACTGAAGCGCAAACACTGCACGCTGCCGAAGCAGCGCGACGCACCGTGATCGATGTCGATGCTTTCAGCAAGGAGGCACTCCTGCCTACCCCCGGCAAAATTCGTTAACGGCCGGGACATCGGGCGCCGGGGGCCGTATACTCCCGCGCCCGTTTTGCTCAAGAGGATCGCCAGCATGGCTACCGATCGCCTGGAATATCATCTCGCCCTGCTTACCCACCTGCGCACCATCCTGGCTGCCTTGGGCGAAGCCGAGCAAGTGCCGGAAGAAAGTCACGCGCTGTTTCTCGAGCGCTTCGATGACCTGATGCTGCAACTGCCGGTTGACCCGGAAAGCACCTACCTGGGTCAGGACCTGATTTGCCAGATTATCCAACGCTACCCACAAGTTGCCCACTTGGTGCCGCGCGATCTGTTGTGGTTTTTCGGCGGTGACTGCCTGCACTACATGCCTGATGAAGAGCAGATGATCTACCAGACCCTGGAAGAGCGCCGCTATGAAGCCGAGCAGAATGACGAGCCGTTCGACTGGAACCAGGAAAAACAGCTGTTGAGCATGTCCGACGACGACAGCAAGCACTGATCCGCACAGGCGGCAGGATTGAAAAGTTCTGCCGCTTCAGTCAGCCAACATAATTCCAGACGAAAAAAAACGCCGTTCAAACGAACGGCGTTTTTCTGTTTGGAGCGGGAAACGAGACTCGAACTCGCGACCCCGACCTTGGCAAGGTCGTGCTCTACCAACTGAGCTATTCCCGCAAATTTTGTAGCTGCCGATTTAACTCGGCGAGAAAAAAGGCAAACAGCCCTTTTACTCATCACTACAGCGTTGTCAAACGCTGGAGCGCCATATTTGGAGCGGGAAACGAGACTCGAACTCGCGACCCCGACCTTGGCAAGGTCGTGCTCTACCAACTGAGCTATTCCCGCAAAATGGCGTCCCCTAGGGGACTCGAACCCCTGTTACCGCCGTGAAAGGGCGGTGTCCTAGGCCACTAGACGAAGGGGACACACTACAACATTCACTTCCTGCCACGCTGCACTGAGTGCTTTACGCTGCAAGTGGCGCGCATTTTAGGGATGCTGCGAAAGGCCGTCAACTCCTTTATATAAATTTATTTAAATCAATGACTTCGCAGCAGTAAAGGCAAGGAAACCATTCCCATCTGCCCTTGCCTTCCTGCTGACTTCTGGACCCGGTCAACTCAACCGAATACCGGGATAGAGCGGCCCAAGCTGCGCCTCCCACCCCTCACCGCCGCCACTCATGTCCTTGAAAGCGGCCTGGTTTCGAGGAAACGGATTCCAGATCAAACGTTGGTCAATTGCCCAGTACCTGCCGCCCGGGAAACCGACCTGGGCAATTCCTCCACCCGGTCCGTATTGGTTGTAGATTTCACGCAATTGCGCCAAATTCAAACGACTGTCCCATCCAACAATGTACTGCGCCGCAGCCAGGAGATTCATCCTGCGCACATTCTGCACCGTCACGCTGTAACCTGCGGACTGCCCCGAGCTGTCCCGCACAGTAATGACTGCCGATCCGTTTGCGCGCGATAGCACGGTGCCGTTGCTATCTACACTGGCTACGTTCGGATTGCTCGAGGAGTAAACGAGCGGCGGTGAGCCCCCAGAGGCCCTGCGTTGCCGGGAAGTATTGGCAGGTCGCGAGCTTGGCCCGTTGCCGTTATCTGCCCGTACGTAGATCACCCCGTTCAATACCATGGCGCTGGTATCGATTTGCAACGGTGGACGTGAGTCGACGATTACTCGCCAAGCGTTGGAAACAGGCTGGTCGCCGTAAAGGCCCTTGGCGGTGAAATCATGCTGCGCGGCAGACAAACCTGACATCGAGGCCTGCCAACTACCATTCGTGCCAACTGTCACTGTTTGCTTCTGCGCCCCATTATCCAGAATCTGTAGTTGCTGACCATCTTGTGCGGTGCCATATAAGGTCACGGTTGTTTCATAGGTGCGGCCGCCATTGGCAATCGAGGCACCTTTACTGTCCTGAGCACGATCGATAACCGGCGTTACACCCTGACGAACCTCGAAGGTACGCACAGAAGACTCCTGGCGACTTCCATAAAGCGCTACAGCCTTGACCCTGTAACGTTTGACCGTCAAACCCCTCATTGTCAGAGACCAGATGCCACTACTGTTGACCGTCGCGACTCCCTTCGTTACCTCGCCATCGAATATTTCGACCCGCTGCTGGATGCTCGCGTGACCAGACAAGGTAACACTCGAGTCAAAAGTAGAACCGCCCTCAACCACTTCGCCTTTGTGGTCTTTCACACTCATGATGGTCGGTGCGATGTCCGCTACCACCGTGAATGTGCGACTGCTCGACTCCTGGCCATTGCCGTACAGCGCCCTGACTTTGAATCGGTATTGGCGTAGCGCCAAGTTCGCTATCGAATAGGTCCAGTCGCCGTTGGCATCCACCGTCAACGTAGCCAGCGAGCTTGTTCCTTCGAATAATTCAACTTTCTGACCAAGGCTAGCCTTGCCCGATAAAACGACCGAGGTATCAACCGTGGTTCCCGCCTCGGCGACCTCACCGCGCGAATCCTTTACACTCGTAATGCTTGGCTTGATATCAGCAAAAACGGTAAACGTTCTCTGGGCCGACTCCTCGCCATTGCCATACAGGGCCTTGGCTCTGATGCTATAGATTTTTTGCGTCAACCCCGTCAGCTGCAGCGTCCAGCATCCGTCACTGGCAACCCGTGAAACACCTTTAGACGTCGCTCCATCAAAAATTTCGACCTGTTCATTGGCACTGGCTTTGCCCACCAGCTTGACAGTGCTATCGGTCGTCGCACCGCCGTCGGCGACCTCTCCTTTTGAATCGCTGATACTTTCGACGGTAGGAAACACATAGTCGACTACACGAAATGTACGCGCTTTCGATTCTGCGCCACTGCCGTAGCGAGCTTTCGCCTTGATGACATAGGTTTTGACCGACAGGTCCGTGAGCAACAATGTCCAGTTACCGAGAGCATCAGAAGGAGCCGTATTGAGCGACTCCACGCCGTCGAACAGTTCAACAACCTGGTCGATACTGGCCTTGCCGGCTACTGTCACCCGCGTATCAACCGTGGTCTGCCCCTCGGCCAGCTCCCCCCTGGAGTCCGTCACCCGGGTAATGGTTGGGTCAACCTCTGCCACCACCTGAAAAGTGCGCTCCTCGGATACCTGCTGATCTCCGTACCAAGCCTTGGCTTTGACGCGGTAGGTTCCAATCTGGAGCGCGGTTTTCGGCAGTCGCCAGTCGCCCTCTTCATCAACGGTCACCCTGCCCCAGGAAACGCCACCTTCGAATAGTTCGATCTCCAAACCCGCGCTGGCATTGCCTACCAAGGTAACCGCCGTATCGACCGTGGAACCCCCATTGGCAATATCCCCCGTGCCATCCAATACCTGAGTGATGACCGGAGCATTATCAGCCACTACCGTGAAACTCCACACCTCAGATTCGCCGCCACCGCCGTACAACGCTTTGGCCCTGACGTTATAGCGCCGGGGCACCAGGTCCAGGAATGGAAATCTCCACGCGCCTTGCTCATCAGCGCCCGCTCGACCTATTGCCTCACTTTCGTCGAAAAGCTCTACCCCCATAGACGCTCGTGCCGTGCCTGTCAGCGTAACTTTGGTGTCGACTGTAATGCCGCCGTTGGCCACCGTCCCCCAGGAGTCCGCAACCTCGCTGATAACAACAGGTATCGGCGTACCGATATACAGTTCGAGCACCTTGGAGAGTTGAACCTGATCACCTCGCTTGAGCGAGTACAGGGCATTGATGACAGTGCCACGCGATACTTCGATCAAGGAAGCGGGTATGCGAAAACTCACCGGCCGCTCTTTAGACGCCTCGGTGATGGGCACCCAATCGCTGGCCGTGCCATTGGCGTAAATGCTCTGCCAATAATAGGTAAGTGTGTCCCCAGCCTGAGTGCCAGTGTATTCGACGCGCAACGTCACACCATTAGGAACCGCCATCTCTGGGTCGAGCACGTCGCCATCAGCCTCCGGCACGATCGGAGCAGGCAGCTCCTGCCGTAAATGGAGCACCCGAAAGTAGCTGCGCGCAGATTCACGCACGTCATAGACGACGGCCTGATCGTTGGAAACTCGGTAGAACAACTGCAAGGTGCCGCTGTCCAGTTCAGCAATGTGCGCCGCCTCCACCACCACTTCCAGGGGCTTGCCAACCAAGTTTTCGCTGACAAGTATCTCCTGTTCATGCAAGTAGACGCTGCCATCTGCACGCGTACCCAGCCATACTAGGTTAACTACATCCCCGCTGGACATGCCTGGATAAGGCCCGACCTGCACCCAGGCATACTCGAGCCGACTGTCGAGCTGGCCTTCTACAGCTTGCAGGATCAGCGGTGCAGGCAGCTGTGACAGCTCTCCAATAACTCTGGCAAATGCACGCTTGGACGACTGCGGTGGTTCACCCGTGGTTTTTCTCAGCACATAAGAAGCATCGGCAGTGCCGGAAGCAATGGCACGAACATCAGCGTTGGGGACTTTGAGTTCGAGTACCGAGGGCAAACTGCTGACCACCACCGACTCGGTATGAACAAGGGGAACGCCTATCATTGGCGTGCCAATCCAGGTGAACTCGATGGTATCGCCGAGGGCGAATGGTTCACCATCCATCCAGACCTGCACGGTGACGGGATTCGCTTCCAAAGCAATCAGATCGATCTGCCCATTGAACGCTTCCTTGATAATGGGCGGATCCAGACGCCAGGCACCGGCATCTACCTTAAGCTCAGTCGCACGCGACCAGTCCGATGAGTAGTTCCACACTTCATCGAAAACCTCATAGAACAACGCCAGCCCATTGCTGTCCCCGGCGGCCAATATCGCAGCCTGGTCGACTAGAATTTCCACCGGCTCGTCTCCGGCCGCTTCAGCCTCACTGATCAGACGCGCAAGTCGCACACTTCCCCATCGCAGCACTACTGTGTCGCGGGCAGCCCGATCCGGGTAGTTTCCGATGCTTACCGGAACCCCCTGGGCTGCCCACTCAGCATCAACGCCGTTGTCGACAACGTCTTGAGGCACCTGCGGACGCAGTAGCTCGGAATGCCCTGGCAAGTGAGGTTCCTTATCCACTCCAGCCGGTAGATTGAGCTTGATTCGCAAGCGCAATGGCACCGAATCCTCAGGCACAGTGCTGCCGCGGCGAAGTAGTTGGAAATGGATGTTCTCCATCCATTCAGGCTGAAACAACTCTTTGGGTAGATAGAAAAAGAGCCGCTCCCCGAGATCCGCCAGTTCCACGAACAACTCAAGCCTTTGCTCACCTTCGACCCATACCGTAATCCGGTCCCCTACCTGCATGTCCAGATAAGGATCGATAAGCGTCAGTACGCCGCCAGGGTCGCTTTCAACAACAGCAATATTGACACCGGCATCACCCTGCTCGACCGGCGTGATCATGCCGGCGATATACAACGGGCGCGGAGCCAGGACGTCCAGATCCCCTCTTCGAAGAGGGAAAAGACGGGCACTGAAAGTGTTCATTGAAAATCCTTTCTTGACATGACTGATGTGCGCTGAAGCAGCGAGATGGCCTGACTCGGCTTGAATTACTTAGCCGAAACAGTTTTGAGCATTGCCGTGCCGATAGCTCGCTGAGCGCTCAGAGCCCGACCCCGGGTTGTCGGCGATGCATAATAGGAAACGAACCCATCCAATTCGTGTCGATGAGCCGAGTTACCCCCACCGCCTGTTTTTGAACCCCAGGCCACCACCCTTCCATCGGATGTCAAGGCCACAAACCCCCCGGCATTGCTATATACGGCCTGTACATTGACAAGTTCACTACGGACCGGTCCGATATCAGCACCTGTTCTGGGGTCGCCCCAAGCCAACACTGTTCCGTTACGGCGTAATACAGCAAAGGCGCTCATGGAACCCGTTATTTGGACGGCATCGCTTATATTGGCCACCTCCGGTGACACAGTGCCCTCCACCGAGTCGCCCCAGGCAACCACCCTGCCGTCAGCCCTTACAGCTGCAAAAGCACGGGTGGTAGCAGCTACATCGATAATGTCTGTCATGGAACCAATGTCGCCCGGTAAGCGCCCACCAAAGCCTCTGTGGCCCCAGACCAATAAGTGCCCGCTTGCCCGCTTCGCCACAAACGCCGCCTGATTACCACAGCAAAGTTCGACGATGTCGGTTGGTACTCCCCCAGGCGATCCCCCCAAGGAGTTCCCCCACGTAAATAGTTCGCCATTACCACGCAACGCAGCAATGGCGAAGCGATTAGCTTTAACGTCAACGAAATTATTCAGTGCGGCGACTCTAGCCGGGACCACTCCTCCTGAATCCGATAGCCCCCAGGCAACCAAATGCCCATCGCCAAGCAATCCAGCAAACGTACCTCCTCCCCCTCCTACCAGCTTGATGATGTCGTCCCGATAAGCAATATCATTAGGAACAACTCCACCCCAAGACGAGCCCCCCCAAGCCACTACACTTGAATGTTTTAAGCCCGCGATTGCCTTACCTGAGGCAACCGTCTGGATAAAGCCGGTGGGCGAAATACTGCCCATAACGCCCCCAAAATTCCTACGTCCCCAAGCCACTACAGTCCCTTCGACCCGCCGTGCGGCACAAGCGCGGGCAGAGCAACTGACTTCAACGAAGTCGCTAAGCTCTTTAACATGGTCTGGAACAACACCACCGGTATCGGGATGCCCCCAAGCACGGAGACTACCGTCATCTCGAAGCGCGACGAAAGCAGACTCACCCGGCGAAGTGCTATTAATATCGCCATTACCAAAAACATTGGCAGGGTTGACCATCACCTGGTCATCAGCGGTACGCACTTGCAGCAACAACTGCGGTTCGGTGTCCCGCCACCGAATGGCCAACGTCCACTCCTCATCCGTCGCGTATTTCCACTCGGCCTGCAGCGGAAGGTTGGTCTCGGCATCGAAGGCATGCAGATAACTAGGCGAGGTATGTGAATGGCAATTGCTGCGGTTGCGCCGAGCGCCCAAGACTTTCAACCGCCCCTTCCCAACCTTGACGCGTATATCAAACACGGCAATCGGTGAAGATTCCTCAACTTCTCTACCGCCACGCTGCACGTGATACTGCAATTCAATGCTGCTGTTCTCATTGGCTTTGATTACTGCATAGGGCAAATTGAAATGCTGCTCACCCGCCTCAGTCACCCGATGCGTCTGTTCATCTGCAACTTTCCCACTGAGCACAACCCTGACGCTGTCGCCTACCGCCAGCTCAGCTGCGCTGGCGATCACTACCGTTGCACCACCAGGTACAGCACCAGGGTCGATCACCCCCTCAGCATCTGCTTCAGCGACCGCTGGCGCCGGCAATTGCACCTGTCGCTCTCCAATGTGCAGCCTCAGTACATCGGAGTTGCTGACACGCCCATCGGCGCGCTGTACCCAATACGAAGCCTTGACGGTGCCACCCTGGTTGTCCTTGACCTTATCCAGCGAGATCGCCAAAGCAAATTCGGAACGACCTATGTTATTGGCGTTGATTCTGATTGAATCTTCATCGTTGCCGGTCGCGGATCCCTGCCAGGAGAAATACAACGTGTCGCCAATGGCAATGCCGGTATAAGACTTCACATATAAAGTGGTGCCGTTTGGTGGCAAGTTTCCTGGATCAAGTACATCGCCGGTGGCATCTTTGACAATCGGCGCTGGCAATTCAGCTCTGGGCTGACCGATATTGAATCGGGCCGTAGTCAGTGACTTTCGCACTGTTCCCTGATCGTTGATAAGTTCATAATAAAGCTCGAGCCCACCGCCCTCGATGGCTTGTAGGTGCTTGCCTTCGACATGAAACTCGATGGGCAGCTTGGCGCTCGCTTCACCGTTGGTTATGTCGTGAGGCATTAGTTCCGGGAAGTACACGCTGTCATCTGGCCTGGTGCCGTACCATTGCAGATTGAGGACCTGGCCCGCGGCCATGGACTCGTCCCAAGGCACTTCAATGGTCGTGAATGGCAACAGGGGGTCCAGACTGCCCTGTTCGGCATCTTTGGCAATCGGTGCGGCCAGTTGCGTTGGTTCACCAACAATGGTTACGAATTGCCCCCTGGCGTGTTGCACCGACCCGTCCGACTTCACTAGCCTGTACTTGAAAGCACCTTGAGTCTTGGCCAAGCGTCGCACGTCGCTATTGGCGACTGCGATTTCATAGACATGCGGCAGGTTGTCGATGGCCTGCGGCGGATAGTCGATGTCGACCGCGACACCCTCGGCAGTAGTGCCCGCCAACGTGACAATGATTTCATCGCCGTGCTCAAAATCGGGAGGCAGGGCAATCACCTGGAGTGTCACTGGCGCAAGGCCCAGCGCGTCGAGGTCCAACGTGTTGTTTCTGGCTTCCTTAACGATCCCGGCATTCAACCTCGAATTGCCAGTGTCTACGACCACCCGAATTTCGGCGCTCCAATCTTCAGACTTGTTGTCCACCAGATCATAGATTTCGAACGCGACTGCCAGGCCGTCATTACCTGAGTCCCCCGCTGCCAGAATGGTCGTTTCGTCCACCGTTATTTCAATGGCACTACCCACCTCACTCTCGGTGACAGTATGAAAGACGAACTGGCCACCCCACGTCAGTCGAATCTCATCGTATTCGGCCATGAAGGGGTAAGGTTCAATCGTGGCCACTACCCCTTTGGCGGCGGCCTCCTTGTCAACACCATCCTTGATGATCTGCGCCGGTAAGCTCAGCTTCAATTCAGAATGGCCTGGCAAACTGCCGTTCTGGTCTTGCCCGCCCGGGCGGTCGAGCTTGACCAGTACCTCGGTCACGGCAGAATCCTCCGGCACTTGGCCCACACGCGTGACCCGATAATTGATGGTCGTACGACCATCGGTAATCCGATTGGACGGAATGAACAGCGTTTGCCGCGCACCGACCTCATCCGCGCCAACGGTTTTACGCGTGATCTCAGTGCCTGCCAACAGCACAGCGACACTATCGCCTCGCCCCATCTGCGGCCAGGCTGGAACGTAGACCTGCAGCCCCTCGCGCGGAAAGTTCTCGCGCGCGGCAGCTATATTGATGCCCCACTCACCACTCGGAACCGGCCCGGTCTTACCTGGAACTTCCAGCTCGACCAATAATCGAGGCGCCGCCAACATCGGCGAACTTTGTTCCGTGTTTGATTCACTATCTTCGAATAACGATGGCATGGGCCCTTCCTCAATCAGTCAGTTAGCGTCATTGAATACCTGAAGAGGACTAGCTCCAACTGGCATTTTTGTTAGGTGCCTGTAGAAACTACGCAACCTGTAGTTCATTCCAAAACATGTGTCTACTGACAAAATTAACAGGTAGGCAAAGCAGTGGGAAACTTCGACACTTGCTATTACGCCCGACTCAAAGTAGCGCATGACCTACGTGCCTTTTGCGGTGATTGTGAGCGCACTGTTTGATGAGTTTTCCTACAGACCTTTCTGACAAGGATCGATTAAATAGTTCCACTCCGCTCTGCCTCCGACTGCAGCCAACAGGATTATGACTATGCCAAGTAACAGCTCATTAGCACCGCCCTTCCCAATCAAATCAGCGCTATTTATTTTTATACCGTTGTTCCTCGTTACGTCATTGGCCAGCGCAGCCGTTATCGACAATGGCGACGACCTGGTCATCGATGAGTCGACTCCTGTGGATGGCTATACCGTACTCAACAGCAGCTCCTTGACCGTCAATGGTGCGACCACCCGAACCCTGAGCATCAACTCGGGCTCCACCCTCGAGTTCAATGGCGGAGCCATCGCAGGCGGGGTATTCGATGGATTAAGCGTGACCAACAGCACGGCCACGGTGAATAACGCCAATATCAGCGCCGACTCATCCGGCTTGTCGGTAAATCGCCAGATCGGTTCCACCACAGGCTCCCAGGTAACGGTAAACGACAGCAACATCGTTGGCGGTTTTGTTGGGGCACAGGTCACGGGGGGCAGCACCCTGCAATTGAGCAATACGTCAATTACCGGCCGCGACCTCAGCAGCAGTGGCATCAACATTCTTGGTGGAGAAGTGATCGCGGTCGGCAGCCAAATCAGTGGAGATGTCAGCGGTATCCTGCTGGCAAGCGACCCTGAAAATCTCACGTCGCCAACGCTGGTACTGGATAACGCTGAGGTCACTGGCCGTACAGGTCCTGCACTGTTGATCGAAGAAGGCGTCAATGCCACGATCGAAATACACAACGGTACCAAGCTAGTCGGCCAAGACAACGTAGCGCTGCTGGTCCGCGATGCCTCCACCGCCACAGTCGCTCTTCGCCGCAGTGATCTGAGTAGCGATGTTCAGGTCAATGGCAACAGCACTGCCAACCTTGCACTGGATCAAACGCGCTGGAACGGTAACTTCGAAGTGGAGGCCGGCAGTACCGGGTCACTGTCGCTCGAAAATCAGTCGGCCTTCACCGGTCGATTGGTGAATGTCGAACAACTGAGCATTAGCGATCAGTCAAGTTTCAACATGACAGAAACAACTCAGCTGGGCACCTTGACGATGAACGGCGGCCTGGTAAATATGGGTTCAGGCAAGAACTTCTACACCCTCGACGTCGCCACCCTCAGCGGCGCTGGGGTGTTCGCGATGAATGTGGATTTCAGCACCAATGAGCATGATGTGCTCAATGTCGGTCAGGCGACAGGCAGCCATCAGTTGCAGATCACCGACTCCGGTACAGACCCTCTTGCTCCTGAGCAGTTGACCGTTGTTCGCACCGACGCAGGCGATGCAAACTTCAGCCTGGCTAACGGCAGACCCGTAGCGGTCGGCGCCTGGGCGTACGAACTGTCGTCCGCGGCCAACGGTGCTGGTGGCACCGACTGGTACCTCGATCCGGAAAAGCGCACTGTTAGCCCGGGTACCCGCACGGTGATGGCCTTGTTCAATACCGCCCCAACGGTCTGGTATGGCGAGCTGACTTCCCTGCGTAGTCGTATGGGAGAGTTGCGCTTCAACGGGGGGCAGCCCGGCTTGTGGATGCGTAGCTACGGCAATAAATACAACGTCGCCGATGCCAGCGGTACCGGTTATCAGCAGAATCAGCATGGTCTATCGATGGGTGCCGATGGGCGCCTACCCTGGGGTGACGGGCAATGGCTAGCGGGGGGGCTGGTTGGCTACAGCAAGTCGGATCTGGACCTCAACGAAGGCACCTCTGGCAGCATCGACAGCTACTACATTGGTGCATACACCACCTGGCTGGATGCCGACTCCGGCTACTACTTCGACGGGCTGATCAAGCTCAATCGCTTCCAGAACCGCGCCAAGGTGGCGATCAATGATGGCACCCACAGCAAAGGCGATTACGACAACTTCGCGACCGGCATGTCGCTGGAGCTCGGACGCCACGTGCAACTGTCCGACGGCTATTTCATCGAACCTTTCACGCAATGGTCGGCGGTGACCATTGAAGGTAAGGACATTAACCTGGACAACGGCCTCGAAGCCGACGGCGAGCGCACTCATTCGTTGCTCGGCAAAGCGGGGATGACCGCCGGCCGTACCTTCGAACTTGCCAATGGCGGCAAACTGCAACCCTACTTACGGGGTGCCTGGGCGCATGAGTTCGCCAAAGGCAACACAGTGAAGGTCAACAACAATCGCTTCAACAATGACTTGTCCGGCTCACGTGGCGAGCTCGGGGCCGGGTTGGCTTTGGGATTGAATAACGGTCTACAGGTACACCTCGACCTGGAGTACGCCAATGGCGAGCATATTGAGCAGCCTTATGGCGTAAACATAGGTTTGCGGTACAGCTTTTAACTCGCCCGCGAACGGCAATAAAAAAAGGGAAGCATCAAATGCTTCCCTTTTTCGTATCAACCTACTTGGAACTAGGGGCGTGATCGTGAGGCGGGAATTTCACAGTAGAAACCACCGGGGCGCAGCAGCTCGATAATAACCAAGTGCTTAGGAGAGTCGACAGTCACTCCGCCGAGAGCCACGGTGTAATGAATGCTGCCGTAAGCCTGGCGGGTTTCCTTCAAAGCAGTCTCATAAGGCAATGTGACCGTGAAGCCACTCGCAGCCTCCTCAGCTGACGGTGTATAGGTGAAAGAATCGTCCGTCCCATCGATAGGCACTGTACCCGACTCATCCGACCAACCTTGATATAAAAATGTCATTTCATTACCAGCCAGCCGATCATCACTGGGAACGGCGATTTCCGCCACCAAGGCACCGGCCTCGAGGCGTAATGATGGGCAGTTGAGAATTTCCTCGGGTGGGAACGACAGGTCAAGGTTCTGGAAACTGGGTTGCGGCAAGACAATAGGCACGCCTTCGACGTTGACAACCCTCGCAGCAGAACTCAATACGTTATCGTTGAGCGCGTGGCCTACGATGTAGTGGGCAGGGATGTCACCATTACCCGCTGCATCGATAATGTCCCAAGGTAGGTCGAAGGGAATCTGAAAAGTCGGGGCTTCGTCGCCCTGAACCTCATAACGGGCACCCGGCACTACCTCACCGTTCCAGTAGAGTTGTACATACTCGCCTTTGGCAGGCGCGTCATAGATAAGGATTGTTACCTCCACGTCCTGGTCGCGATCAGCTGCTTTTAATTGACCTTCGGGAGATACCGCCCCTTTGACCGACGGGAGGTTCAAACCAGGATGCACCACTGCCGGAGGGTCGACAGGATCCGGCCCCGGGGTGCGCAGATCCACCTTGAAATCAGCACTGCCCGGACCGTCGAACGAGTTGCCCCCGCGAGTAATGCGGTAGGTGACTGACGACGCTTTTTCCCCCAGATTCCCTCCGAACACCAACGAATACGGAAGCAGAATACTGGCACCACTCTGTGGCATCTGCTGAGGCGCGTGATCGATACCGTCGAAGGTGACGATGACCAAATCCCTGGAAAACCAATTGCTGTAGGGGGCGATGTTGACCCGCACACCATCGACAACATCGGCATAATCAATCAACCCATCACTTGCCAACGGAACCGTCGGTGGGGCCAATCCAGCAGGCGGTGCAGTAAGCTCGACATTGAACTTCTTGTATTCAGAATTTGGACCCGCATTTCCCTTGCGATCCACGAGTTTGTAAAAGAGTGACTTCTCCCCCTCCTCCCCAAGCATTGACTCAAGCAGATCAAAGGTTATCGGGTCGGCAAGATTTGCCCGGGTAACCTCGCCGACCTTACTGGCCAGGGGAATCGAAGGGCCGTACCACACCTCGACTACATCGCCGATCTTGGCATCCACATAGCCGCCATCTACCGTTACAAGTACTTTTCCACCATTGGCATCCAAGTACGCCCGGGTAATTCCACTCGCCTCGACCTCCGCGGGCAATGATACAGGCGCACCGCCGACGTTATTGTTGGGCGCCGTCTTGTCAATATTAATTGTCATGGGTGCCGACTGACTGATATTGCCTCGAATATTGACAACATAGTGCAACAGGAATGAGCCTTCCGTGCGAGTGGCAGAAGCAGGAAGTACCATCGTCACTGGGAAGTTTGTAATAGGTGTTGTGAACGCGTACGGTGTACCGATGGGGTCCCCCTGCCAATGCAAAGTAATATTACCCGGTCTGCCATTTCCTCCCTGCTCGAATTGAGGGATATCGATTTTCAGATCCTTCCCTTGATAATCTGTATGAAGCTGGTTAGGCGCATCATCACTCGTATCAGCTAACAGGGGGTTTGCCGTATTGAATATCGGATCATCCAAATTAGCGAATGTGTTCATCCTCAACGCCCGACTGTGGATGCGAGCCTGTTGTGCAGTTATATTTTCATTCTTGCCCATATCGCCAACCTCTTCATTGATAAGTGCAGCCGAAAGACGTCACGACATAGCGAGCGACGTCATGTTTTAATATGAAAACTGTAGGGTCTTACTTAAACGATGGTCGACAGCATCCCAATCGTTATTTACCGGTCTTTGTCGGGGCCACAAATGTCGCCGCTGGGCATTTTGCGAGTAACGCTCACCAACTCACGTGCTGACCGTCCAAATCCACCGTCTGCTTTAATCAAGTTATAACTGGCCGTCGCCGAAGCATTATCGATCAGCGGTTCGATATGCGTGCTGTAAGGCAGGACCACGACGTCAAAACCGTCCTTGGCATCGCCCAAACTCAACACCCGTGAAATAACCAGCTGTGTGCTGGGGATGGGCCCGTTGCCTCCCAGGCTTTTAAAACCTTGCCAGGTCACTTCGACGAGATCGCCTTGGGCGAAATTTTCATCGCCGGCCACATGAATGGTGACCCCCGTCCATAACGCCGGGACCGTACCGCAATTGAGATAGCCATGAAGATCGGCATGGGGGAACTCCGGAGTCGGCAGGCCCTCGATCGGTACGATAACCACCGAAACAGCGGTGGCTAATGCCTGCTGCTGGTTAACT
The DNA here is from genome assembly GCF_036324085.1 of Pseudomonas auratipiscis. Taxonomy (NCBI): domain Bacteria; kingdom Pseudomonadati; phylum Pseudomonadota; class Gammaproteobacteria; order Pseudomonadales; family Pseudomonadaceae; genus Pseudomonas; species Pseudomonas auratipiscis. The sequence continues at coordinate 56,625 of NZ_JAZDCU010000023.1, forward strand.
CCGTTATTGGTGACGTAATAAACCGGCAGGGCGACGTTATTCTTGTCCTGCTCGACAATGCGCCAGGGCACAAGCAAGTCCAACTGCTTGCCCGCAACGTCGCCAGGCTGGACGTCGTAACGCGCTGCTGGCTCCACTACCGCCCCCCAAAACACTTCGAGGTACTCCCCTGGCTGCGGATCCTCGAACAAGGTCAGCAACACGTGCGCATCGAGCCCTTCATCTTGAGCGGTGAGTTGATTGGGGCGTCCTAACACACCTCGGACCTCGACCAGGGCCAGCGTCGGATTCAGCAATGCCGGGGCATTGGCATGGTCTTGTCCGGCGATGGTGAAATCGAACGACACCAAGGTGCTGGGAGAAGGTTGTGAATACGAAGCCCCATAGCGAATTCTATAGCTGACCTGCACCCTGTCAGGACCCAAGCCGTCGCCGATCAGCTTCCTCCACGGCACATAGACGACCAACGGAAAAGCACTCGGGTCAACTGGGAACTCGAGAAGCTCCTGACTACCCCATGACAGCACCACAAAGTGATTGGGTAGCGCATTATCATAAGCATCAATTTCGACGGTCACGCCCCCCTGGCCGTCGGCCCCGTCTCGCGCATGCTGACGGTCGATGAACCCCCGCACCGACAATGGAACCCGTGGCGCCGGCAAATTGGATGGCGCTGGAACCAGATCGACCTGAATCGGCGCGACGTAGGAAAGTGGGCTCTCATTCCCCGCCAAATCATATAACCGATAGGAGAGAAACCGCCTACCGGCACCGCCCGCACGCACCGCCTCTTCGGCTACAGGCAAAGGCAAGTACTTGGCATCGATATCCGCCTGAGTGAATGTGCGCGCACCCAACTCAACCGTGTCATCGGGTAAAGGATCGAGCTCAGACCAATAGAACACCGCCCGATCCAAGGCCTGCAGGCCAAGGTAGGGCGGAACCCTGGCAACAACCTCTCCGTGCTCAATCAGATAATCATCGGTAATAACGCCGACCAAGTCGTCCGGAAATTGCGCAGCCGAGGGCCTTTGATTTTCATTGGGAGGCAACCGATCCACAGTGATGCGTTTGATAAAAGAATCGGTAGTATTGCCGAGTCGCGTAACCCGGTAGGACAGCGAGAAGCTACCCTGTAGCAGTAGATTTGCGGGAACATGCAACGCCTTGTCCCCCGGCGCGATTGGGGGCATCAGCGTTTGGCTGTCAATGGGGTAAAAAGCAGCACCTTCCGGGCGCCAGCCAAGCTCAAGCACATCAGCAACGCCAGGCCTGGTCGAGAAGTCCCATTCCGGCACCACTACCTCCAACGGCAGATCGAGCGCGGAACGAGCGACGATCCCCTCTGGATTATCGTTCCCTGCTTCATCTTTGACGACCGCCGGAACCCGAGGGATCGGAAGATTCTCATCAGTAAACAAGGCGAGATGAAGTGTTGACGACTTACCCATTAAAAATCCCCAGGCGATACAGAACATGAACAATGGTTGATAGCCACTGATGCTCATTGAAACTGCTAGAGGGAACTTTGGATACTGATAGAAATGACAGGTGCGTCGGTCGAGATTTCCGATACGCACGTTTGCTGGTAAGAAATTCCAGGCACAAAAAAAGAGGCCATAGGCCTCTTTTTTGATCGGTTTGCACCGATGGAATCTGGAGCGGGAAACGAGACTCGAACTCGCGACCCCGACCTTGGCAAGGTCGTGCTCTACCAACTGAGCTATTCCCGCAATGGCGTCCCCTAGGGGACTCGAACCCCTGTTACCGCCGTGAAAGGGCGGTGTCCTAGGCCACTAGACGAAGGGGACACACTACAACATTCACTCCCTGCCGCGTTTCGCTGTTCGCTTTACGCTGCAAGTGGCGCGCATTCTAGGGATGCTTTGCCAACCCGTCAACCCCTATGTATAAATTTATTTAAATCAATGACTTCCCTGCGCCTCTCAAGGCTTCGTCGGCATCGGCACGCCTGGACCTTGACGTTTATTTTTTGGCACCCCGCCAGGGCGGAAACCCAAGCCCTACGGTGGTTTATATACAAAATGCCATCACTGCACCCCCAACACCCGCCAAACAGCTCTATCCGCCCAAAAGCGAAGCCACTACACTCGAATGGTAAATCATCCTGTATGAGGCGTTAACGGTGACACCACTTATGATCACCCTGCTTATAGTTGCGGGGATCGCGTTATTGATCGTGATCGGCTACCTCAACAATGTAGTCGAGAACAACAAGCTTGAGCGTGCCCGGCTGAAAATAGAACTGGCCGACCGCTTGCGCCGCTGTGGCGAGATCACCGAAACCTTTCCCGGCCAGTTGATGAGCCCGGCATTGAAACTGCTGTTGACCCGCCTCGAACTGAACATCAACCAGCGCCAGCTGGCCCTGGATAAAAACAGCCGCGATATCCGCGCGCGCATCGCCGAACTCGAAGGCCTGATCGCACAAGGTGAATCGCTGCCGGTGAACAATCCGCCGGCCCCTATCCAGACCGAAGCGCGGGCCAAGGATGTACGCTTTCTTTTAGAAGGTATGCACAACCAGATCACCCGTGCAGCTCAGGAAGGTTTTCTGCCCACCAACGAAGCCAAGTACTGGGTCAAGGAAATACGCCACATTCTGGTGCTGTTGCATATCGAGTTTTTCAATAACCTGGGCCAACAAGCCCTGCAGCAGAACCAGCCTGGGCATGCGCGCCTGGCCTTCGAACGCGGCGTTCAGTACCTGCGCAAGCAACAGGACCCGGCGGTGTACCGCGAGCAACTCGAGTACATGGAAAAACTGCTAGCCCGGGCGAATGCCCAGGTCCTGAGCCAGCTTGAACCTGCCGAAGACGAAGTCAACGAGCTGACTGAAGGCCTGAAGACCGATACAACTGAAGACTGGAAGAAAAAAGTCATCTACGACTGATGGCTGCGCGGGAGCCGGAATGCCAATTGCCAGGCACGCCTGCTCCCACTGCAGAGGCCTACTTCAGCAATCGGTCAGGCGCAGGAAGATCGCCGCCAAGCGCTCCAACCCCGCCTGATCCGCTGTGCTGAAACGCGCAAGCCTGGGGCTGTCCAAGTCCAGCACGCCAATCAAGCGCCCTTCCTTTACCAACGGAATCACCAGTTCGCTGTTCGATGCGCTGTCGCAGGCAATATGCCCGGGGAACGCATGCACATCTTCAACGCGCTGGGTTTCCCGACTGGCCGCCGCCGCGCCGCACACACCTCGACCAAACGGGATACGCACGCAGGCAACCTGGCCCTGGAACGGCCCCAGCACCAGCTCTTCGTTGCGGTTGAGGTAAAAGCCTGCCCAGTTCAAGTCTTCAACTTGACTGTAGAGAAAAGCCGAAAACTGCGCGGCATTGGCAATGAAATCACGCTCATCGGCAAACAAGGCTTCCAGCTGCGCAGCCAGCAAGCCATAGCCTTCCAGACCTGCGCCAGAGGCGTTGAGGTCGATCATCTTTTCTGCTCCAACAATTGCAGTCCAACCCAGTAGCGAGCGAACTGATAGGCACAACGGCCGTTACGGTTACCGCGACTGGTTGCCCAGCGCACGGCGAGAATGTCCAGCTCTTCACTTCGCTGCCAAGTCAGCCCGGCACTGGCAGCCAGTTGGCCGATCCAGTGCTCGACAACATTGAGAAAGTGTTCCTGGGTGAAGGGATAGAACGACAACCACAGTCCAAAACGGTCGGACAAGGCGATCTTGTCCTCCACCGCCTCGTTGGGGTGCAGTTCACCGTCGATCATTTTCCAGTTTTCGTTATCACTCTGTTTTTCCGGCACCAGGTGCCGACGGTTCGAGGTTGCGTACAACAGCACGTTGTCAGGCGCCTGTTCCAGCGAGCCATCGAGGACACTCTTGAGCACCCGGTAGTCGCCCTCCCCGGCCTCGAACGAGAGGTCGTCGCAAAACAGCACAAAACGCTGGGGCACCTTGCTCAATTGCTCGACTACGCGCGGCAGGTCTGCCAGGTTATCGCGCTCGATTTCAATCAGGCGCAAGCCTGCCTTGGCATGCTCAGCCAACAAAGCACGCACCAGCGACGACTTGCCGGTGCCGCGCGACCCCCAGAGCAGCGCATGGTTGGCGGGCATGCCATCAAGGAACTGGCGCGTGTTGCGTCCCAGTTGCTCCCGTTGTTGATCCACACCGATAAGGTCAGACAGGCGCATGTCGAGATTGACGTCCAGCGGCAGCAAGTAGCCACTGCGACCGTCACGCTGCCAGCGTGCGGCCAGGCACTGACTCCAGTCGATCTGCTGGCGCAGTGCGGGCAATAGCGGTTCAAGGCGGGCCAGCACGGTTTCGGCGCGCTCCAGGAACGAATTCAAACGAGAGTCCACAGCGATTCCTCAAGATAGATGCTAGGTCAACGGCATTGCTGAATGTGTGACAGAACGTGCCAGTTGCCGGGGCTGATCGGCTATGCTTGCGCAGCGCACGGAATGTGAAACTGGCTCGGGTCTCATGGATATCAAGTTCACCAATCGCCTGTCCTTCAAGCAAGCCCGGCTGACGGTCCTGGTCGGCTTCATCCTGGGTACATTGCTTAGTCTCATCCAGATTGGTATCGATTATGCCAGCGAAGACGCCTCCATCAACCGTGAGATGCAAGCGCTGCTACAAATCAGTCACAACCCGGCCTCACGCATCGCCTACAACATCGACGCGGAACTGGCGCAGGAGCTGGCCGGTGGCCTGCTGCAATCTCCGGCGATTATCCGCGCGCGCCTGATCGACAACAACGACACGGTGCTGGCCGACGTCCAGCGTCCACGCGAAAAAAGCAGCTACCGGTTTATCAGCGACTTTCTGTTCGGCGAGAACCGGCAGTTCGAGCACCCGCTGTTTCTGAGCAGTATGCCGACTGAAAACCTCGGCACCCTTTACCTGGAAGTCGACACCTTCGCCTTCGGCAACCACTTCCTCAAGCGCGCCGAGATCACCCTGCTCAATGGCTTCATACGCAGCCTGGTGCTAACCCTGATTCTCATGGCATTGTTCTACTTCATGCTGACCAAGCCCCTGGTTCGCATCATCAGTGCCCTCGCTAACCGCGATTCACGACAACCGGAACAATCCAAACTGTCTTTCCCACCGGGCCATGAGCAGGATGAGATCGGGGTACTGGTCAAAGTCGCCAACCAGCAGTTTGTCAGCATGGCGACCGAAATCCAGCAACGGCGCAATGCGGAAAACCGCTTGACCACTTACCTCAATGAGCTGGAAGACGCTGTTTCGGCCCGCACCAATGAGCTCAAGACCAGCAACGCGCGCTTGAGCCAGACTAATGACGAACTCGATGCAGCACGGCGGCGCGCCCTGGACATGGCTCAGGCACGAGCGGCCTTTCTGGCCAACATGAGCCACGAGATTCGCACCCCCCTCAACGGCCTGCTGGGCATGATCGCCCTGTCGCTGGACAGCCCGCTCAATGCCGAGCAGCGTCAGCAACTATCGATTGCCCACGACTCAGGCAAAGTCCTGGTAGAACTGCTCAATGACATTCTTGACCTGTCCAAATTCGATGCCGGCCAACTGGAACTCGAACGCATCCCCTTCGACCTTGGCGCCATGGTTGAAGACACGGCCAACCTGCTGTCCCAGAACGCCGCCCCCAGCGTCGAACTGACTTGCCTGATCGACCCACAGTTTCCCGCCATGGTAGTGGGCGACCCTACCCGGGTACGGCAAATCATCAGCAACCTGCTGTCCAACGCGCTCAAGTTCACCCGCTTCGGGCGTGTCGATGTACGCCTGCGCGCCCACCCAGGGGGGGTACGCCTGGACGTCTGCGACACAGGTATCGGTATACCCCACGAAGCCCAGGCGCGAATCTTCCAGCCCTTTATCCAGGCCGGTGCAGGTATCACCCGCCAGTATGGCGGCACCGGCCTGGGCCTGGCCTTGACCAATAATCTCTGCGAAGCCATGCAGGGCCGCTTGAGCATCAACTCGCAGGCCGGCTTCGGCAGCCAGTTCAGCGCTGAACTCCCCCTGCTCTGCCACTCTCCGGCAGTACCGGCAGCCCCCCTGCACGGCAAAGTGGCCATCCTCACCAACCCTGGTAGCGGACTGGCCGAGTTGCTGCAAATGTTATTACCTGGCTGGGGACTGGACCATCGACGCTATGAACACGCCGAAGCGATTGGCGAGCCCCCTCCCGACCTGTTGATTACCGACGACCTCGACAGCCTGCTCGACCTGCGTCCAAAGATCGCGGCACCGATTCTGTTGGTAACCGCCTATGGCAACTTTCTGCCCAGCGACCAGGCTGCGCAACTGGCGCCATTGCAACAACTGGCGCGACCGCTGGCACGCAATGCCCTGTACCAGATTCTGCGCCGCACACTTCATGGTACCGACAGCGCTCACGCCAGCGCACAGAACAGCACCTCGCAGAGCGAGCGCCGCGCGCGCATTCTGCTGGTGGAAGACAATCCGGTTAATCAGCTGGTGGCCAAGGGCATGCTAGTCAAGCTGGGCTGCGAAGTGAGTATTTCCGCCAACGGCGCCCAGGCCCTGGAGCAGTTGGAGCACAGCGCTTTTGACATGGTGCTGATGGATTGCAATATGCCGGTCATGGACGGCTACGAGGCGAGCCGCAGAATCCGTCAGAGCGGACGTTGGCCGAACCTGCCTATCGTCGCCCTGACGGCCAATGCCATGCCCGAGGAACGTGAGCGCTGCCGCGCCGCAGGCATGAATGACTATCTGGCCAAGCCCTTCCGTCGTGAAGAGCTATTGGCCTTGATCGATCACTGGGCGCCGCTGGTGACTATTTGAGCATTTTCTCGATCGACGCACTCAACGCTTCCGGCTTGGTACTCGGCGCGTAACGTGTGACCTTGCCCGTGCTCGACTCGACAAGAAACTTGGTGAAGTTCCATTTGATGTTTTGCGATCCGAACAAGCCGGGGGCGCGTTTTTTCAGTTCGGTGAACAAGGGATGAGCGCTACCGCCATTGACGTCGATCTTGCGAAACAGCGGAAAGCTGACACCAAAATTCATTTCGCAGAACTGCGCGATTTCCCTGGCGTCTCCCGGCTCCTGTTTGCCGAACTGGTTGCAGGGAAAACCCAGCACCACGAGACCGCGCTCGCGATAACGCTGCCACAGCTGTTCCAGGCCCTTGTACTGTGGGGTAAAGCCGCACTGGCTGGCAGTATTGACCACCAACAGCGCTTTACCCTGGAAGTCCGCCAGGGTCTTTTGCTCACCTGCCAGAGTGATGCAAGGAATACTCAACAATGCGTCGGCCATGACCCTACTCCTTTGTTAGCGTGGAACCAGGTCCAGGCAGACCGAGTTGATGCAGTAGCGCAGACCGGTTGGCGGTGGCCCATCGGGAAACACATGCCCCAAATGGGCATCGCACTGTGCACAGGTGACTTCGGTGCGGATCATCCCATGGGAGATGTCACGAATCTCGATCATCGCACTGTCCTCGATCGGCTCGTAGAAGCTTGGCCAGCCACAACCGGAGTCGAACTTGGCCTTGGAATCGAACAAGGGCGCATTGCAGCAAATGCAGTGGTAGACACCCTCGGTCTTGGTGCCGTTGTATTTACCGCTGAACGGCCGTTCGGTGCCTTTCAAGCGGCAGACGTTGTACTGCTCGGGATCGAGCATGGCACGCCATTGCTCCGCAGTTTTCTCTATCTTTTCCATATGCAGGCCTCGGCAGACTAAAAACCCCGCGTTGCGTCTTTTCCCCAACGCGGTCGGCACGTATATTATTGCGCCTCATCAGACATCAGTCTGGCACCCGCGTTACACGCTTTTCAAACGATTTCACAGCGCAGTGCGCGGCGATCTTTTCTAATCGGGATCACATCATGCAGGTCAGCAAATCGAACAAGCTCGCCAATGTCTGCTATGACATTCGCGGCCCGGTGCTCAAGCACGCCAAACGCCTGGAAGAGGAAGGTCATCGCATCCTCAAGCTGAACATCGGCAACCCTGCGCCGTTTGGATTCGAAGCGCCGGACGAAATCCTCCAGGATGTCATCCGCAACCTGCCGACTGCCCAGGGCTACAGCGACTCCAAGGGCCTGTTCAGCGCGCGCAAGGCGGTGATGCAGTACTACCAGCAAAAGCAGGTCGAAGGTGTCGGCATCGAAGACATCTACCTGGGCAACGGCGTATCCGAATTGATCGTGATGTCGATGCAAGCGCTGCTCAACAACGGCGACGAAGTGCTGATTCCGGCACCTGACTACCCGCTGTGGACTGCTGCAGTCAGCCTGGCGGGCGGCAATCCAGTGCACTACCTGTGCGACGAGCAAGCCGACTGGTTCCCGGACCTTGACGACATCAAGGCCAAGATCACCTCCAACACCAAAGCCCTGGTGATCATCAACCCGAACAACCCAACGGGCGCGGTGTACTCGCGCGAGTTACTGCTGGGCATGCTGGAACTGGCCCGCCAGCACAACCTGGTGGTGTTCTCCGACGAGATCTACGACAAGATCCTCTACGACGAAGCCGTGCATATCTGTACCGCCTCGCTGGCACCAGACCTGCTTTGCCTGACCTTCAACGGTTTGTCCAAGTCCTACCGCGTTGCGGGCTTCCGTTCCGGCTGGGTGGCCATTTCCGGCCCCAAGCAGCACGCTCAGAGCTACATCGAAGGCATCGACATGCTGGCCAACATGCGCCTGTGTGCCAACGTGCCGAGCCAGCACGCCATTCAGACCGCCCTGGGCGGCTACCAGAGCATCAATGATCTGGTCCTGCCGCCGGGTCGTCTGCTGGAGCAACGCAACCGCACCTGGGAGTTGCTCAATGACATCCCCGGCGTCAGTTGCGTCAAGCCAATGGGCGCGCTCTATGCGTTCCCGCGCATCGACCCGAAAGTCTGCCCGATTCACAACGACGAAAAATTCGTCCTAGACCTGCTGCTCTCGGAAAAACTGTTGATTGTCCAGGGCACCGCTTTCAACTGGCCATGGCCCGATCACTTCCGAGTGGTCACCCTGCCGCGCGTCGATGACCTGGAACAGGCCATTGGCCGTATCGGAAACTTCTTGAAGACATATCAGCAATAACCGATAAAGCTTTGCAAAAGGCCTGCATCCTTGTTGATGCAGGCCTTACAGGCTGATTCCCCCTTCTGTAAGACCTGATGATCTCGCGTGCGGGATGATGGAATTCGACTGTAATACAAAGAAGTACACAGTTTGAAATAGTCGCCCGGTTGAATCACTCGAGCCCGCACCTTATATACCCCCGCATACGTGACACTTTTATCCGTCAGGAGAACGTAACAACCATGATGCGCATCTTACTGTTTGTAGCCACCAACCTTGCGGTTGTGCTGATTGCCAGCATCACCTTGAGCCTGTTTGGCTTCAATGGGTTCATGGCGGCAAACGGGGTTGACCTCAAGCTCGATCAGCTGCTGATTTTCTGCGCCGTGTTCGGTTTTGCCGGCTCGCTGATTTCGCTGTTCATCTCCAAGTGGATGGCGAAGATGAGCACGGGCACCCAGATCATCAGTCAGCCGCGCACCCGCCATGAACAATGGCTGCTGCAGACCGTCGAAGAACTGTCCCGCGAAGCCGGCATCAAAATGCCTGAAGTAGGTATCTTCCCGGCCTATGAGGCCAATGCCTTTGCCACTGGCTGGAACCGCAACGACGCACTGGTTGCTGTCAGCCAGGGCCTGCTCGAGCGCTTCTCGCCTGACGAAGTACGTGCAGTCCTGGCTCACGAAATCGGCCACGTGGCCAATGGCGACATGGTCACCCTCGCGCTGATACAAGGTGTGGTCAACACCTTCGTGATGTTCTTCGCCCGCATCATCGGCAACTTTGTCGACAAGGTGATTTTCAAGAACGAAGAAGGCCAAGGCATCGCCTACTACATCGCGACCATCGTTGCCGAGCTGATTCTGGGCATCCTCGCCAGCATGATCGTCATGTGGTTCTCGCGTAAACGTGAATACCGTGCCGATGAAGCCGGTGCACGCTTGGCCGGTACCGGCGCGATGATCGGCGCTCTGCAGCGCCTGCGTTCGGAACAAGGGGTACCGGTGCATATGCCCGACACCTTGAACGCCTTCGGCATCAATGGCGGCCTCAAGCAGGGCCTGGCTGGCTTGCTGATGAGCCACCCCCCGCTGGAAGATCGCATCGAAGCTCTGCGCCGTCGCGGTTAAGGGACAGCGCAAGCAACAAGGGCGGCCTCAGGGCCGCCCTTTTTTATGGTTGTTCACGGAATTCCGGGAACTATGCACCGGGCCTGCTAGCGGGCGAGCACCGGAATGTGGCTCGAGTGGCGATGGGCATATCCGTTTGATGTGGTGGCACCACTGGCTGGTTTCGCCTTTACGGCGACCCACTTTTGTCGGGGCAAAAGTGGGCAAAACCGTGTGTCCCTGCATCCGGCCCTACGCTGCGCTCCGGGTTCCCTCATTCCACCCTTGCTCCCGCGGGGACCGCGCCGAAGG